>JAJZGO010000056.1 GCA_021798415.1 Thermoplasmata archaeon | reverse complement strand
GTCCACGAGACTCCCGCCGTGCCGCCGATGGACCCGGGGGGCGACGAACGCCTCGGATACTACCTCGCGGGCGGTCTCTTGCTCTTCCTCGGCTGGGGCCTCGGCGTCGTCGCGAACCTCCTCCTCCATGCGGCGGCGGGCACGGCGGGCATGAACGTCGGCTGGGTGCGCCTGACCGCGACGCTCGGGAGCTACGCGTGGGCGGCCCTCGCCTTCGGCGCTTTCACCGGCGCGGTCGGCGTCGTTCTCGTCGCGCTCGCGACCCGCAGCGTCCGGGGGCCGATCGTGCTGCCCGGGTACGACTACTGAACCCGCCCGGGGGCTCGGGCCCCTCGACGGAGGGGGCGCGACGGTGGGGGCCGGGACTCGACCGTGCTGTTGGGGTTGCGCTTCACCTGCGCGCAATCCGCGCAGATCCGCTCGTCCGAGTCGAGGTCGTCCCGGCAGAACGTCCGTCCGCAGACGGTACAGGCGAGCGCGGCCGGTTTGCCGCAGCGGGAACATTGACCGACGAGCACCCTAGGTCCCTCCCGGTCGGAACCGGGTCAACGCAGAATCCCGCTGGCCTTAAGACCTTCGACGAATCCGCGGGAGTACCCCGAGCGCGCGACGTACCGGGCCGCCCGTCGAGCCCGTGGGCTCGCCGAAGAGAAGCTCACCCCGAAGCCGGCGGCCCCGAGCATCCCCACGTCGTTGTCGCCGTCCCCCGCCACGACGCACTCCCCGAGGGTCAGCCCGACGTAGCCGAGCGCGCGCTCGAGCGCGGGCCGTTTGCCGGTCCCGCGCTGCATCAGATGGATCGCGTAGCCGGTCGATTCCACGACGACGGGGCTCGACCCCAGGACCCGCTTCAGCCGGGCGACCGGCACGTCCGGTTCGAGCGCGACCTCCGTTTCCCGCCAGCGGTCGGTGAACAGGCGTCGGACGGGCACGCCGGCGCGCCGGAGGGTGCGCAGGGCGGCTCGCGGGCCGGTGGGGTCGGCGAGCCGCTCGACCACCGGCCGGCCATCGCGACGCGTCCGGTAGAGGAGCCCCCCGTTCTCGGCGACGATCGGTCCCGAGAGGCCGAGCGAGCGGTACAGGGCGAGCGCGATCGGGAGGACGTTCCCCGTGGCGAGGAGGACGGGGAACCCCGCGTCCTCGACGCGGCGCACGGCGTCGATCGCGAGCGGGTCGAGACGACGCCCGGCGTCCGTGAGGGTGCCGTCGACGTCCGTGACGACGGCGCGCAGCGTGAGCCCAGCCGCGGGGGCCCGTCGTCTCGGAGGACCCTTTCGGATCATCTCTTCACCCGCGCGCCGCCCGAAGGCTCACGCTTCCGCCGGACCGCCCTCGGCGCGCACCGTCGCGATCGTCCGCCGCAGGGTATCGGCCACGACCTTGCCGTCCAGACGACCCCGGACCTCCCGCATCACATCGCCCATGAGCGGCGAGAACGCCTCGTCCCCTCGCCGACGGACGAGGTCGAGGTTGGAACGGACGAGGCGGTCGACGAGAGCCTCGAGCTCGCGGAGTGTGAACCCCGAAAGACCCGCCCGCTCGACCGCCGAGTCGAGGTCCGGGGCCCCGGCGCGGAGAGCCTCGAGCACCGTGGGGATCCCTTCCTTGGCGAAGCGGCCCGCCTCGACGGCCCCGAGGATCCCGTCGAGCGTCTCGAGGGTCGGACGTTCGGGCGTTCGTTCGGCGGCGTCGAGGGCGGGGAGGTCCTGGGTCAGGAGCCGAACGACCAGCGCCGCGCCGTGACCGCGACCGGTCAGGGTCTCGAACGCCTCCTCGTCGTCGCTGTAGACGATGCGGCGGACCACCTCGGAAGAGAGCCCGTGCTCCCGTTCGAGCCGGGCGCGCAGCGCGGCGGGGCGTTCGGGAAGGCGACCTTCCAGCTCGCGGAGGTGCGCAGCGGTCACCGGGATCGGAGGGATGTCGGTCTCGGGATACATCCGGTCGCGGCCGGGGAGGGGGCGGGAATAGCGGCTGCGGCCATCGGGGAGCGGGTCCCGGGTCTCGTGGGGCACGCCGTCGAGCGCGGCGCGCGCCCGCTCGGCCACGTGGTGGAGCGCGGTCTCGGCGCGTTCGCGCGAGCGGTCGACGAGGAGGACGAACGCATCCCGCTCCGAGAGGCCGAGCGCCTCCCGGACCGCCCCCACCCGATCCGGGGTCAGGCCATAGCCCGGCACCTCATCGGAGTGGACCAGGCCGCGGAGCCCGACGGCTCTCGCCCGGTCCGCGAGCTCCCGACCGAGTCGCTCGCTCGAGCCGTCCGGGGCGCGAAGAAGGCCGGCGAACCCGACGAGCCCGATCCCGAACGCCCTCCGGTCGTCGCGGCCGGCGCCAGAGAGGGGACCCGAGGCGATGCCTTCGCACAACGACGTGAGGTCGACGGGCGGCCGGTTTGGGACCGAGGCGCCTCGGGCGCGGAGCTCCGCCGAGATCGAGAGGAGGAGCTTTTGGCGCGCGGCCTCCCCGTCGACGTACTCCTGGATCTTCCCGAGCTCCTGCACGCCCTTGATCTCGACGCGACGGCCGCCCTCGGTCGAGACGTTCAGGTCCTCGCGGATCGACCCGATCCCCCGGCGAACCCGTCGCGAGGCCCTCAAGAGCGCCCCGAGCTCCTCCGCCACCTCACGCGCCTGGGCGCCCGACGTGAGGTCGGGGCCGGTCGCGATCTCGATGAGCGGGATCCCGAGACGGTCGAGTCGGTAGACGACCTGGGTGTCCGACGCTTCGACCTTGCGCGCGGCGTCCTCTTCGAGGCAGATCGACAGGATCGAGACCCGGTGGCCGCCGACCTCGAGATGGCCGTCGACCGCGACGAGCGCGGTGCGCTGGAACCCCGAGGTGTTCGACCCGTCGACCACGATCTTGCGCATCACCTCGATCTCGTCGACCGGACGGGCGTGCAGAAGGAGAGCGAGCGCGAGCGCCGTGTCGAGTGCGGCACCGTTGAGCGCGTGCGGGGGTTCCTCGTCCATCTCGACGAGGCAGTTCATCGGGGAGATCTCGTAGCGGTACTCGAACCCCCGGGCCGCCTGGAAGGCGGCGGCGGCGTCGATCCCGCGGTCCTCGCCGCCCGCGGCCCGCAAGCGACGGGTGAACGACCCGAGGACCTCGTCGGAGAGCTCGGCCGGACACGCGCAGAAGAGCTTGCCCACCGCGAGCTGCTGGTGGACCTCGAGGCCGGCTTTCAATCGGCTCCCCCCGGTCCGTGGCGGTGAAGGAACTCCCCCGCACGGTCCGCGGTGAGGAGGGCGGTCGCCCCCGCGGCGTCGTCGGCATGACCGAGCGCCCAGAGGAGCTTCGCGTAGGCGGTCTCGGGGAGGAGGTCACCGAGATACACCACTCCCGCGCGGACGAGCTCTCGTCCCGTGGCGTAGACGAACGGGTCGGCGTTCCCTCCGAGGCACTGGGTCGTCATCGCGACCAGGAGACCCCGAGCGGTGGCCGCGCGGATCCATCCGAGGTGGGCCGAGGCGACGTGGCCGAGACCGGTGCCGGCGAGCACGAGACCGCGCAGGCCCGTCGCGAAGGCCTCGGCCCGCTCGGGGGAGAGGCCCGGATAGAACCAGAGCAGGCCCGCCGCCGGGTCGATCGGTCCGTCCAGCCGTGCGGGCCCCGTCGAGGGAGGACGGACCGCGAGGTCGAGCTGGACCCCGGCCTCCGTGACGTGGCCGAGCGCGGGCCCGTTGCGGCTCTCGAACGCGTCGCGGCGGCTAGAGTGCATTTTGCGCACCCAGGTCCCGCGATGGACCGCGAACCGGGAGTCGGAAAGCCCCGCGTGCAGGACGACGACCACCTCGCCGATGCGGCGGTCGCGGGCGACCTCGACCGCCGCCCGGAGGTTGCTCGCCCCGTCCGACGAGGGGCGGTCGGGCGAGCGCTGAGCCCCGACGAGGACGACGGGGCCCGGGAGACCCGCGAGCAGGAAGCTGAGCCCGGCCGCCGTGAACCCGAGCGTGTCGGTGCCGTGCGCGACGACGACCCCTTCCGCGCCCTCGGCGAAGGCGGTCACCACGTGCTGGCCGATGACCAGCCAGTCGTCCGGAACGATCTCCTCGCTCAACCGGTCGAAGACCGGGACGACGCGCACGCGTCCCCTGCGCTCGAGTTCCGGATAGAAGGCGAGGATCGTCCGCTCGTCCCGGACCGGCCGGACCCCGCCGGTCTCGTAGTCGACCCGGGAGGCGATCGTTCCGCCCGTGGTCAGGAGCGCGACCCAAGGCCCGGGTCGATCGGTCGGCGCGCCCGGCGGGGCGGCCCCCACATCTTCGCCGCGACCCGAGGCGTGGGGCGGCTCGAGCCGTCGGTAGCGGCAGGCCGGTCCGATGAGGATCCCGACGTTGTACCCGCTCGAGAGCTTGAGCGGGAGCACGCGTTCGCCCGAGAGCTCGTGCCGGGGAACGACGGTGCCGGTCCATGTCCGGCCCGCCTCGTCCACGAGCTCGAGGTGGGTCCCCATCGGCAGGCGGGAGAGTTCCTCCCACGGGTCTTCGGAACCGGATGACGACATCGACGGGAGCCCGACCCCCACGGCGTCGGGGAGCTTCGCCCGGTATAAAGTGTCCATCGCGGGCCGTCACGCTCGTCCCCGGCCTTTTATAGCCGACGAACCTCGCCGCGCCGGCAACGATGCCGCCGCCGTAAGCCCGTGTGGGGTAGCTACGGGGTCGGGGCTCTTCCCCGCCCCGCTGCAATGGATTATCCTAGAGGCCTGCGGAGCCTCAGACCTGGGTTCGAATCCCAGCACGGGCGCCTTCCCTCGAGCTGCCCCCAGTAGCGCCGAACTCGTCGATAGAGTTTCGAACTATCCCACGCGGCAGGCCCGGCGTATGCGCGGGACCGCAGGAGGCTCGGCCCACCTTGCCTCTTTGCGCGCGATCGCGCAGCACGAATCGGCTGGCGAATCCGAAGCTTGTGACGTTCGTTCGCCCTACCAAGTCCCAAGAGAGCCTCGACGAGCTTTCGTTTGATCCTCCGACTTCTTGCGCGAAACCGGATCTCCCGTTATCTTAAGGGGGCCGTTCCGTGTGGGTCAGCTACTCGGGGGCACAGTTGGCGGGCACCAAAGACCTCCCCGTTCGCCCCGCGCCCCGCGTCCTTGATATTGGTTGCGGAAGCCGTCGAGACCCCCGAGCGACGGAGGGCATGGATCTATGGCCGAGCAGCGGAGTCACCATCGTCCACGATGCGACGCGCATCCCTTGGCCGATCGAGGATGACAGCTACGATGGCCTCGTAAGTCACCAGTTCCTGGAACACGTACCGCAGGGGTCTCTCGACGGCGTGAACCTGATCTTCCGCATTTTCGACGAGATGTGGCGGGTGCTCAAGCCCGGGGGAAGCCTGGAGTTCGACACCCCCCACGCGGACTCCTGGGACGCCAACAACGACATGACGCACCAGCGACTCTTCACGCCCTGGTCGTTTCGGGAACTCTGGGTCCTCGAAAAGAACCCGCTCTATCCCCGAAAGCAATGGGAGTTCGTCCGGATGCACGTGGACCGCGGCTACCCTGGCGCGCCCTACGTGCGAAGGCAGCTGCCGCGCTTGGACCGGGTGTTCACTCGGCTTCACTTCTTCCGGCCGCGGTATATCTTCTGCACCCTACGGAAGCCGAGCCACTGAAGGCCCGGGGGCGCGTGTCCGACCCCGGCACCCAGCATCGGGGGTTCGGAGGGGCGTCGCGTGACGGACGCGGTTGACTTGAGAGAAGGCCAGACAGAACGGTCCCGCTGCGGGTAGTGATGGGAAGTGCACTCGTCCCGAGGGC
This sequence comes from Thermoplasmata archaeon, assembly GCA_021798415.1. Lineage (GTDB taxonomy): Archaea > Thermoplasmatota > Thermoplasmata > Lutacidiplasmatales > UBA184 > Lutacidiplasma. Next base: position 3,360 of record JAJZGO010000056.1, on the reverse strand, counting down.
TCTTCGGCCCACGACGGGCGTTCTCGTCCGCATGCCGGGATCGATCTCCGCGGTCCCCCGAGAATGAGGAAGCGTTGGGCGCCGAGTGCGGCAAGCTCCACGATGACGAGGGCGGCGCAGGGGGCGCCCGGCCCGTGCACCCGGCCGAGATCGACGGTCGTCGATACTCGGTCGAGGCTACTCTGTCGATCGTAAGTGCCGGGGAACCCCCGGTCGAGATGCGGCGTCCACGTCCCACCGATGAGGAGGACGATGTCGCGGGGTGCCTTCCACTCCTCGCCTCCGAGAAGATCGAACGGCCCGCCCGAGAGACCGGGTTCGTCCGTCGCGAGCGCAAGGTCGACCCGATCGTGTTGCTCTGGGTCCTGGTCCTCGGCTTCGGCGGGGAGCCCCACCGACGCCGGCAGGACCTCAAATGAGGGTAGGTCCAGCGGACCGACCTTCCGGTGAGCTACCCCGGCTTCTACGTCCGTTTCACCCCCGAGCTCTTGCGGTTCCTCAAGCGGTACCTGGAGTACGCGCTAGCCGAGCTCGCCCACGAGTCCGGGCGCGAGCCCGACCGCAAGTTCGCCGCCTTCGAGGACATCGTCATCAAGGATTGCTCGGTGGTCCGTCTCCCCGCGAGCCTCGCCACGACGAGGCCGGCGCCCCGCTCGCGAACGGTCGCCGCCGGCGTGCAGGTCGATGCCCGGGCGAGCGTGCGCGCCCACGATCCCACCCATGTCGGTCCTGAGGAGTTAAGGGTCACCGAGCTTCCGGGCGAAGGAGTGACCGCGTTGTCTGCTACGGGAGGAGTCGAGCCACCGCAGGACCCCCATCCGCGGATCGGCTCCATCGTTGTCGACTGCACCAATCTCGAGCAGATGATCCGCTTCTGGAGCGAGGCGCTCCACTACGTCCCTCAAGGTCCGGTTCGTCCGGACGGTGCCATGCTGATAGACCCAAGAAGGAAGGGTCCGAATGTGAACATCAGTCTCTCGAGCGAGGGCCCAGCCAAAGAATACCGGTTGCACCTTGACATCTACGTCGGCGAGCCCATCGCGGAGTTGGAGAGGTTCCTCAAACTCGGGGCGACCGTTCGCCACCCCCCAAAGAAGGGGCATGATTTCGTGGAGCTTGCCGACCCGGACGGGAATCCGTTCTGCTTGATCGATATCGACTACCCCAAGAATCGGAACTTCTGGGGTGACGATTGGTCGTACGGCGACCACCCCTGAACGGACGTGGACATGGACCGTTAACGGACTCCCGGGAGGGAACCGACCGGCTCATCGGCGGCGCGAGAAGCACGTGGTGGGGCGAGCGCGGTACCGATCGGTGAGCGACCGGTCCCGTGAAGCGGCCCGGGCGTGGGTTCGAATAGGGAGCGGCTCGAACCCCAGCACCGGCGCCTTCCCCGACCGGCGATGGAGCTCGACGGATTCGGACCAGTAGATGGCCGGACCGGGTTGCGGGGGGCGTATCGGTTCAGCCGCGGGATTCGAGTAGCATAGAGGACGTTTGTAGATATCTTAGGGCGTTTTTAACATCATGAGGCAGCGCCGGCCGTTAAGAGCGCACCCGGGATCAGTCGCGCTCGAAGCCGGCCTCCCGAAGGCCCGTCCCTTCGCCGCCGGCACCGGCCGGCCGAGATCCAAGTTCTCGTTTCCAGCCACCCTCCTATAGGGATCGACTGCGCGATCATGAAGCGACCGGGGTCGGGAGTACCTCGGCGGCCTTCCCCGTCAGCTCCCACCGGAGGTAGCCACAAGGGGTTTCTGCGCGCACGATGAATCCGGCCCGTTCGAGCCCGCCAGGTCGCGTCGTCCGAAACCGTTCCGGTAGTCCCGGCGTCGCTCGAATCCAGTCGTCGCATCGTCGCGCGCGCAGCGGGGCATCGCTCGTCGGCAATAGGATCGTCCGCCCTCGCCCCAGCGCCTACCGGTCGGTTTGTACCGGCCACGACCCGAACTCGATTTACACCGGTGCTGGGCGACACCGGTACTCGCCCGCGCTCGTCGTCGACCTACTCTCGTTCCCCTACTCGATTATATCATGGGCGGCCAGTCCCTCCCCTCATGGGCACGGAGTCGACGTCGCAAAAGGATCGGAGGGTCAGCCACCCGTACTTCATCCACGCCCCGCCCGAGAGAACCTTTGACGCTTTCACGAATCCCCTGATGTTCGTGAAATGGCTCTCGAATCGCCCAGTGGTCACTTCCAAGAAGACCGGCGAGTACCGTCTCGGATGGACGGGCCGGCCCACTCACGCCGGAAAGTTCCTCGAGGTCGCTCCCGGGAAGAGCATCGGGTTGGCGGGGGAGTGGCCGGGCGTCTCGCCGTCTCGAACGGTGCTCCGGCTACCCGGCGAGCCGAAGGACGACGGGTCGCTCCTCACTGTCGAACACACCGGTTTCCCCCGAGTCGAGGAGTGGACCGACCTCCACGGCGGGGCGGAATGGGGCTCGACCTACTTTGTCCTGAACCTGAAGTCCGTCCTCGAGACCGGCCATGACCTTCGTTCCGAGCACTACGGCTGCGCCGTGTCGTAGGGGGAGGACGAGATGACCCGGAAAATCACGGCCAACCTCTACATGACCCTCGACGGTCGCGGCGAATTCCCGAAGTACCCGGGTTCGGACGTCACCTCGGACGAGGCCGACGAGTTCTTCCGAGCCTTTTGGACGAGCCGCTACAAGGACGTCACCACGGTGGTCATGGGACGCCGCTCGTTCCTCGGTCACCGGGACACCCACTCGGAGAGGGCACGGAAACCGAACGACCCGAAGTTCATGTTCGAGTACTCCCGCTTTCTCGACCGCGTGGACAAGGTATGCCTCAGTCGCAGGCTCAAGGACACCGGCTGGGAGAACTCGCGGATCATGAAGGGCGACCTTTCGGCCATCGTGAGGAAGCTGCTTCGAGAGAAGGGGGGCAACATCATCATCGAGGGGGGTCCGCGGCTGATTCAAGAGGTCCTCCGACGCGACCTGGCGGACGACTACTGGTTCGTCCTGATGCCCGTCGTCTACGGACGGGGGCCTCGATACTGGGGGACGCTGAAGGAACAGCGGACCCTGAAGCTCCTGTCGGCGAGCTCTCTCGAGTGGGGAGAAGTGCTCCTCCACTACGCGAGTCGTGGGAGGGCTTCCGGCTCGAGCTGAGGACTTCCGACTCACCCTCAGAAGTTCAAGGACCGCCCCGCGCTTCGGCTGCATGCGCGACATGTTGGGCCGCTGTGCCGCCTCGTCGATGCCCGAAGAAGCCCCACCGGTCTCGGCCCCTACCGGTTCGCACCGTGGATTCGAATACGTAGCGGCTGCATTCCCAGAGCGGTCGCCCCCGCCGGTTTGGACCTCCGCGCGAGTGGCCTCTTTCTTC
>JAJZGO010000055.1 GCA_021798415.1 Thermoplasmata archaeon | reverse complement strand
GTGAGCCCCCAGGATTCCCACGAAGGGGGTCGGGTCAACGGCCCCGTCGGGAACGGTGACGGAAGCGGGGGTGTGGGTTGGCAACCTTACTCCTCTCCTGAGTTCAAGCCACCCGTTTCAACGGGTGGTCGTTGACACCTTTTCGCTTACCCCGACGGCACGGCCTCGGGGTGACGCGCTCCCCCCCTTGCGTGAGGGGAACCTCTCGGAACTCCCGCGAGTGCGGGTCGAGCTCGAAGGCGCCCGGCGCGCCGGCCCCCCGGGCGGTCACTCCGAGCACGAGGTAGGTGTACCAGGGCCAGGCGTGCTCCTGGTCGAACAGGGAGGGCCGAGCGGGGTGGTCCGGGTGCGAGTGGTAGAACCCGACCACGACCTCGTGGCGCTCGGCCGCGCGCGCCTCCGCGCTGCGGAGCTCGTCGGGCCGAAGGAGGAAGCGACGTCTTCGCTCGCCTTCGAACTCGTTCGGCGCCGGCTCGACCCCCACGACCTCGCGGGGTCCCGGGTCCGCCTCGGTCGACTCGCGGGCCACGAGGAAACCGCAGCACTCGTCGGGGTAGGTCGCTCGCGCGTGATCCTGCATGGCGCGGAGGAGCTCGTCCGACAGACGGACCGCCCTCATGTTCGTCCCCCGCCAGTGGCCGAGTGGCCGCCGTCCGGCAGGACCGTGACGACGACCGCCCCCGGCGTCGCCGCGCCGACCCGGAGCGCCGCGACCACGGCCGCGGCGGCGGACGCGCCGACCGCGAGTCCCTCCTCCGTCGCGAGGCGGCGGCGCATCGCCTCGGCGTCCTCGGTCTCAACCCGCACGGTCTCGTCGACGAGGCGCTCGTCGTAGGTCGACGGGCGAAGCGCGGTCGCGAGGTGCTTCAACCCCTCGAGACCGTGGAGCGGCCCGGCCGGCTCGACCCCGACCGTACGCAGCGTCGGCGACCGTTCCTTCAGGTACCGGCTCGTTCCCGAGATGGTGCCGCCGGTCCCGACGCCCGCGACGAAATGGGTGACGCGTCCTCCCGATTGCCGCCAGATCTCGGGGCCGGTGGTCGCGTAGTGGGTCCCGGGGTTGGCCGGGTTGTTGTACTGGTCGACGTAGTGGTAGCGTCCGGGCTCCGACTCGGCCAGGCGTCGCGCCTCGCGCTGGGCTCCGTCGGTCCCTTCCAGGGGATCCGTGTAGATGATTCTGGCCCCATAGCCGAGGATGCGGGCGACGCGTTCGGGATGGGCGTTGCGGGGAAGGACGATCTCGACCGGAAAGCCGATGCGGGCCCCGAGCATCGCGTAGGCGACCGCCGTGTTGCCGCTCGATGCGTCGAGGAGGGTGCGCTCCCTTCCGAGGTCGCCGCGCTCGAGGGCGTGCCGGACGATCCCGAGAGCCGTCCGGTCCTTCACCGAGCCGGTCGGGTTGAGGAACTCGGCCTTGGCATAGAGCTCGAAACCGCCGCCGCTCGCCAGTCGCGAAAGCGGTACGAGCGGGGTGTTCCCTACGGTCCGTACGAACGGGTCGTCGATCCGGAAAGCCCCCGCCCTCTCTCTCGGACCGAGGGATGCCCCGCCGGTTACCGTAGCGGGATCAGATGCGTACACCGCATCCCTCCCCGTCCGATCGAGTCCTCGAGGTCGACCCCGACCTGTCCGAGGAGTGTTTCGGTGAGGTGCTTGTCGAAGACCTCGCAGAGGAGGTAGGGGTGGGAGAGCGCGCTGTGACGGAAGACGCAGTTCGTCCGGGTGATCCGGACGTCGCCCTGCGGAGAGACCGTCGCCGAGCAGCGGAAGCCGAGTCGGTTCAGCGCGGCGACGAGGTCGCGCGCGCGCTCGGCGAGGCTCCCGCGCTTCGGGATCTCCTCGGCCACCTCGCGGGCCATCCGTCGGCCCGCCTCGGCGAACAGCGCGCTCACGTACCCTTCGCCTTCGCGAGCGAGGAGCTCGCTCACCACCGAGTCGAGGATCCGGTCGTACTGCTTCGGGAAGAGGTCCTGACCGAGCGGAGTGAGCACGTATCGCTTCCGAGGGCGTCCGACGCCTTCCCTACGGAACGAGGGGATAACGAGACCCCGCTCCTGCATCCGGTCGAGGTGTCCGCGGGCCGCGCTCTCCTGGATGCCGAGCGTCTTCGAGAGGTCCCGGGCGGTGCGGGGGGCGGAAGCGAGTTCCTCGAGGATGCGGCCTCGGGTCCCTTCGAGCAGCTCCTCCGCGGCGGCGGTCATCTTCGGATGGGCCCGGGTGCGGACCCGTACAAATTTACACACCGCGCCATGCTTAAATAACGGTATCGGCTCCTTTTCGAACGATACACATGAGCGCTCCGGCGACGCACCACACGCTCCTCGTCGAGGACCTTCACGCCGAGGTCGCGGGCAAGGAGATCCTCAAGGGGGTCAACCTCTCGCTCGCGAGCGGAGAGCTCACGGCGTTGATGGGCCCGAACGGGTCGGGCAAGAGCACGCTCGCCTACGCCCTGATGGGTCACCCCAAGTACAAGGTGACGCGGGGCCGCGCCCTCCTCGACGGCGCGGACCTGCTCAAGCTCAGCGTCGACCAGCGCTCGCGGGCCGGCCTCTTCCTCGGGTTCCAGTATCCGCAGGAGGTTTCGGGGCTCTCCCTCTCGAAGTTCCTCTGGACCGCGTACATGCAGCGCCACACGGCGCAGACCGCCGACACGGCGGAGTTCGACCGCGAGCTCGCGACGCATCTCGGGTACCTCGGGATGGACACCTCCCTCCTCAAACGCTCGCTCAACGAGGGGTTCTCGGGCGGTGAGAAGAAGCGGGTCGAGGTCCTGCAGATGGCGACGCTCCACCCGCTCTTCACGATCCTCGACGAGCCCGATTCGGGACTCGACATCGACGCCGTGCGCTCGGTGGGCGAGACCGTGGCGAAGCTGCACCGGCCCGATGCCGGGATCCTCGTGATCACGCACTACCAGCGGATCCTCAAGTTCCTGAAGCCCGACCGGGTCCACGTGATGGTCGACGGTCGGATCGCGAAGAGCGGCGGCCGCGAGCTCGCGGAGGAGCTCGAGGCGAAGGGATACGACGCGATCCGCGGCCTTCTCCCCGAAGCGACGACCTAAACCCTTCGGGGCCCTTCCGGGGGGAAGAGGCGCGATGGACGTCGAGCGGATCCGAAGGGACTTTCCGATCCTCGCCCGAACGTTCGGGGGTCGCCCGCTGGTCTACCTCGACTCCGCGGCGACCTCCCAGAAGCCCGCATCGGCGATCGCCGCGGAGAGCCGGTACTACGCGGAAACGAACGCGAACGTCCACCGGGGCGTGTACGCGCTCAGTGTCGAGGCGACCGACGCCTACGAGGCGGCGCGCGAGCACGTCGCGCGGTTCCTCCACGCATCGAGCGCGTCCGAGATCGTCTTTCTCCGCGGCACGACCGAGGCGATCAACCTGGTGGCGGCGTCGCTCGGCCGGGGGACTCTCGGCCGCGGCGACCTCGTCGTATCGACGGTGATGGAGCATCACTCGAACATCGTTCCCTGGCACCTCCTGCGGGGGAGCGCGGGCATCGACCTCGAGTTCGTGGGGGTCGACGACGACGGGCAGTTGCGCCTCGACGAACTCGACCGGCTGCTCGCGCGACGACCGAAGGTCGTGACGCTGACCCACGTGTCGAACGTGCTCGGGACGGTGAACCCGGTGCGCGAGGTCGCGGACCGCGCGCACGCCGTCGGGGCGCTCGTCGTGGTCGACGCGGCCCAGTCGGCCCCCCACCGGCCGATCGACGTCGCTTCGCTCGGCGCCGACTTCCTCGCCTTCTCCGGGCACAAGACCCTCGGCCCGATGGGGATCGGGGTCCTCTGGGGCCGGGCGGAGCTCCTCGAAGCGCTCCCGCCGTACATGGGCGGAGGCGAGATGATCCGCGAGGTCCGCCTCGACCGGGTCGACTATCGGGAATCGCCGGCGAAGTTCGAGGCCGGCACACCGAACGTCGGGGGCGCCGTGGGGCTCTCCGCCGCGCTCGACTACCTGGAAGCGGTCGGGTGGGATGAGATCCACGACCACGAATCCCGCCTTCTGCGGAGGGCGATCTCGCGCGCGACGGACCGGCTCGACGGCCGCCTGCGGATCGTCGGTCCCTCCGACCCGGCCCGGCGGGAAGCGGTCCTCGCGTTCGCGCTGAAAGGCGCCCATCCGCACGACATCGCGAGCCTCCTCGACGCGAAAGGCGTCTGCGTCCGGGCGGGCCACCACTGTGCCCAGCCGCTCATGGACCGCTTGGGGGTCCCCGCGCTCACGCGCGCGAGCCCGTACATCTACAACACCGAGTCCGAGATCGACCTCTTCGTGGATGCGCTGGTCGATGTCGACCGCCTCTTCGGCGCGCCCGACCCCCTGCCGGCCCGAGCGAAGTGAGCGTCGCCGCTCACCGCCGTCCCGAACCGTTTGTAGCGAAGCTTCTGACAGCCCCCCGCCCGGGGGCGAGCCCGCCGCGACCGGCAAGGCTGTCGCCCCCGGGGCGACCTCTCATTTAAATACGCCGGGGTGATGGAATTCCCGAGGAGCTCATGGCACCATCCGGAGAGATCACTCCCCTCGATTACACTCGCTACGATTTCAAGGACCCCGAGACCTACCGTCTCCGGATCGCGAAAGGGCTCTCCCGGCACGCCGTCGAGCAGATCTCCCATTTCAAGGACGAGCCGGCCTGGATGCTCGAGTACCGGCTTCGGGCGTACGAGCACTTCGTCGAGCGCCCGATGCCCGACTGGGGGCCGAACCTCTCCGACATCGACTTCGACTCCTACACGTACTACGCGAACCCGCTCCTCGAAGGGCAGACGAAGCGCAAGTGGGAGGACCTCCCCGACGACATCAAGAACACGTTCGAGAAGCTCGGCATCCCGAAGGCCGAGCGCGAGTACTTCGGCGGCGTCGGGGCCCAGTACGACAGCGGCACCGTCTACCACAAGATCCGGGAGGACCTCTCCGCGAAGGGCGTGATCTTCTGCGACACCGACACGGCGGTGAAGGAGCACCCCGAGATCGTGCGCAAGTACTTCGGGAGGATCGTCCCGTACAACGACAACAAGTTCTCGGCCCTGAACAGCGCGGTCTGGTCGGGCGGCAGCTTCGTGTACGTCCCACCCGGCGTCGACGCCGGGATCCCGCTCCAGGCCTACTTCCGCATCAACGCGAAGAACGTCGGGCAGTTCGAGCGGACGCTGATCATCGCCGACAAGGGCGCGAAGGTCCACTACGTCGAGGGGTGCACGGCCCCGATCTACTCGACCGACTCGCTGCACGCGGCGGTCGTCGAAGTCGTCGCGGAACCGTTCGCCAAGGTCCGGTACACGACGGTCCAGAACTGGTCGAAGAACGTCTACAACCTCGTCACCAAGCGCGCGGTCGCCCAGGAAGGCGCGCTGGTCGAATGGGTCGACGGGAACATGGGGTCCAAGGTGACGATGAAGTACCCCTCGGTCTACCTGAAGGGGCGCGGCGCCCGAGCCGACATCCTTTCCGTCGCGTTCGCGAGCGAGGGCCAGATCATCGACTCCGGGGCGAAGGCGGTCCATTCGGCGCCGGACACCTCGAGCAAGATCATCGCGAAGTCGATCGCGATCCGCGGCGGCCAGACGAGCTACCGCGGCCTCCTCCACGTGGCGCCCGGCGCGACCGGCGTGAAGGCGGCGGTCCGTTGCGACGCGCTGCTCCCCGACGAGCGGGGACGCTCGGACACGTACCCGTACAACGAGATCCACGAGGAGGACGCGACGATCACGCACGAGGCGGTCGTCGGAAAGATCGGCGAGGAGCAGATCTTCTACCTGATGAGCCGCGGCCTCAACGAGTCGGACGCGATCCACCTGATCCTCATGGGCTTCCTCGCGGAGTTCGCGAAGGAGCTGCCCGTCGACTACGCCCTCGAGCTCAACCGGCTCATCCAGCTCGAGATGGCGGGGGCCGTCGGGTAGGCTCCCGACCGAAGCTCGCGCGACGCGGATCGGGAACGGGCGGCGCCAGGGTCGGACCTCGCCGATACCCTCTCCATGCGGACGGCGGGAACGGTCGGCGCCGCCCAGGAGCGCCTGGACGGTTGGTTCGTCCGGAACGCGAAGAGCCTGCGCGACGCCTTCCGCGTCGGGTTCGGCATCATCTGGCTGATCGACGGCGCCCTCAAGTTCGCGCCCGGCTTCGTGGACACGTTCGCGGGCAGCGTCTCGGGGGCCGGGCAGCCGGCCTGGCTCGGTCCGTGGTTCGCCTTCTGGGCGAACCAGGTGAACGCCGACCCGGCGTTCTGGGTCTACTTCACGGGCTCGCTCGAGCTCCTCCTCGGCCTCGCCCTCGTCTTCGGATTCGTCCGCAAGCTCGCGTACACCGGGGGCGCCCTCCTCAGCTTCTTCATCTGGGCGGTCCCCGAAGGGTTCGGCGGGCCGTACGGTCCGGGGTCGACCGATATCGGCACGGGGATCGTCTACGCCGGGGTCTTCATCGGCCTCATGATCCTCGACGCCTCGTTCGGTCGGGCGCCCTACTCGCTCGATGCCCTCCTCGAGCGACGGTTCCCCTCGTGGGCGCGCGTCGCCGAGATCAAGGGGTTCTACCGCGGGGGACCCGAGGCTCCGTCCGGTACCGACGCCCCCTCGGACGGGATCGCTTAGGCGGCGCGGCGTCCGATCGGAGGCGGCGCGCCTCCGGCCTCGGTCGCGGGCATCGGCCGGGCTCGTGCGGCCGGGACCGAGCCGGGGGTGACACCTACCGGCGTGCCGGCACTCGGGGCACGTCCGTGTGCGACTTCACGAGGTCGATGACGGCGAGGAGCGTCGCGTACGCGAGGTTCGCCTCGTCGGCGAGGCGCCGGCGGTTCCGGGCGCCCGGACGGGCGAGCGTCGCGAGGGCCGCTTCGAGGAGGCCCCGCGCGGTCTCTAGGCTCGCGGGGTCGAGGACCGCCCCCCGTGGGTGGCCCACCGGGCCGCGCAGCTCCTCGAGGTCCGAGCGGAGCGACCGCACGAGCGCCTCGAGCGAGGGGCGGGAGTGCCGCTCGGGGTCGAGGACGAGCGGCACGGGACCGGAGGCCTCGCGCGCTAGCGCAGCTTCGAATCGAACCGCCACTCGGGGGCGGCTTCGGTTCCCGAGACCGTGAGCTCGGGGAGGTTCGGGTGGACCGCCTTCCAGACGACCTCCTTACCTTCCCAGCGCGCCGCGAGCGTCGGGTAGAGGAGCTCGCGCAGTCCCGAGATCGGGGCTCGGTCGAGCACGTAGGAGAGGAACCCCTCGCCGATCATCCGGATCGCGTCGTCCCTCGCCATCCCGCGCGACTCGAGGTAGAAGACCTTCTCGGGATCGACCGGTGCGACCGACGTCGAGTGGGTCGCCTTCACGTCGCGGCAGAGGATCTCGAGGATCGGGATCGTGTCGGAGCGGGCGCCGCGCGAGAGCAGCATCGCGTGCTCGGAGACGAACGCGATCGTCTTGCGCGCCAACGGCTCGATGCGGACGAGGCCGCGGCTCATCCCCCGGGCCTCGTCGGTGAAGACCCCTCGCGTGATCGACTGGCCGTGGGTGTCGGTCGCGATGTGCGTCACGTCGACCGAGCTGTCGTACGATTGGTTCTTCGCCCCGTAGAACGTCTGGAAGTCGTCGACGGCCGAGCCGTTCCCCGTGAGCTCGGTCAGGTTCCGGACCTTCGTGCGGTACCCCCCGAGACCGTTCCAGAGCCAGGCGAGGCGCGAGTTCGCGCCGGTGGTCGCGTGGCGGCGGTAGACCGAGATCGCCTTCAGGTCCGGCGCGTGGACCGTGAGGTAGACGACCTTCGCGTCGGCCCCGAGGTCGATGTCGGTGCCCGACGCGTAGAGCCGCTGCCCGTCCGCGGCCGCCGGGGTGCTGAAGACCTCCTCGGTGAAGAGCACCTGGCTTCCCGCGCCCGCCCGGATCGACCGGCGGACCGAGAGCGCCTCGTGCGGCCTCGACAATAGGCCGAGCTCCTGGACCCTCACCGGGACCGGGAAGCGGTCGGGGACCTCGAGCCGGTACCCACGGTTCAGGAGCGTCGTCGCGAGGGCGGAGAGACGGTCGGTGGGGGCCTCCGTCCCCCGGAGGAACCGGGAGACGGCCTCCTCGCCGCCCGACCAGAGGTCGCGCAGGGACCGAGCCGTGAGCCCGGCTTCGGCGAGCTCCTTCGGCACGTCGACACGCGTCCCCGAGACGTCGTGGACGATCCGCACGGCCCCGGGGAGCGGGGGCGGAAGTTCGACCGGATTCCCCTTCGCCGACGGCGCGAGGTCCGAGAGGTCGACGTTCGAGAAGTAGCCGTACCCGCGGTAGAGCGGGTTCGGTTCGAGCGGGAGCTCGCGGAACCGGTGGAACGACTCGAGGCGGGCGCTCTCGAACGACGCGGGGTCGCCGAGCGTCCTCGAGAGGCCGACGACCTCGTCTTGCGTCAGCCATTCCTGGGGGCGGGAGACCGCCGAGGCCATCGGATTTACACACTCGGGTGTGTTTATAACGTGCGCGACCGGACGCGCCCGAAAGCGGCCAGCGGCCGGGGCGACGGGCGGGCCGCGGGCCCGACGGCCGCGTCGGCCCCGGACCCTCCGCCCGGCGACCCCGGGCGAGGATCTCGCGGAAGGCGTTTAGTACGTCCGCGACGCTCGGAGGAGCCGGAAGCTGGCCGGTTTCCGGGCAGGGCTCTACCGATGTACGACATGTACCAGGAGGTCATCCTCCAGCACTACCGCACCCCGAGGAACTTCGGTCCCCTCGACGGCGCCGACCGGGTCGGAGAAGAGTCGAACCCTCTGTGCGGGGACCACATCACGCTCCGGCTGAAGGTGGACCCCTCGACGCAGCGGATCGACGAGGTCCGCTTCCAGGGCGACGGCTGCGCGATCAGCATGGCCAGCACGTCGATGCTGACCGAGAAGGTCAAGGGCCTCACGCTCGACGAGGCCGGCCATCTCACGCGCGACGAGGTGATCGCGCTCCTCGGCATTCCCCTCTCGCCGGTACGCATCAAGTGCGCGCTGACCGGCTTCGCCGCCCTCGGCCACGCGCTCCACCCGAAGGCCGTCCCTCCGTCCGCGTGAACCCGCCCCCTCCGCGGACGAACGCGCGTCGCGGGGGGAGCGCGGCGTCCGGCCCCGGCCCTTTCCTCCGCGCGGGCGGGCGCGTCGGGTCCTTATCTTCCCGACGCTAGCCCTCGTCGCACCGATGGAGTCCCGGTCTCCGCCCGATCGGTCGGTCGAGACCGAACCTCTCGCCCGGGAGGAGTTCCCGCGCCTCGGCTCGTTCGGCCTCTCGGACCGGTTCGACCCGTTCCTGCCGAAGTTCGCCCGCGAGGCGCTCGACTCGGGAGGGCGAGTCCGGGCCGTCCGCTCGCCCGGAGGCATCGCCGCGGTCCTCCTCGTGGACGCCGAGGAGCACGTCGCGTCGGTGTTCACCCGTTCGCCCGCGCTCGCCGAGCGGCTCTTTGGCGAGCTCCCCGAGGCGGCGGTCTACTCCGAGCATCCCCTCCGGGCGCCCCGGGAGGTCTT
>JAJZGO010000054.1 GCA_021798415.1 Thermoplasmata archaeon | reverse complement strand
GTCGAAGCCGACGAGCGCCAGGAGGGCATACAGGCAGTAGGTGAGCGCGGTCGACGCCGGGAACGGGGCGACGCGGCCGACCGCGAAGCCGACCACGAGGGCGCCGAGGAGCACGGCGCTCAGGGGAAGCCGTTCGTCGGTCGCCGTAGCGGCCGCCGGCTCCGTCTCGGCGGTCGGGGTTCGGGCGAGGAGGACGTAGATCCCGGCGGTGAGCCCGAGCACGAGCGCCGCGAAGCCGAGGGCGACCGGTACGGTCGCGAGCAGCGCGCCGATCGGCACGGCGTCGAGGGAGGCTCCGAGAAGTCCGACCAGGAGCACGACCGTGGCGAGCGTGGCGGGCGGCACCCAGCGGACCCGGCGACCGACGACCCGGCCGGCGACGACCCCGACGACGAACGCGACGTACAGGAAGGGGTCGAACGCCACAGGCGCCCTAGCCGGTCCAGGCGGCGAGACGGGGCGGGCGGCGCGGCGGGGGGTTCGGCTCGAGCCGGACGGTGTCGTCGCGCGACGGGCCGTAGCCCACGTACTCGATCGGCACGCCGGTCTCCTCCGTGATCCGATCGAGGAACCGCCGCAGCGTCGCCGGGAGCGCCCGCGCTCCCTCGCGACGGATCCGCTCCTTGAGGCGTTCGTGGAACTCGGGCCAGCCGGGCAGGCGTTCGTAGACGGGTTGGGCGTGGGCGAGGTCGTCCGACTGGGACGGGAGGACGTCGCGGGCGGTCGAACCGTCCGGGAGGACGTATTGGACGCCGACCGGGACTTCGTCGAGGCCGCCGAGGACGTCGACCTTCGTGACGGCGAAGCTAGAGAGCCCGTTCAACCGGGCCGCGTAGCGCAGGTGGACGAGGTCGAGCCAGCCGCAACGGCGGTCGCGGCCGGTCGTGGCCCCGCGCTCCCCGCCGGTCCGTCGGAGGAACTCGCCCATCTCACCGGTCTCCTCGGTCGGGAACGGCCCGCCCCCGACGCGCGTGGTGTACGCCTTCGTGACCCCGATCACCTCGTCGACCGCGGTCGGCGGGATGCCGCTCCCGACGAGAGCGCCGGCGCTCGTCGGGTGCGAGCTCGTGACGTACGGGTAGGTGCCGAAGTCGACGTCGAGGAGGGCGCTCTGCGCTCCTTCGAGGAGGATGTTCTCGCCACGGTCGACGGCGTCCCAGAGCATCGACTCGGTGGGTCGGATGAGCGGGGCGAGCCGACCGGCCACTTCGCTGAGCCGGGAAAGGAGCTCCGGGAGAGGCGGGAGGCCGGGGATATGCGCTTTGGTCGCGTAGAGCAGTTCGAGGCGCTCCTTGAGGATCGCCGGCCGAGTGAGATCGCCGGCCCGGAGACCCCAGCGGCCGGCGCGGTCGGCGTACGCCGGCCCGATGCCCCGACGGGTCGTGCCGATCGCTGCCGCCGGGTTCGTCTTCGCGCGTAGGTCGTCCTCCCAGCCGTCCTCGACCTCGTGGACCGGCAGGAGGACGTGCGCCCGGTCCGAGAGGACGACCTCGCCGCGGAGCAGCCCCCGCCGTTCGAGGTCCTGCATCTCCTCCTCGAACTTGAACGGCTGGACGACCATCCCCGGGCCGCTCACGCCGACCGTCCCGTGACGGAGGACTCCGCAGGCGAGCTGGTGGAGGACGACCACGCCCTCGGGCAGGTGGATCGAGTGGCCGGCGTTCGGCCCTCCGCCGGTGCGCACGACGTACCGCGCGTCGGCGGCGAGGTAGTCGGTGATCTTGCCTTTCGCCTCGTCGCCGAACTGGGCTCCGATCACGATGCGAACGGTCATCGCCGTGTCCCCACTCCGGGGAGCGCGACGGATACAAGGCCCTTGTCCCCGGCGGTCCTCAGGGCCGGATCCTCGTGACGTAGCGTCGCACAGCACAACGGTAAAGAGGCACGTCCCGGTCGAGCGCGAAATGGTCGCCGAGCGGGCGCGGCAGATCGAGATATCGGGCATCCGACGGATGTTCGAAGGGGCCCCGCCGGACGCGGTCAACCTGGGCCTCGGCGAGCCCGACTTCGACCCCCCACCGGCGGCGATCGAGGCCCTCTGCCGCGCGGTGCGGGACGGGAGGAACCACTACGGGCCGTCCGCGGGCCTCCCCGAGCTCCGGGAGAAGATCGCCGAGCGGTACCGGGACCGAGCGCCCGCGACCGGCCGCGAGAACGTGATCGTCACCGGGAGCGGCTCGGAGGGTCTGGCCGCCGTCGCGCTCACTCTCTACGACACGGGCGACGAGGTGCTGGTCCCGAACCCGGGCTTCGTTCTCTACGCTCCGCACGCCCGCCTCGCGGGAGCGACCCCGGTCCCCTACTCGCTCACCGAGCGCCGCCGCTACCTGCCGGACCTCGACGAGCTCGAGCGCCGGGTCACCTCGCGCACCCGGGCGATCGTCGTCAACAGCCCGTCGAACCCCACGGGAACGGTCTTCCCCCGGGCGACCGTCGACCGCCTGGTCGATTTCGCCGACCGGCACGACCTCACGGTCGTCTCCGACGAGGTCTACGAGGAGATCGTCTACGACGGGCCGGCGACCTCGTTCTGGGGACGGAGCGACCGCGCGATCATCGTGAACTCGTTCTCGAAGACGCTCGCGATGACCGGCTGGCGGATCGGCTTCCTCGTGGCGCCGCGCGCGCTCGTTCCCGAGATCAACAAGGTCCACTACCACCTCATGGCGTGCCCGTCGACCCCGGTGCAGCTCGCGGTCCTCGCCGGGCTCGCGGAGTCCGACGGTGCGATGCGCGAGATGGTCCGGGAGTTCCGGGCGCGTCGGACCCTCGTCCTCCGGCGGCTCCGGTCGGCTCCCGGGGTCACCGTCGTTCCTCCGGCGGGCGCGTTCTACGCCTTCCCGAGGTTCGCCTGGCAGAAGTCGAGCGCCGAGACCGCGGGGGAGCTCCTGGCGCGGGGCGTCATCACGACGCCCGGCGACGCGTTCGGCCCGCTCGGGGCGTCGCACCTTCGGCTCTCGTTCGCCGCGTCCCGGGCCGACCTCCATCGGGGGCTCTCGATCCTCGGGGAGTACGCCGCCGAGCAGTCGGGGGCCCGCCGATGATCGTGGGCCTCATCGGACGGATCTTCCGCGTCGCGGCCCGGATCGCCCCGGGCGGCCCGCGACCGAACCTCGAGCACGTCGGCGCCGAGCTGGTCCGGCTCGAGCGCCCCCCGGCTCAGCGCCGGGCCAGCTCGCGATAGAGCGCGCGGTGGCGCGCGACGCTGACCGACCAGTCGTACTCGCGCGCCCGCGCCGTGGCCGCCGAGACCCTCCGGCGGGTCGCCTCGAGGTCTCCGACCGTCTCCGCGAGCGCGGCCGCGAGGGCGTCGACGTCGCCGTACGGCACGAGGCGCCCCGCACGACCCTGGTCGAGCACGTCGGGAACCCCTCCGACCGCCGTCGCGACCACCGGAACGCCGGCGGCCATCGCCTCGAGGAGTACGAGCCCGAACGCTTCCCACTCGGACGGGAGCACGAGGGCGGTGGCGCGCCGGACGACCCCCCGGTACTGGTGGGGGGAGTCGACGTGGCCCAGGAACCGGACGAGCTCTCCGACGCCCCGGGCGTTCGCCCGCGCGGCGAGGGCGCTCCCCTCGCCCCAGTCCCGGCCCATGAGGAGGAGGGGCCGGCGGGCTTCGCGAGGGAGCCGGGCCAGGGCGTCGATGAGGTTCGGAAGGCCCTTGTTGGAGGCGATTCGTCCGACGAACAGGTAGTAGTCGTCCGGGAGGCCGAGCCCGTCCGTGCGGTCGAGTGCGGGCGCGTCCCACGCCGCGAGGTCGATCCCGGGCGGGATCACGCGCAGCCGATCGGAGGGCGCGAACTCGCGAAGGAGCCGACCTTCGAGCTCGGTCTGGGCGACGATCGCCCGTGCGACGCGGTACGCCGTCATGCCGAATCCGACGTCCTGGAGCCTCAGGAGGGCGCGCTTGACGGGAGGTTCCCGACGGTCGGCCGGGTGGTAGTGGGGCGAGACGACGAGCGGGATCCCCCGGCGGGCGGCCACCGCCGCCGCCTCGAGGACGTGGCCGTAGCGGTGCGAATGGGCGTGGATGACGTCGGCCCCGCTCTCGGCGAGCGCATCGACGAGGCCGACCATGAGCGGCATCGTGAGGCCGGGGACGAGTCGCTTCTCGACCGCGAACCTCTTCACCGGAACCCCGTCGACCTCGGCCGCGTAGTTCGTCCGCCGCTCCCACCGGGGCTCGTCGTAGAGGTCGCTCGCGTAGACCTCGACGTCCTCGCCGGCAGCGCGCAGGCGGCGGGTCACCTCGTGGACGGTCGTCTCGACGCCCCCCGGCGCATCGAACCGCAGCGCGACGTGGACGATCTTCACCGGGACGTGACCTCGGAGTAGAGAGCGTCGAGCCGCCGGGCGAGGGCGTCCCAGGAGTAGCGCGGGACGACCTCCTCCCGCCCGTACGTCCCGAGCCGACGGGCGAGATCCGGGTCCCCCCAGAGGCGGGCGATCGCTCGGCCGAGCTCGGCGGGCGAGCGGGGCGGCACGAGGAGGCCGGACCGTCCGTCCTCCACGACCTCGGGGATCCCGCCGACCCGGGAGGCGACGACCGGCGTGCCCTGCGCGAGCGACTCGAGCAGCACGAGCCCGAACGCCTCGTACTCGCTCGGCAGCACAACGAGGCGGGCCTCGCGGAAGCCCGCCGAGACCAGCGCGGGATCGTCGACGTGACCGAGGAGCCGCACCCGGCCCTCGATCCCGAGCGAGCGCGCCCGTGCCTCGAGAGGGGCGCGCTGCCCGCCGTCCGCACCGACGATGACGAGGGTCGCTCCCGCGTCGTCCCGGGCGAGCGACGCGAACGCGTCGGCGAGGTCCAGGAGACCCTTGTTCGAGGCGAGCCGGCCGACGAACAGCACGAACGGCCCGTCGACGCCGAAATGCCGGGCGAACGACACCGGAGGGGCCACGCTCGAGGGGGGCGCGTAGCCGGGCGGCACGACGACCACCGGGGGGAGCGGAAGCCCGAGCGACCGTACGAGCCGCTCCTCCTCGCGGGTCTGCACGACGACCGCCGCGGCCTCGCGGACGACGCGGCCGGCGACCTGGTGGTCGTAGAATCCGCGCAGCCGGTGGCGGAGCCACCCCCCCTCGATCGACCAGATCGGGTGGAAGTGCGCGGTGAGGACGAAGGGGGTCCGATGGCGGCGGTGAAGACGTCGGGCGACCGCGACCTGGTGGGTGCCGTAGGTGTGCGCGTGGACGACATCCGGACGGTCCCGGGCGAGGGCCGCCCCGAGGCCGCGGAAGAACGGGTAATGGAGCTCGCCCGGCAGCGACCAGACCTTCAGGCGGTGGACGCCGCCGAACGGCGTCGTCTCCTCGCGCGGTACGGTCGGGGAAAGCCGCTCCATCGGGAATTCGCGGTAGAGGTCGCTCGTGTAGACGTCCACGCGGTGCCCGAGCGCCGCGAGCCGCGGCGCGAGCTCGGCCACGTGGCGCTCGACTCCGCCCGGTCCGGGCGGATAGCGGGTGGTGAGCTGGGCGACCTTCACGGCGCCGATGTACCCTTTCGCTTACTTGATGGCGCGGGGAGGGGGCCGGGAGTCGCCCGCCGACGGCCGGGACGGTCCGTCACCCCGAGGGGCGGCCGACGGCGAGGCGCTGAGCGTACTTCTTGTAGACTTCCGTCGCTCGGGCGACCGACTCGATCTTCACGTACTCGTTCGCCTGGTGCGACAGCTCCTCTTCGCCGGCGCCGAAGATCACGACGCGCGGGTTCACCTGGGTGTAGTGGACCGCCTCGGAGGCGTGGACGAGCACGGTCGTTTCGGCCTGGGCGACCTCTCGCAGGAGCTTCACGTGCTCGGAGTTCGGGTCGATCTGCACGGCCGGCATCGTGAGGATCCGCCGGAGGGTGAACGGGGTCTTGATCCGGCGCAGGTGCTCCTCGATCTCGTGGTAGAGCTGCTCGGAGGCGTACGGCGGCGGGAAGCGGATGTCGACCTCGGCGGTCGCCCGGCTCGGGACGACGTTGATCCGGGTGCCTCCGTTGAACGTCCCGATGTTGAGCGTGACGCTCCCGAGCTCGGGGTGAGCGATCCGCCCCTTGAACGACTCGAGGCCGCGGAGGATCCGCATCATCTTCCCGATCGCGTTCTCGCCGAGGTGCGGCATCGCGCCGTGCGCGGCCTTCCCCCGGGTCTCGATCGCGAGGTCGAGCACGCCCTTCTCGGCGTACGCGACCCGGAGACCGGTCGGCTCGCCGACGACGATCGCCTTGGCCCGCCGCAGCGGCAGCGTCTTCGAGAGCGCGATCGCGCCCTGCATCGACGTCTCCTCGTCGGTCGTGAAGGCGAGCACGACCGGGATCTTCCGCGCGACCAGGTCCTGCGCGGCCTCGAGCATCGCGATCGCGGTGCCTTTCATGTCGGCCGCCCCGCGCCCGTACATCCGCCCGGAAGCGAGCTGGCTCTGCGAGAAGCTCCAGTAGTCGCCGACCGGCGGGGTGTCGAGATGGCCCGACAGCACGACCCCGCCCTGCCCGAACTCGGCGAGCAGCGCCGGCGACTGCGAGTCGCCGAAGAGCGTGTTGCGCATGTGGATCTGGTCGGTGAACGACTGGACGTAGTCGAGCACCTCTTGCTTGTCGGAGAACGGGTCGCTCGGGATCTTGATGAGCTCCGCGAGCATGTCCACCATCTGGCGCTTCATCGGACGTTCCCTCTCTGGTCGTTCGGCGCCAAGTGGTGCGACCGGTATCGCCGAGAGAAAGGCCCGGCGCGTCTTAATCGTTGCTTACGTACGCCGTCTCGGGCCGCCCCCCGCGGGTCCCGAAGCGGGACCGACCTCCGGGCCGCGGGCTCCCGCCGGTACAAAGGGGAATAAATCCCCCCGAACTGAACCCTCCCGCACGGGGAGGGGAGCCATGGAGCCCGGAGAGGTTCGGATCGTCGACACCCGCGACGAGCCGCTCGAGGGAGCGATGATGGTGGTCGGGTTCCCGACGCACGGGCTCGTCGGGTCGGTCGCGGCGTCCTACCTCGTCCACTCGCTCGACATGAGCCAGATCGCCTACATGATCAGCGAGGAGTTCCCCCCGACCGTCATCATGGAGGAGGGCGTCGTGAGCGCCCCGGTCCGGTTCTACGCGAGCAAGCTCGTCTGCGGTGTCGACCGTTCCTGCGACCAGCTCTTGGTCGTGATGGCGGACATCCAGCCCCCCGTCCACCTCCTGAACTCTATCGGCCGGGCCCTCCTCGACTGGGCGCAGGCGAAGGGGGTCCAGCTGGTCGTCGCGGTCGAAGGACAGCCGATCGAGAGCGAGACCCGGGGCGACGCGCGCGTGGTCGCGATGGCGAACCGCGCCGCGGCGTCGCTGCTCGAGAAGTACCGGTTCGACGCCGCGAACGGGGTCGTCACCGGCCTCGCGGGCGGCCTCCTTCTGGGCGCGATCGGCCGGTCGTTGCCGGTCCTCTGTCTGGTGGCGCAGGCGCACAAGGACTACCCGGACGCGCGCGCGGCGGCGAAGGTGATCGAGACGATCAACCCGCTCGTTCCGCTCCTCGTGCTCGACACGAAGCCGCTGCGCGACAAAGCCCGCGAGATCGAGTTCGAGGTCCGCCGGACGCTCCAGCAGACCCGGGAGTCGATGTCGAACATGCGAGCGTCCGAACCCGAAGGGCCGGGTGAGATGTATCGCTGACACGGCCCCTCGCCCGACCGCCTCGGCTCCTCCCGACGTTCGTTCCCCGGTGTCCTTGCGGGGGTTCCGGCCGTCCGACGTCCCGTTCGTCGCCGGGATCGTCGCGGAAGCCCTGCAGGAGCACTACGACCCTTCCCTCTACCTTTCGCTGAGCGTCGACTGGCCCGACGGGTTCCTCGTCGCCGCCGACCCGCACGACGTCCCGGTCGCCTTCCTGCTCGGCGTCAGCCAGGTCGACGGGGAAGCGCGGATCCTCATGTTCGCGGTCGAGCGGCACCACCGGACGGAAGGGATCGGCGCCCTCCTCATGTCGACGTTCCTCGATCGGTGCCGCGATCGCCGGTTCCGGCGGGTGACCCTCGAGGTCCGGGTCTCGAACGCCACCGCGATCCGGTTCTACACCCGCTACCGCTTCGGCGTCGTGGACCTGTTGCGGGCGTACTACTCCGACGGGGAGAACGGCTACCAGATGGCCCGCGGGCTCCCCTGAGGTCGTCCCGCGCGACCCGCAGTCGATAAGACCTCCCGCTCGGGTGCCCGCCCCATGCCGAGTGCTTGGCCCACCGCGGGCGACCTCATGACCCAGCGCCCCGTGACGCTCCCCCCCGAGGCGCCGATCTCGCAGGCTCTCGGGTTGATGCGCTCGCGCGGGTTCCACGAGATTCCCGTCCTGCGCAAGTCCCGGCTCATCGGGATGATCACGTTCGAGTCGATCGCCCGCCGGGCGAGCCGTTCGCTCGCGACCAAGGTCGAGCACCTCCTGATCCTGCCGCCGTTCTTCACCGCGGGCACGCCGTTCCCCGAACTCGCCGAACAGTTGCTCGCGACCGGCCTGCGCGGCGCGCCGGTCGTCGGGGGCCGCGGCGAGCTCCTCGGGATCGTGAGCCGGAGCGACCTCGTGCGGGCGATGCCCGACCTCGTCCAGCTGGTCGGCCCGTCGGTCCCCACGGTCGAGGCGATCGCCGGCCCGGCGAACGCCGTGATCCGCGAGGACGAACTCGTCCGGCGTCTGATCGCGCAGGTGCGTCTCCTCGAGGAGCACCCGCTCCCGGTCGTCGACCGCAAGGGCCGCCTGGTCGGGGCCGTCGGGATCGCGGACCTCGGGGAGGTCCTCTGGAAGCCGCTCGTCGGCGGCAAGCGGGACGCGCGGGCCCAGCGGTCGGCGCTCGAGGTCAAGGTGGGGTCGATCATGCGCGCCCCGCCGATCACCGTTCCGGCGGGGATGCCGGCCGTCGAGGCCGCGCGCCGGATGACCGCGGAGAAGGTGTCGAGCCTCTTCGTCGTCGAGAACGGCCGCCCGACGCGGGTCCTCGGACAGTCCGACCTGCTCGGCCTCGTGGTCGGACGGACCCGTCCGAAGGCGGCGCACGGAGGCGTCGAGGACGTCTACGTCGAGATCACCGGCCTGCGCGGCTCGGGCGACCCGGCGCTGCTCGCCGAGATCGACGATGTCGTCGCGCGGGGGCTCAAGCGGGTCGCCCGATACCTCCAGCCGACGTTGCTCACCCTCCACTTCGCGCCGCACGCGACGCACCGGACGAACGACCTGACGGTCGAGGCGCGCCTGCACACCGACCGCGGGATCTTCTACGCGTCGCACACCGGGTGGAACCTCCTCGCGGGGGTCGCGACGCTCCTCGAGGAGCTCGCCGGCCAGACGCGGCGCGTCCGCGAGGTCCGCCGACCCCAACGCGCCCGCTCGCCCGGCCGCTCCGAAGAGGGAACGACCGCGAGCGACCCCGACCTCGAGCGCAAGATCCGCGTCGCGACCGACCGGGACGCGGACGAAGAACCCGAGTGAGTGCTCACGGTAGAGGAACGACGATGATCCCCGGCGGC
>JAJZGO010000053.1 GCA_021798415.1 Thermoplasmata archaeon | reverse complement strand
GGTCGTGTTCGCCGAGGCGGTGGCGACCGGATAGACGACCCCCGGGATGACGTTCAGGATGTACGCCTGTTGCGAACCGTGGCCCGGGCCGCACTGGATCGTGCACCAGATGTGCTGGTGAAAGTACGGGGTCGTAGGAGCGGCGAACGTCGCCGTTACCCAGCGACCGACGGGCGCGGCGAGCGAGAGCAATTGCTGGCCCGTGGCGTTGATCTCGACGCCCAGCCCGTGGTACGCCGTCCCGCCGACCGCGGCGTCGGGCGGGAGGCTGGTCGCGTTGATGTGGACCGTCCAGCCCTCGAAGACGTTCCAGGCCTGCGACTCATTCTGACCGGTCGTCGAGTCGACGATCCAGAAGCCCCAGTCGTACATCGTGACGTCAAACCACTGCTCGCCCGATCCCGCCGGAGCGACCGCGGGGCCGAGGATCCCGCCCGCGCAGGCCACGGCGCCCGGGAGGGAGCAACGCACGCCCGCGGGCATCCACGTGCCGTAGACCGAGAGGGTGAGGAGCCCGGCGAGCGCGACGACCGCGAGTCGTCGTGCGGTCGAAGAGCGCGTGGCCCGCGAAGCCGCCACCGAGATCCCTGCGGAGAGGTTCGTGAGGCGGAGTCGTGCGGGACCGCCGTCGGTGGGTCCCCCTTCCCCCATCGCCCCTTCTGGCGAGGAGGGAGTACACCTGCGTTTTGGTGCGAACTCCGAAACCTTTGGCGCATGGCCCGCTCGAACGCACGGACCGCAGCGCCCGCGGTCCGAGTCCTCTTAGTCGATCGGCGAACGGCCCGCGCCATCGACCGCCCGGCCGGCTCCTCCTCGAGCCTCCCTCAAACGGGCCGGACGCACCGGGGTTCCGAGGCGGTAGGTTGCCACCGACCTCACGGAAGATCGGCGGAAGCGGGCGAGCGCGCAGGTCAGGATTACGCGGAACGTAGCGGAAAGGGGCTGGTTGGCCTCACACTCGGGTCGGTCTACCGTAGCGAACGGGGGCGGCGGGGAGCCCCCGCCGACCGATCGACCCGCGCTGAATCCGGCCGGACGGCGCGCGAGCCGGCCGGTGGTAGGCGGTCACGCGGAACGAGTCGAGACGATCGGTCGCGCGGCTCCGAGCGGAGGCGGGAGCTCCCCTTGGTCGATCCGTCGCCAGACGCGGTAGTAGGCGACCCCGAAGAACGCGGAGGGGATCAGTCCCAGGAGCTGATACCCTAGAAAGTCGATGGCGGCCGGGCTCCCGAGGCCGAGGGAGCCGGAGGATCCGTTGAAGGTCGACACGGCGAGAGAGGGCAGGACCGGCGCGAGGTCGGAGAACGTGACGACGGAGACCACCACTTGGAGGGCGAGCCCGATGACGAGCAGTCCGCGCCCGAGCCGGTCGGCCAGCGCGAACGGCAGCGCGACGCACCCCGCGGCGAAGAGGGCACCCGTGACGATCCCTCCGACCAGGATCTGGCTAAAGTTCGCGGTGAGGGCGGTTTCGGTCGGGACGGCGAAGAGAGGAAGAAAAGTCGCGAGGTAGAGCACGAGCACGACGAGGTTCGCCGCGACGGCGCCTAGGAGGAGCAGGCCCCCGGATTCGACGCACCGGCGATGTGCGGGACCGAACTCCATGCGACCGAGAAGCAGCAGGACGACACCCGTGACGAGCGCCACCGTTGCGGCCGCGCCCAGGAACGGGACCCAGAAGAGCGCCGACCCGACCGCGAGGATTCCCAGGCCGACGACCGTACGGCGATAGTTCCGCCACTGAACGGCCGTCGAGATCCACTCCGGCGTTCCGCGAGGGAACGGGGAGGGGGGTGGATCGACGGCGCCGGTCCCGCTCGCCAAGGGGGCCCCGAGTTCCTCTGAAGGAAGCCGGGCTCGCGATACAAACCTTGCGGTCACGCTCTCGGCGCAATCTCCGGATTCCCAGTGAGGCCCGGAATCCGCGAACTACGTGCGCCGGGTTCCTTGGTCGACCCGCGTATCCCTTGACCAAGGGGAGGTTTCTCTACTGCGGCCTCCGGTCGGGCGACTGGGGTTCCCCGCATGGGAAGGAGTGGGAGCACGGGGATTTGAACCCCGATATGCGGGTCTCTCCGCGCGCTCCAGTCACTCGTCATCGGGGCGCGGGGCGCCCCTCCGCAGACCCTAATCCCAGGGGGTCGCGTGCGACTCCCTGACTGGAGCCCGCTGGTCTGCCAGATTAGCCTATGCTCCCACCGAGAACCCCCGGGCGCGCCGGGGGAGATATCGTTTGTTGTGCAGGCCCCCGGAGCGGGGTCGGCGCGGCCGGGCGGTCGCCGACCGCCGCGGCGCGGCCGTAACCCTTATGAGAAAGTCTATTTGTCGAGAATCCAATGCAGTTGCGTCCCCCCTCGCCGGCCCCCCGCCGGACCGTCCCCCTGGCCTGGGTGGTCGTGGGCCTCCTCCTCGCCGCAGGCCTTGGGATCGTGCTGACCGCCGTGCTGGTCGCACCGGCCGGGTCGACTCCCGCCGGCACGTCGGTGACGGTGACGGACGACCTCGGCCGGACGGTCCAAGTTCCCGTTAACCCCGCCCGCGTGGTCGTCCTCGGGCCGAGCATCATGGACGAGGTGTTCCGGCTCGGGCTGCGCGGCCACGTCGTCGGCATCGACTGCTACGCGACGAGCCTCGGCGGCCTATCGGACGATTACTCGACCGACCAGATCGCCCTCTGGAACCTGACTTCTTCGATGTGCGTACAGGTGGGCCCCACGTTCGTTCCGTCGATGCTGGTCGACCTCGCGCCCCAGCTGGTCCTCGCGTCGACGATCGTCTCGATCGCCGATGTCGAGCTGATCACGAGCCAGCTGCACGTGCCGGTCGTGATGCTCCAACCCCCTACGCTGAGCGGGATCCTGGTCGATGACCTCCTTCTCGGCGAGATCTTCGGGGCGACCGGACCGGCGAAGGCCCTCAACGCGCAACTCGCGAGCGAGCTCTACAATGCGACCAACGCGAGCGCGAGCGCCACGAGCTTCCCGAGCGTGTTGCTCACCTACTCGGTCGACGCGAACGGTTACTGGACGTTCGGTCCGGGGACGTTCGGAGAGTCCCTGCTCGAGATCACGGGGGCCGTAGGGCTCGGGGCGAGCGCGCCGCTCTCCTACCCCGAGCTCACGGGCGCGCAGGTCCTTTCGGGGGATCCGGCATGGATCGTCTACGGCGTCGGGTACGGGCTCAACGAGAGCGCGTACGCGGCCGGGCCCGACTGGTCGAGCTTCTCCGCGGTCGCCCACGGGAACCTATCGGGGATCGATGCGAACTGGATCACGGAGCCCGACCCCACGATGATCCTGTACGGGGTCCCGGCGCTGCTCAGCCTCTTTCATCCGGTGACGGGCTGACCCGGACCGGTACGCACCGAGGTTTCGTGGGCGCCCCCGACGTCGCGCCGGCGATTCGGCCGTCCCGGCGGAGCGCCCGCCTCGTCGCGCTCGTCTTCGCGGGCGCCGGGGCCGTGATCGGCTCCGTCGTCCTGGAATCGGTCCTGTTGCGCCCCTACCCCATACCGCTCGCCACGTCGCTCGCGATCCTCGTCCACGCCCTGAGCGGGGGCCGGCTGGTGCCGGACCCGTGTGCCGGGGCCGCGCTCGGGCCGTCGGGGTGTTTCGGGGCCACGTTCATCGTCCTCAACATCGCGCTCCCCGAGGTGCTCCTGGCCGTGATCGTCGGCGCCGCCCTTGGCCTTTCCGGTGGGGCGCTCCAGGGGGTCTTTCGCAACCCGCTCGCCGACCCGTTCCTGCTCGGAATCTCGAGCGGCGGGACGCTCGGCGCGGCGATCCTGTACGTCTACCGGTTCGGCGAGGCCCAGGCCGACCTCTACCTGCCCGCGTTCGCGTTCCTCGGCTCGGTCGGCACGGGGCTCCTCATCTTCGGGATCGCGCGGGGGCGGCAGAGCTCGGTCGAAACGGTCCTCCTATCGGGGGTGGCGGTCGCGAACCTGCTGTCGGCCGTCCTGTCGCTGGTCCTCCTCGACAATCCCTTCGGCGCCGAGCAGCTCACGTTCTGGCTCCTCGGGGGGCTCGCGCTCGCCTCGTGGACGGTCGACGGGATCGCCTTCGGAGGCGTGGTCGCGGTCGGGACCGTCCTCTGCCTGTACGGCCGGGAACTGAACCTCCTCCAGCTCGGCCCCGAGGTAGCTCAGAGCGCCGGGGTCGACACCCCCCGGGTCCGGCTCCAGGTGATCCTTCTGGCCTCTCTCCTGACGGCCGTCGCGGTCGCGTTCACCGGGATCATCGGGTTCGTCGGCCTCGTCTCTCCCCACATCGTGCGACGCCTCTCGGGCTCGGACTACCGTCTCGTGCTGCCCGGTTCCGCGGCCGTCGGCGCCCTCCTCTTGCTCGGCGCGAACGACGCGAGCGTCGTCGCGTTCCCGTCGTCGTACCTCCCCCTCGGGATCTTCACCGCGTTCGCCGGCGTGCCGTTCTTCCTCTTCCTCCTCCTCCGGCACCGACGGGCGGCGGCGATGGGGCCCCCGTGACCGTGCCGTCGCTCGCGCCCGCCGTCCGCCTGGACGCGGTGAGCGCCGCGTATGGGAGCCGGCCGGCCTTGACCGACGTCTCTCTGACCGTCGCGCCGGGGGAGTTCCTCGCGCTCACCGGCCCGAACGGCTCGGGCAAGACGACGCTCCTCCGTCTCGTCCTTGGCTTCCTCGCGCCCGCTCGCGGCCGGGTCGGGCTCCTTGGGGACACTGTCGGGGACCTCTCGGTCCGCGAGCGGGCCCGTCGGGTCGCCTGGGTCCCTCAGGACGAACCGTCCCGCGAGGACGTGCCGATCCTCGACTACGTCCTCTACGGACGCTACGCCCACCACCGGACCCTCGAAGGAGACCGGCCGGGCGAGGTCGCCCTCGCCCGGTCGCTGCTCGCGAGCGTCGGGCTCGCGGGTCGGGAGTCCGACGGTCTCCTCTCGATCAGCGGCGGGGAGCGTCAGCGGGCCACCCTCGCGCGAGCGCTGGTCCAGGCCACCCCCGTCCTCCTCCTCGACGAGCCGACCGCCCACCTCGACATCGCGCACCAGCTCGACATCCTCGATCGCGTCCGGGCGCTCGCACGAGAGCGGCGCGTGACCGTGATCGCCGCCCTGCACGACCTGAACCTGGCTGCCCGGTTCGCCGACCGGATCGTGGTCCTCTCCCACGGCCGTGTCACGGCCGACGGTCCGCCGGCCTCGGTCCTTTCCGAGGAACTGCTCGCGCGAGTCTGGGGGGTCAGTGCCGACCTCCACCGGGAGGCCCGATCCGGGGTCCCGTACCTCGTTCCGCGCCACCTGCTCACCGAGGTCTCCCGGGAGCGAACGGCCCCCGCCGCGGGGCCGGTGCACGTCGTCGGCGGCGGCGGCGCGGCCCGGCCGATCCTCCGAGCCCTGGTCGACGAGGGGTTCATCGTGACCGCGGGGGCCCTCCACCTGCTCGACTCCGATACCGAGACGGCCGAGGCGCTCGGCCTCGCCTCCGCGATCGAGGGACCGTTCTCTCCGCTCTCGCCGTCGACCCGCGAGCGCCACCGCCGGCTCCTCGCGAACGCGCGGGCGATCGTCGTGGCCCCCTTCGCGGTCGGGCCGTCGAACGTCGACAACCTGTGGGACGTGGGCGCGTTCGCGGGGGCCACGCCCGCATTCCTCCTGAGCCGACCGCCGATCGCCGAACGCGATTTCGCGGGCGGGGACGCGACCCGCGCGTACGCGGTCCTCCTCGAGCGCGGAGCGCGCGAGGTCGCGGACCTCCCGACGCTCCTACCGGCGCTGCGCGGGACGCTGCGCGGGGGGCCCGACCGCGCGGCGGCGGGCGCGGCGGACCGCGCCGACGGGTAGGACATCGAGCGGCGGCGGGCTCGGCACCGCGAACGTCGCGAGGAGGCGCGGGAGGCCCCGCTCGAGGACGAAGAGCGTGCTCGACACGCCGAGCCGGGCCGCGTCCAGGCACGCGGCCGCGCTCGCGAACCGTTCGATGGGGCGCGTGGTCGCCCGCCGTAGGCAGTGGTACGCCTCGAGGCCCTCCGCCGCGAGCGGCTCATCGCCCGGTGGGAGGACCGCCCGGAGGCGCCGCTCGAGCCGGGGGTCGGCGAGGTCGGCGTCCGAGATCGTCCGCACGGAGACGGTCGCGGAGGCGAGCGGAACGATCCCCTCGAGGTTCGCGACCTCCACGAGATCGCCGGCACGGGCCGACGCAACGACCGTCCCACGGGACGGACCCGCGCCCCCCGGCCGGGCGGAGAGCAGGCCGTGCCGCAGCTCGAGCGAGACGGTGGCGCCGGAGGCGAGGGAGGCGAGGGCGACCGCGCGCGTGGAGCGGATGACGTGGAGCCTTGCGACCCGGTCGCGCACGTCGTCGCTCAGGGCGGCGAGCGTCCCGTGCAGCCAGGCAACCCCGGTGACGGTGGGGCGGTAGCGGCCGTCGCGCACCTCGACGAGGCCGCGGCGACGCAACTGACGGAACGAATGGGAGACGGCCTGAACCGTGAGCCCGAGGCGGGCCGCGACCGGCCGCAGGTGCATCGGCTCGGCCGTCGCGCACTCGTAGAGGAAGAGGAGCTCGGTGATCGTCCCCCCGCGGCGGAGCGACATGAGGCCGTCGGTCCCGGCCGGCGGGGCGTCGGGGGGAGCCATGCCCCGGTCATCGGGGCGGTGGATACAACAGTTTTGTCCCGGCACGCAAAAACGGTTGCCGCGCGTCACCTCGCGCCCGCGGAGGCGCCCGGCGGCCGCGCTTCGTCCGCCCGCCGCCGAACCTCGCGGATCCGGTCGCGGATGCGCGCGGCCTCCTCGAACTCGAGCCGCTCCGAGGCGAGACGCATCTCCTCTTCCAGGTTGGCGATCAAGAGCGGCAACCGGTCCTTCCAGCGTCGGCCCAGTCCCGAGACGGAGAGGTCTCCGGACGGCGCCGCCTCGCCCTCGGCGAGGAGCGAGCGGACCTCCTTGCGGATCGTCTCGGGGACGATCCCGTGCTCCGCGTTGAACGCCAGTTGGGCCGCCCGACGGCGCTCCATCTCGTCGATCGCCCGCCGCATCGAGCCGGTCGTGCGGTCGGCGTAGAGGACGACCCGGCCCGAGAGGTTGCGGCTCGCCCGGCCGGCGGTCTGCACGATCGACGTCTCGCTGCGGAGGTATCCCTCCTTGTCGGCGTCCAGGATCGCGACGAAGCTCACCTCGGGCAGGTCGAGCCCCTCGCGCAAGAGGTTGATCCCGACCAGGACGTCGAAGCGCCCGAGCCGGAGGTCGCGGAGGATCTCGACGCGCTTGAGCGTCTCGACCTCGGAGTGGAGGTAGCGGACCTTGAGCCCGAGCCGGGCGAGGTAGTTCGCGAGTTCCTCACTGGTCGCCTTCGTGAGGGTCGTGACGAGCGCGCGGTCCCCGCGCTCGATGCACGCGCGCAGCTCCTTCACGAGGTCCGCGATGTGCCCCTCGAGGGGGCGGATCTCGATCGGCGGGTCGACGAGGCCGGTCGGCCGGATGATCTGCTCGACGAGCCCTTTCGAGGCCTTCCGCTCGAACGGACCCGGGGTCGCGGAGACGAAGACCAACTGCGGCACGTGCTCGAGGAATTCGGGGAACTTGAGCGGGCGATTGTCCCGGCACGACGGGAGGCGCCAGCCGAACTCGACGAGGTTGTCCTTGCGGCTCCGGTCCCCTTTGTACATGCCGTGGAGCTGGGGGACGGTGACGTGGGACTCGTCGAGGAAGACCAGGAAGTCCTTCGGGAAGAAGTCGAGGAGGGTGTACGGGGGATCGCCCGGGCGCCGGCCCGAGAAGAACCGGGCGTAATTCTCGACGCCCGAGCAGTAGCCGGTCTCGCGGATCATCTCGAGGTCGTAGTCGACTCGGCCCCGCAGCCGCTGGGCCTCGACGATCTTCTCGGCCCGCTCGAGCTCCCGCACGCGGGCGTCCCGCTCCTTCTCGATCTCGGAGAGGATCCCGCGGAGGCGTTCGTCGACCGTGAGGAAGTGGGTGGCGGGGAAGATCGTGAGCCGGGAGAGCTCCGAGCGTTCCTCCCGGGTGACCGGGTCGAGCTCGACGATCGTGGCGATCGTGTTGGCCTCGAGCAGGATCCGGTGGACGGTCTCCCCGGCCCCCATGACGTCGATCGTGCCGCCCCGGACCCGGAACCGGCCGCGCTTCAGCTCGACGTCGTTGCGCGCGTACTTCATCCGGACGAGCTGCCCGAGCAGCGCCTGTCGCGAGATCGTCTGTCCGACGGCGAGGTCGATGACGTTCGCGCGGTAATCGTCCGGCGAACCGAGGCCGTAGATGCAGCTCACCGAGGCGACGATCAGGACGTCCCGCCGGGTGAGCAGCGCCTGGGTCGCCCGGTGGCGCAATCGGTCGATCTCCTCGTTGATCGACGCGTCCTTCTCGATGTAGAGGTCGATCTGGGGGACGTACGCCTCGGGCTGGTAGTAGTCGTAGTAGCTCACGAAGTACTCGACGGCGTTCTTCGGAAACAGCGCCCGGAACTCGCTCACGAGCTGGGCGGCGAGCGTCTTGTTGGGGCTCACGACCAACGTCGGTCGCTGGAGGCGCGCGACCGTGTGGGCCATCGTGAACGTCTTGCCGCTGCCCGTGACCCCGAGAAGGGTCACGAACCTCTCGCCGCGGCCCACGCGCTCGACGATCTCGTCGATCGCCCGAGGCTGGTCGCCCTGCGGCACGAGGTCGGTCTCGAGCTGGAAGCGCCCCGGGAGCGGCGAGACCTCCTCGGGGGCGGTCGACCGCGGAGGCGTCACCGCACCACCTCGGGGTTTTCCCGTCGGGACGCTCCGTAGCCCCGCGGGTCGACGCTCACCGGATCGAACCCGAGCGCGCGCAGCTCCCGAACGACCTCGGTCGCGAGCGGTTCGGTCGAGAGTCGAGCGACCTCCCCCGGGTCGACCTCGACCCGGGCACCGTTCGCCCGGACGCGCACGCGGACCCGACGGAAGCCCCGACCGAGCAGGACGGCCTCCGCCGCCTCGACCCGATGGAGCAGCTCCGCGGTGATCGGATCCCCATGGGCGACCCGCGACGAGAGGCACGCGTCCGACGGCCGGTCCCAGTTCGGGAGGTCGCGGACGCGCGCCTCGACCCGCACGTCCGCCTTCGTCCAGCCGGCCCAGGCGAGGGGGTGGAAGAACCCGGCCTCGTCCATCGCCCGAAGCCCCGGACGATCGTCGGAGAGGTCGTCGACGTGCACGCCGTCGAGGAACTGGACGAGCCCCCGACCGCGTCCGAACGCGAGCAGGCTCGCCGTTTCCACGGACCGGCAGAAGTAGCAGCGGTTGGTCGGGTTCGCTCGGTACTCCGGCCGCTCGAGGGGGTCGACCGGGACCACTTCGTGGGCGATCCCGACCGCCAAGGCGGCCGATCGGGCGGCCTCGACCTCGGCGCGTCCCACCGCGGGGCCGGCGAGCGTGACCGCGACCGCCGAGGGTCCGAGGGCCTCGACCGCGAGGGCGGCGACGAGCGACGAGTCCACCCCACCCGATAGGGCCACGAGGGCGGGCCCGCCCGCCGCGATGCGGAGGACGACCTCCGAGGGGGTCCGGCGGGTCGGGGCGGTGCGCGTGCCATCGCTCATCTACGGTCGAACGAGAACGATGACCCAGTTACGC
>JAJZGO010000005.1 GCA_021798415.1 Thermoplasmata archaeon | reverse complement strand
GGCGTGGGCACCGGTGGCGTCGATGAACGGGGGCTTATCGTCGGGAGTATGGGAGACGAGGAGCTTCGCCACTCCCGCGCCCGCGTCGTTGCGGCCGCCCGAGAACCGGACGAGCGCGTAGATGATGAACACGATGAGGAGGCCGAACAGGAGCGCGGTCAGGTCGCGCTGGGTGATCACGATGTAGAGCGTGAAGGCGAAGACGGCGAGGGAGAGGACGACGAAGAGGATCGTGCGCTGCTCCTTCTTCTGGGCCGCCTCGAGCTTCTGGGCGGCGACGATCTCCTTCCCCTTGCCCGACGGAACGACCCGGATCTTCGGCTCGTTCGGATCGTCGTTGTTCGGGTAGGCCAGGATGTCCTGGAGCTGCTCCTTGGGCAGGAAGTCGACCATCGCCCGGGCGAGCATGCTCTTGCCCGTCCCCGGCTCGCCGATCAGGATCATGTGGCGCTTCTGCGTCGCCGCCTTTCGCGCGACCTCGACGGCCTCGTCCTGACCGATCACCTGCTCGAGGAGTCGAGGAGGGACCTCGACTTGGGCACTCGAAGTATACGGCAGCGTTCGCGACCAGGTGTCGAGCTCGTTCGGCGGGGGGGCCGAATCGGCCCCGGACGGCGGTGTTTCCGCTCCCTCTTCCATGTAGGCGTCCCAACCCGTTGGTCCCGGGGTCGTAGCGCCAAGTAAACGAAGCGGGGGTGCGTATAAATCCCTTCGGGGCGAGCGGCGGCCGCACCGCCGGACCCACGACGGCCCCGCTCCGGGGGCCACCGTGCGGTGCGACGGTAAGTGGTCCGTTATCTACCGGACCGAACTCCGCCCGCCGGACCGAACCGTGACCGTTCGCCTCGAGGGAAAGCCGGTCGCCGCCGCGCGGGATAGCGCGAGCCGCGCGGCGGTCGCCGCGGCTCCCGCCGGAACCCCGCCTCCGTCGCTCGTCAGCGTCCACCGGGGGGTCGAGAGCCCGTTCCGGTTCTACCTCCGCCGGCAGGCGAAGGCCGCGGCCCAGGTCGGGATCGAGTTCCGGGACGACCCCCTCGGACCGACTGCGGGGCCCAGCGAGCTGGTCGCCCGGCTGCGCGCGCTCGACGCGGATCCGGCCGTGCACGCGGTCCTGCTCGAGCATCCGCTCCCGCCACCGTTCGATTTCTACGCCGCGGTCGCCGTGCTCCGGCCCCGAAAGGACGTCGACGGGGTCGGGCCGGAGAATCTCGGGCGGCTCGTCGCCCAGCGGCCGGTCCACGTCCCGGCGGTCGCTCTCGCCGCGATCGACATCGCCCGCCACTACCACCTCCCCCTCGAGGGCGAGCGGGTGGCGGTGATCGGCCGTTCGGAGACGGTCGGCCTTCCCCTCGCCCTGCTGCTCGCGGGCAAGTCGACCGGGATCGACGCCACCGTGACGCTCCTCCACTCGAAGACCCGGGACCTCGCGGGCGCCCTCGCGGGGGCCCGCACGATCTTTTCGTGCGTGGGGCGGCCGGGCCTTCTGACGCGCGCGGTCGTCCCTCGCGGGGCGAACGTGGTCGACGTGGGGCTTTCGAGCGTTCCCGACCCGAGCCGCCCCGGTGGCCAGGTTCCCGCCGGCGACGCCGACGCTGCCTCGCTCGACGGCTGGGCCGACTCCCTGACCCCGGTCCCCGGCGGGGTGGGCCCGGTCACGGTCGCCGAGCTGATCGCGAACACCGTTCGCGCCTGGCAGCGCCGGGACGAGGGGACCGGATGAGCCCGCCCTCCCGCCCCGCCCGGGCGGCGGTGACGCTCCACTGCCAGGACTGTCCGATGTGGTACGGCGCCGAGAACGGTGGCTGGGGGCCGTGCACGATCAAGAACCGCCGTGGCGACCGACGCTACCTCACCTGGGGAGGTCACGCGTGCGACGAGGGCTACGTGGTGCCGGACGAAGAGCTCGACCGGGCGGCGTCGTTGAGCGGCGCCCTCTCGACTTCGAGCGCGTCGGCCGTCGGGTACACTTCCACCTCGAAGGCCGGCCAGGGCAACCGCCGAGCGACTCGGCGCAGGACGTCGGGCGCGAGCTCGACCCGCCGACGAGCGGTGTCCAGGCGGTAATCGACGGGCGCGGACCCGATCCGCCGGGCGACGCTCGCCGCCCAGCGCTCGAGGTTCGGGGAGCCGTTCGCCTCGACGATCCCGAGGAGGACGGTCCCATCCCCCGTCCGCTCGGCGAACGCGGGGGCCGTTCGCTCGGCGCGACGCAGAAGGCGCTGGCGCAGCTGCACGCCGTCCTTGAACCTCGACGAGCAGTAGTGGACGGGCACCGACAGGCGCATCTCGCGCACGACGCGCTCGGCGACGGCACGGCTGCCGCGAACCCCCCAGCCGTTGCGCGGGTCGACCCGGTAGCCCCGGGACCGCATCTTCTCCTCGTTCGTCTCCGAGAACTCGAGTTCGTTCAGGTTCACGAAGTCGACGCCGATCCGGTCGAGGGCGCGCAACAGCCGTCGGAGCTCCGCTTCCTTCTCGGGCAGCACGGGGATCTCCACTCCGCGCCGGATCCCCCACGAGGGAGCCCGCTCGAGGACCGAGCGGTACGCCCCGCCGTCGCCCGACAGGGGACCCCACAGGTAGTGGGGAACGTGCAGGCGGAACTCGTCGAGCCCCGCCGCGGCGAGCCGCGCGAGCTTCTCGGGGTTCGGTTCGTGCGTGTAGAGGTGGATGTTGTGCTCGGCTCCGAACTCCGCCTTGAGGAGGCGGACGTAGTGCTCGACACGGTCGATCACGCCGAGCGGGTCCCCGCCCGTGATCCCCGTGCCGGCCGCCCCGATCGACCTCGCCTCGTCGAGCACGTCGGCGTCGCTCGTCACCCGGCGCTCGTTCGCGTAGACGACGTCGAGCTGGTTGCGGTTCGGGGAGACGGGGCAATAGAAGCAGCGGAACCGGCAGAGGCCCGAGACGAAGAGGACCATCTTCTGGCCCTCGGCGCACTGCCGACACGCGGGGGAGAGCTCGCCGCGGTAGCTCGAGGCCATCGGGAGCAAGTGGAGCCCGCGCATCTCCATGGGACGTGGAGGAGGTGGGCGTCGGGGTAAAAGCATTGGCGCCCGGCGGTCCGGGGGAGGCCGGAGGCGTCGGAGCTCCCCGAGGGGAGCTCGGAGAGGAGCCCATCGACCCCGCGCCCTCGACCCGGGGCGAAGCCATGAACGCTGCGATGTCGGGGAACCCGCATTCCGTGGGGTTCCCCGACCCGCCTTCACCGTCGGCGAGAACTCGTCTGCGGGCGGCGTTACCGTAGGGACGTCGGAGTCCCGTGGTGACCGATCGCCACCTAGTGGGACCGAGGGGGGAAGAGGCGTAGGCTCAAATGCCCCGCCCGGTTCCGCCGCCTCGCTTTCGGAGAGTCTCGACGATGGAGATGCAACCCGGCCAGATGGCGTACGACCGAGCGAGCACCGTCTTCTCCCCCGACGGACGACTGTTCCAGGTCGAATACGCCCTCCAGGCGATCCAGATGGGCGGCACCGCCGTCGCGGTGACGTACGACACGGGGATCGTCTTCGTGGCCTACCGCAACCTTCCCGTGAGCTCGCTCGCGGAGTCCGGATCGATCGAGAAGAGCTTCGCGATCGACGCGGGTCTCGGATGCGTCACCGCCGGACTCATCGCCGACTCCCGGGTCCTCGTCGAGTTCCTCCGCGTCGAGGCGCAGCGCCACCGGATCAGCTACGGGGAGGTCGCCCCGTACTCGCTGCTCGGCCACGCGCTCGGCACGCTCCTCCAGCAGTACACGCAGTTCGGCGGCACCCGGCCGTTCGCGGTGTCGCTCCTCCTCGGAGGGTTCAACGGTCGGACCGCGGGCCTGGTCGAGCTCGACCCGAGCGGCGCCACGATCGGATGGAAGGCGTACGCGATCGGCCGCAACCGTCGGGCGGTCGCCGACTTCCTCGAGGAGAAGGTCACGGACCACCTCAACGAGGAGTCCGCGTTCAAGCTCGCGGTCCAGGCGGTCGCCGAAGGGTCGCCGACGCCCTTCCAGGCCGAGGCGCTCGACGTGGCGATCCTCGAGCCCGAAGCCGAGCTGAGCCGGCTCGCAGCCACCGAGGTCGCGCGCCGTGTCCAGGGCATGCCGTTCATCGGCGCTCCCGAGCGGCGCCCCGCGTCCCGCTGAACCGGCCGGACATCGTCCCCGGGAGTTCCCGCGGACCGACGTTTCCCTTCCGGGCGAACGGGCCTCGGCCCGGTCGCACCTTGCCCTCAGGGCGGTTACTCGGGGTCTTCCGCGGACCCCGAGGGGGAGGGGACCGCCGTTCCCGGCTCGGCGTTCGGCACGGAATGCGGCCACACCGCTTCCCCGGGGGGCCCCTCGGGGCGGGTGGTGACCGGCCGAGCGAACCCGCCCGGGGGAAGCGAAGCGCGCTCGCGTGCCGTCGACCAGCGGCGACCTGCCGCCTCGAGGTAGAACGACCATCCGGCGAAGACCCCGAGGAAGGCCACGGACAGCGCGATGAAGAACGCGAACTCGCCGTCGGGGGTCGACACCAGGAAGAGGGCTCCGAGGATGGTGAAGGATGTCAGGAAGAGACCCGAGAGGATCACGATGACGGCAGCCGAAAGGTCCCGAGCGGTCACCGGCCGGTCCCGGGGGTCCCCCGCCATCGGCGTCGTGCCAACGCGGCGGCTGCGATAATTTTTCCGGACCTTTTCCGTCGGCGGAGCACGGAGCCCCGGGGGAACGATTCGCCCGCATCCGTCCGAACGCGGCGCCGGACGTCCGATCCTAGCCCGTCGGCGCGGTCGACCGGCGCGCCGCGGTGAACTCGTCGCGCAGCCGCATGCGCCGCCGGGTCCGGTGGTACGTGACGGCGAACCGGTGGGCCTCGTCGCGCACCGCCCGGAGCAGGAGCATCGGCGCGGAGTTCGGGTTCGGCGAGATCGGTCGGGGCCGGTCCGCGAGGTAGACCTCCTCCTCCCGCTTCGCGAGTCCGACGGTCGGGATGCGGTCCGCGAGGCCGAGCGCGGCGAGGGAGGAGACGGCGGAGGAGAGCTGACCCGCGCCGCCGTCGATGAGCAGGAGGTCGGGGAGCGGCTCCGACTCGGCGAGGCGACGGAGGTAGCGCCGTCGCACGACCTCGGCGACCATCGCGAAGTCGTTCGTGCCGTCGACCGAACGGATGCGGTAGCGCCGGTACTCCGAGCGCTTCGCGAGCCCGCGCTCGAAGACGACCAGCGACCCGACCGCCTCGGCGCCCTGGAAGATCGAGATGTCGACGCCCTCGATCCGGTTCGGGATCGTCGGGAGCTCGAGGAGGCTCTGCAGGGCGAGGAGGACCTCGCGCGGCGCGGGCCGGGCGACGACCTGGTCGACGGTCGCGCGGGCGAGCCGCTCGGCGAGCCGGGCGAGCGCCGCGTAGCGGCCGGTCGGGCGGAACTGGACCTCGACGCCGCGCGGGACGAACAATTCGTCCAACGTCGAATCGATCCCCGCCGGACGCGGGCCGGCGACGTAGATCCGCGCGGGGAGCTCGAACTGGTTGCCGTAGTACTGGGTGAGGAACTGCCGGAGGATCTCCCCCGGTTCGGGGACGTCGTGGGCCGGGATCGCCACGAGGTGCGGCTCGGTCTGGCGCACCTCCCCCTCGTCGACCCGCACGAGGCCGACCGCGACGCGGAGCGTCGAGGGGTCGTTCGGGTAGGCGAGGGCGAGGACGTCCGCCCGCCCGCTCCCCGGGCCGATGACCGACTGCCGAGCCCGGAGCGCGCCGAGGCCCTCGAGCGCGTCGCGCAGGAGCGCCGCGCGCTCGAACTCCTCGCGCGACGCGGCCGCCCGCATCTCCGCCTCGATCGCCGGCCGGACGAGCGGCGACCGGCCGCGGAGAACGTCGGTCGCCCGTTCGACCTGGGCGCGGTAGGCGTCGCGGTCGACCGCGCCGATGCACGGCGCGCTGCAGACCTTGAGGTGGTAGTACAGGCACGCCTCCTTGGGCAGGCGGACGCACCGGCGGAGCCGGAAGAGGTCCCCGAGCAGCCGCTCGACCCCCCGCGCCTCGCGCGCGCTCGTGTACGGACCGAACAGCTGGACGCCCGCGCGGCGTCGCGGGCGGCGCACGAGGAGGACGCGCGGGAACTCCTCGCCGACGGTCACCGCGAGGTACGGGTAGCTGCGGTCGTCCTTGAGGAGGACGTTGTACGGCGGCTGGTACTGCTTGACCAGGCTCGCCTCGAGGAGGAGCGCTTCGCGCTCGTTCGAGGTCGGCACGAACTCAACGCTCGAGCTCTCCGCGAGGATCGAGCCGTCCTTGTCGATGCGGGCGCGCAGGTGGTCGAGGACCCGGCGCCGCAGACTGCGGGCCTTCCCCACGTAGACGACGTCCCCGGTCGCCGAGCGGAACAGGTAGACCCCCGGACCGGCCGGGCCCGGTCGGAACCCCTCGCCGGTCGCGGCCGCCAGGTGGCTCGCCGGAACGAACGCCGGGAGCTCGACCGGCGGTCGGTCGCTCATGAGCGGGTTCGCCGCGCGACCGGGACCGGCGCGCGCAAGAGGGGCGCGAGGAACCGGCCCGTGTGCGAGGCCGGAACCCGGGCGATCTCCTCGGGCGGTCCCTGCGCCACGACGTGGCCGCCCGCGTTGCCCCCCTCCGGGCCGAGGTCGATCAGCCAATCGGCCGACTTGAGGACGTCCAGATTGTGCTCGATGACGACCACCGTGTTGCCGCCCGATCGCAGGCGGAAGAGAACGGCGAGCAGCCGGTCCACGTCCGCGAAGTGGAGGCCCGTTGTCGGCTCGTCGAGGAGGTAGAGGGTCCGTCCGGTCGGGGGCTTCGCGAGCTCGTAGGCGATCTTGATGCGCTGGGCCTCACCGCCCGAGAGCGTGGTCGCGCTCTGGCCGAGTCGGATGTAGCCGAGGCCGACATCGCTCAGGAGGCGCAGGCGCGTTTCGATGCGACGGTGGTACTCGAAGAACGCGTGCGCCTCGTCGACCGTCATGTCGAGGACGTCCGCGATCGACTTTCCCTTGAACGTCACCTCGAGCGTCTCGGAGTTGAACCGACGTCCGTGGCACTCGTCGCACGCGACGTAGACGTCCGGCAGGAAGTGCATCTCGTAACGGATCACGCCGTCCCCTTCGCACGCCTCGCACCGTCCGCCCGCCACGTTGAAGCTGAAGCGTCCGGGCGCGAAGCCCCGAGCCTTGGCCTCGGGGAGCCCGGCGTAGAGCTCGCGGACCGGCGTCATGATGCCCGTGTACGTCGCCGGGTTCGAGCGCGGCGTGCGGCCGATCGGGGACTGGTCGATGAGGAGGACCCGGTCGACCTCGTCGATCCCCTCGATGTAGTCGTGGCGCCCGGGCGTCGCGCGGCCGAGACCGAGGTGCCGCTGGACCGCCTTATAGAGGATCTCCTCGAGCGCCGTCGACTTCCCGCTTCCCGAGACGCCCGAGAGCCCGACGAAGAGACCGAGCGGGATCTTGAGGTCGTCCCCCTTGAGATTGTGCTCGCGCGGCCCGTGGATCGTCAGCCACCGACGGGCGGGCGGCGCGCGGGTCTCGGGAACGGCGATCGTGCGCCGCCCCGACAGGAACTGGGCCGTGAGCGAGCGGGGCGCCCCGCCGATCGACGCGGGGGGTCCCGAGTAGAGGACCTCGCCGCCGAGGCGGCCGGCGCCCGGCCCGAGGTCGACGAGCCAGTCGGACTCGCGCATCGTCATCTCGTCGTGCTCGACAACGAGGAGGGTGTTGCCGAGGTCGCGCAACGTCTTCAGGGTCGCGAGGAGGCGGGCGTGGTCGCGCGGGTGGAGGCCGATCGATGGTTCGTCGAGGATGTAGAGGACCCCGACGAGGCCGCTGCCGATCTGCGTCGCGAGCGCGATGCGCTCCGACTCGCCGCCCGAGAGCGTCCCGGACGAGCGGTCGAGCGTGAGGTAGGTGAGTCCGACGTTCTCGAGGAAGCCGAGACGCGCGCGGATCTCCTTCACGACCTGGCCGACGATCTGGTGGTCGCGGTCGGTGAGCGTGAGGCCCCGGAACATCGCCGCGGCGTCGAGGACGGTCATGGCCCCGACGTCCGCGATCGACCGGCCGTCGACCGTCACCGCGAGGCTCGCCGGCTTCAGGCGACGGCCCTGGCACGAGCGGCACGGGACGAACGACAGGAACCCGAGGTAGTACTCCTTCGCGCTCTCGCTCTTCGTCGCCTTCCAGCGGCGCTCGACGGCGGCCACGAAGCCCTCGCGCAGCCAGCCGCTCCCCCACCACCACTCGCTCGGTCCCCCGACGGTGCCGATGCTCTTCGCGGAGCCGTACATCATCGCCTTCCAGCCGTCCGCGGAGAGCTCCCGGACGGGGCGGCGCAGGTCGTAACCGAACGCCTTGGCGAAGCGGGCGAGCGAGTTTGCGCCGGGCGTCAGCCCCCAGACGACGATCGCCTTGCCGAGCGGCTTGTCCTTGTCGGGGACGATCCGGTCGGGGTCGGCGTGGAGGGTCGCGCCGATCCCGAGGCACTCGGGGCACGCGCCCGCCGGATTGTTGAACGAGAACATCCGCGGCGTGAGCTCCTCGACCGAGAACCCGCACGTGGGGCACGCGCGACGGCTCGAGAACGTCTCGCGCGCCCCGCCCGGGCGGCGGAGGACGACCAGCCCGTCGCCGAGTTCCCGAGCGAGCTCGATCGACTCGGCGAGGCGGCTCTCCTCCTCGTCGGAGACCTCGAAGCTGTCGACGACGACCTCGATCGTGTGCTTCTTGTTCTTCTCGAGACGGACCTCGGACCCCGGCAGCCGGACCTCGACGCCGTCGATCACGAACCGTCGGTGCCCGCCTTTGCGCAGCCTTTCGAGCACGTCCCGGTGCTCGCCCTTCTTCCCGCGGATCACGGGCGCGAGGAGGTCGACCTTCTCGCCGCGCGACCGGGCGCGGATCGCGAGGACGATCCGGTCGACGGACTGGGGCGCGATCTCCTCTCCGTCGTTCGGGCAGTGGGGCGTGCCGATGCGGGCGTACAGGAGGCGCAGGAAGTCGTAGATCTCCGTGACGGTTCCGACGGTCGAGCGGGGGTTTCGGCTTCCCGAGCGCTGCTCGATCGCGATCGCGGGCGAAAGGCCCTCGATCGAATCGACGTCGGGCTTGTCCATCTGGCCGAGGAACTGGCGAGCGTAGGAGGAGAGGCTCTCGATGTACCGTCGCTGGCCCTCGGCGTAGAGCGTGTCGAAGGCGAGCGAGGACTTCCCCGAACCGCTCACGCCCGTGATCACGATGAACCGGCCGCGAGGGAGGTCGATCGAGACGTCCTTCAGGTTGTGCTGGCGCGCACCGCGGATGCGGATGAGGTCGGACGGTTCGGGCATCGGGGACCGACCTTACAGCGGGAGGAGGGCATCGACCGTCGCGGCGAGGCGGTCGAGGACGTACGCCTGCACCTTGTCGCCGAGCGCCTTCGACGCGGACCGGGTGTCCCCCATGACGCTCTCGGGCCACTCGGACGGGCTCGGGGCGCCCGGGACGAACGGGCTCGAGCGGTTCTCGACGACCGGGCGCTCGGGGCCGACGGCGTGGGGAGCGAGCGCGAGCACCCGCGAGGTCTCGAGGAGACCGGCGTGGCCGTCCGTGGGCGGGGACTCCTTGCCGCGGAGCTCGTAGACGAAGTCGTAGTCCGAGAGCACGACGACCCGCGTCCCGGGGTGCTCGCGGGCGGTCGTCTCGCCGGCCTCGCGGAGCGCGGCCATGTGCCCGCGCTCGGCGTGGCCCGAGAGCACGAGCAGCCGACGGACCCCCGAGCGCGCGAGCTCGCCCAACACGCCCGCGACGTGCGACTCGAGCTGGGCCATGGAGAGGGAGACGGTGCCCGGAAAGCGCCGGGCGCCCGGAGCGCTGCCGTAGGGGATCGTCGGCGCCACCAGCCCGTCGACGCGGTCGGCGAGGGCGAGCGCGGTCGCCTCCGCTTGGATCTGGTCGGCGCCGAGGGGAAGGTGCGGGCCGTGCGCTTCGAGCGCTCCCACCGGTACGATCACGAGCGGGTTGGCCGCGACCCGCCGTTCGAACGAACGCGAGTCGATCTCGAGCAGCCGCCGGGAGGTCGAGCTCATCGGTCGAACGACCAAGCGTCCGTATTTAACGCGGTCCGGGAGGTGGGGAAACGGTCATCGGGTCCCGGACGGGAGCGTCGACCCTTTAGGCCGCTCGATGCTCCCAGCCCGACTTTCGGCCGCCCGCGCTAAGGCGGTGCCGCGGCGGTTCCCGCGGGCTCGCCGGGCGCTGGGCCGGGGGCCGATTTCGACGCGCGTCGCCGCGGGCGGGGGGTCCCCCCGGCGGCCGCTCCCGGTCGGGCCCGGGGGCGAGAGGCGGTCGCGGCCTTCGGGCGGGCGCGAGCGCGTTTCGCCTTCGCCGCCGGCGTCTCGGCCTTTTCGGGCTTCGCGCGGGTGGGGCATGCCGGGTTGATGCAGAGCGTCCATGGGGGCCGGCCGGCCTCGATCGCCGTGACGACCGGCGCGCGGCAGACCGGGCACGGGGGCTGGTCCTTTTCGAGCTTGCCGCGCTGCGGGAGCGGGTAGGTGACCCGACAGGTCGGGTAGCCCGAGCAGCCGACGAACCGCTTGCCCGCGAACGAATAACGGATCTGGAGCGGGCTTCCGCAGCTCGGGCAGACGCCGATGCGGAACGCACGGTGGTGCTCGCTGCACTCCGGGTTGATGCAGTAGAGATCCGGCCGCTGGCCGCGGAAGATGATCTTCACGCGCGGCACCTTGCAGACGCCGCAGAGGAACTCGGGCGCCGGCTCCACGAACCCGGCGGACGGGAGCGCGTACGTCGCGGTGCACGTCGTGGGGTTGTTCACGCACTGGACCCAGCGCGAGCCGCGCGGACTGCGGGCGAGACGCAGGGCGCCTCCGCACCTCGCGCACGGGCCGACGAAGTGCTGGCGGTCGAGGGCGCCCGTCAAGGTCTCCTTGACGCCGCCCGCGTTCGCCGCGAGCAGCGCGTACGCTTCGCGGAGCATCTCCCGCGACTCTTCGAGGACCTCCGCCTTCGGTTTCTTCGACTCGGCGACCCGACCCATGTCCTCCTCGAGACGGTGCGTCATCTCGGGGCGGGTGATCAGCGGCGCGTGGGCCTTCAACGCCTCCGCGACGGCGATCCCCGTGGTCGTCGGCTCGAGCTGCCGCTGGTTGACGTACCGGCGGTCGAAGAGCTTCTGGAGGACGTCGTGGCGCGTGCTCTTGGTCCCGAGACCGAGCCGCTCCATCTCCTGGATGAGCGACCCCTGAGTGAACCGGCGGGGCGGCTTCGTATGGTCCTCGACGAGCCGCACGTCGCGGATCGGGACGGCCTCGTCGACCGTGAGCACCGGGAGAGGAGCCTCGTCGGGCTGGGAGTACGGGTAGACCCGGTACCAGCCGGGGTCGGTCACCCGGTGGCCCTTCGCCTCGAACGGCTCGCCCCGGACCTCGACCGTCGCGCTGCGAGTCCAGCCGACCGCTTCCGGGCTCAGCGTCGCGAAGAACCGCCGGACCACGAGCTCGTACAGGCGAGCGTGGTCGGCCCGCAGCTTCTTCGGATCGACCGCGCCCGTCGGGTAGATCGGTGGGTGGTCGGTCGTCTCGGTCCGGCCGCGGGTCGGACGGAACGACGGCTGCTCGAGGACGAACTTCGCGGCCTCGCCGAACGGACCGTCGACGAACTTCTCGACCAGCGAGCGGAGACCGAGGCCGCGGGGATAGACCGTGTTGTCCGTACGGGGGTAGCTGATGAGTCCCTGCGTGTAGAGGTCCTCGGCGATCCGCATCGCGTTCGCGGCGCCCAGGCCGAGCCGGGTCGCCTCCGCGACGAACAGCGTCGTCGAGAACGGCACGGGAGGGCGACGGCGGCTCTCCTCCTCCCGGAACTCCCGCACGACGCCTTCGCTCGCCCCCTCGAGCCGGCGGTGGACCTCCTCGGCGGCCGCCTTCTCTTCCCACGTCCCGTGGGCGTGGGCGAGCCGGAACTCCTCGCCGCCCTTGTCCGATGTCGCGACGATCTGGTAGAACGGGGTGGGAACGAACTCCTTGATCGCCTGGTCGCGCTCGACCAGGAGGGCGAGCGTGGGCGTCTGGACCCGCCCCACCGAGAGGAAGCTTCGGCCCCGCTGCTCGGCGGTCAGCGAGAGGAACCGGGTGAGCAGCGCGCCCCAGACGAGGTCGATCTCCTGGCGCGCCTCGGCCGCCTCCGCGAGCGCTCGGTCGAGGTGCTCGAGGTTCGCGAAGCTCGTCTCGATCGCCTCCCTCGTGAGGGCGCTGTAGCGAGCCCGCGCCACGGCGATGCCGGGCCGGACCTTCTCGAGAAGCTCGAGGCACTCGAGCCCGATCAGCTCCCCTTCCCGGTCGAAATCGGTCGCGATGATGACCCGGTCGCAGTCGCGCACGAGCGACT
This sequence comes from Thermoplasmata archaeon, assembly GCA_021798415.1. GTDB lineage: Archaea > Thermoplasmatota > Thermoplasmata > Lutacidiplasmatales > UBA184 > Lutacidiplasma. The sequence goes on along the minus strand of JAJZGO010000005.1, from coordinate 24,791 downwards.
GGAGCGCCGCCACGATCCCGGTCTCCGTGACCCGCTTGAGGGGCGGCGTCTCGAGGAGCCGGGGGAGGCTATCGAACGACCACTCCGAGAGCTCCTTCGGATAGTCGAGCTCGACGATGTGGCCGCGAAGGCCGGTGACGAGATACGTCCCGTCCGGTCGCTCGAACTCGAAGACGTTCGTCCCCTCGATCCGCGAACGCTTCATGCGGCCGTCGGAGAGGACGACCGCGATCCGCAGCGCGGTGTTGAACTTCTCGCTGACGACGAGGGTACGGGTCACGGCGCTCGTCGAAGGCGGCGCGGATTAGATAAAATCGAGGGGAGGGGGCCGCCCCGGTCGGCGCTCGAACGTGAGCGCGCGCGTTCGGCCGGAGCCGACGCGCCGGTCGGACCTCCGGCGGCCCGACCGGAGCGCATCGGACCGACCGCGGACACTCTTTATACGCCGCGGAAGGTCGGGGTCGAGCGCGCCGCGGTAACTCAGTTTGGGAGAGTGCAAGACTGAAGATCTTGAAGCCGCCGGTTCAAGCCCGGCCCGCGGCATTCTTCCGGTCGACCGCACCCTAGGACGGCTCGCGGGTGCGGCGTCCGCCGGCGGGCCGGTGCCCGCCTAGAAGACCGTCATCGTGCCGCTCATGTAGCCCGGCACGCCCATCGGGGCACCGGTGAGACCGTCGGCGCCGCACGGGTCCTCGCAGAACCAGGAGAACTGGCCGGTCCGGTCGAGCGAGAGCGTGAACGTGATCGTGCTCTGCCCCGGACTGTAGACGTTGATCCCCAGCTGGGGGACCGAGAACGTGTGGGCTACGTCCATCGGATTCACGGCCGACACCGGCGCGGAGCCGTTGATCGACTCGGTGTTGCCGACCGTGCCCGTCACTTGGCACGGGCAGGTCGACCAGTTCGCCACGAGGTCCTCGTCGGTGAGCGTTACCTTCACTTCGCCGCGAGGGACGGAGAAGTTCGCGGGCAGGTACTGAGGCATCCCCGTCGTGGCGTTGATCGCGATCGTGAGGTTGAGGTAGCTCACGCTCGTCGTCGTGGCGCTCGTCGCCGGCGCGGACCCCGATCCCTGCGCCGACAGCGCCCAGCCGCCGACGAGGACCACGAGCACCGCGGCGATCAGGGCCACCGCCCCGAACCAATCCGAGTCCTTCATGGTCGTCCGTCGGCCGGAAGGGTACTTAGGCGTCCCGTAAATCCGGTTTTACGAACCCCGGGGAGGGGGTCCGGCCGGGGGCGCGGCGCGCCGTTCGGGACTCGGGAAGGCGGCGGACGGCCGCCCCCTTCCGTCGGGACGCTCAGGCCGAGGGGACGAACCAGACGTCGGTGACCGAGTACTTCGGGTTCGGTTCGAACCGCGCTTCCACCCGCATCCCGATGAAGAGGTCGGATTCCCCGCAGTCCTTGAGGCGCACGAGGAGGAGGCTCCCCGCCCCCTCGAACTCGACGAGCGCGAGGTTGTACGGCGTCTCCTTCAGGAACGCCTCGCCGCCGAAGTGGCAGGTCGTCCAGGAGTGGACCCGGCCGTGGGTCGGCAGGTCGATCCATTCGGTCGGCGCCCCACAGACCATGCAGTGGCTGCGGGGGGTCGCGAACACGAACTTGCACTTCGGCCGGCGGCACTTCGAGCCGCGCAGCCGGCCTTCGGCGAGCCCGAGGAAGAACGGAGTGTCTTCGGCGTAGCTGTGGATGTAGGAGATGGCGTAGGGGTAGCGGATGATCAGGCTCTCCACGCCGTCCGAGTCTCGGAAGATCGCGGCGCCGCTCTTCTCGAGCTCGGTCTGGACGTCACGGAACTTCGTCAGGGTCGGGGGCCGCGCGCTCATCGGAACCCCCTCTCGAGGATCGAGACCGTCACGCTCGAGCCGGTGCCGGCGTGGCTGTGGATCGCGCCGCGACGGGGGTTGTTGAGCTGGAGGGTCGGGTCCCCGAAGTGCTTGCCGATGGTCCCTTGGAGCTGCCAGAACGCAAAGACCCCCTGCATGAGCCCGGTCGCCCCGACCGGGTGGCCGCACGCGATGAGGCCGCCCGAGGGGTTCACGGGCATCGTGCCGGCCCTCGGCGTGGAGAAGCCGTAGTCGATCCCCTTCAGGAACGGGTCGCCCTGCTCGACGAAGTCGTATCCCTCGCCGTATCGGCACAGCCCGAGGTCCTCGTACGTCTGGATCTCGCTCGACGCGTACGCGTCGTGCAGCTCGATGAAGTCGAGCTCCGCGGTCGGCCGGGAGATCCCCGCCATCCGGTACGCCTCGATGCCGGCCGTCCGCCCCGCGCGGAAGGAGTGGACGCCCGGGTACTCGAGGTCCTCGTAGTCGCGCGCCCGCTCGTGGGGAAGCAGGGGGACGCGTCCGAACGGGCGGTCCGCGAGCCGCATGGTGTCCGTTCCGCACCCCACTCCCGTGATGCGAACGGGGCGGTCGGTGAACTCCTTCGCCCGCTCCTCCGTGCAGAGGACCGCCACGGCGGCCCCGTCGCTCATCGTGCAGATCTGTTCGCGCGTGAGCGGGTAGCTGATCATCTCGGAATTGAGGACGTCCTCGACGGTCAGTCGTTTCGGGTACTGAGCGTACGGGTTGTGGAGCGCGTTGCGGTGGTTCTTCACCGAGACCTTGCTCATGATCCGCGAGCCCTCGGCGATCGCGAGACGCTGCGCTTCGCGTTCGTCCTTCACGTCGGCGTACTTCCCCTGCCGCAGGTACTCGTAGATGTGGCGGACGACCATCAGCGCGTAGTAGCCCGTGTAGAATCCCCCGAGGGGAAAGTCGAAGTTCGTGTCCGAAGCGAGCGCGATGAACTCGTTGCCCTTCCACGTCGCCACACGGCTCATCGTCTCGAAGCCGGCCGCGAGGCAGACGTCCATCCGACCGCTCGCGACGGCCTCGTAGGCGGCCTGGAAGCACTCGCCGCCGGTCGCGCCTCCCCACTCGATGCGCACCGACCCCTTCGGGTTCATTCCGAGGTAATCCTGGACCATGCTCGCCGCCTTGAGTTGGCGGGCAAAGTGGTCGGAGAAGTAGGAGATACGGGTGCCGTCGATCCGGTCGGCGGTCAGGCCCGGGACCCCCTTGAGCGCGTAGTCGTACGCGCGCTTCACCATCAGCCGGAAGTCCATCGCCGGATGGGCCTTGGCGAACTTCGTGAGCCCTCCCGTCACCATGTAGACCCGACGGCCCCTCGAGGGCGGGGTCTTCGGTCGGGCGGTCCGCGGACGGGCGGTCGGTCGTCTCGCCTTCGAACGTGCCGGCATCGTGACGCCTCCGCCGCCCCAGCCGGGCCCGGTTCTTAACGTGCGCACGGGGTCGGGGTCCTCCCGGGCCCCGCAACGGACCGGAGTGTTCCCCGCCGTTTGGCACACGGTCCGCTACGGACTCTCGCCTCGGCGGCCCCCGGCGGTATCCGGGTCGGCGGCGGAACCATTTTGGGCCGTCGTCGTCTTTCCCCGACCGTGACGCCACCGCCCGCCAAGCGCGACCTCGTGTCGTTGGCCGACATCGCCTCCGACCTTCCCTCTCTTCTCGAGCGGGCAGCCCGCCTCAAGTCCGAACGACACCGCGGCGTCCGGCGGCCGACTCTCGCCGGGAAGAACCTGGCGATGGTCTTCGAAAAGCCGTCGACGCGGACGCGGATCTCCTTCGAGGTCGCGATGACCGACCTCGGGGGCCATGCCCTCTACCTCTCGAGCCGGGACCTGCAGCTGAGCCGTGGGGAGACGATCGCGGACACCGCCCGGGTCCTCTCGCGCTTCGTGGACGGCCTGACGTACCGGGCGTTCCACCACGCCGATCTCGCCGAGCTCGCCCGGGCCGCGAGCGTGCCGGTGATCAACGCGCTCGACGACCTCGAGCACCCGTGCCAGACCGTCGCCGACCTGCTCACGATGCACGAGCGCTGGCGCGGACGATTCCGGGGGCACCGGCTCGCGTGGGTCGGCGACGGCAACAACGTGCTCCACTCGCTCCTCCTCGGGGCCGCGGCGGTCGGCCTCGATGTCACGGCCGCGACCCCGGTCGGGTTCGACCCCCGGGCCGATATCGTCGCGAAGGCGCGGGAGCTCGCCCGCGCCTCGCGGGCTCGAATCGAGCTGACGCACGACCCGGGCGAGGCGGCCCGCGGCGCGGACGCGCTCTACACCGACGTCTGGGTCTCGATGGGTGACGAAGGGGAAGCGGAGGCCCGGGAGAAGGCGTTCGAGCGGTTCCGGATCGACTCGGCCCTCGTCGCGCTCGCCGCGCCCGAGGCGTTCGTCCTCCACGACCTCCCGGCCCACCGCGGCCAGGAGATCACCAACGAGGTGCTCGACGGCCCGCGCGCGGCCGTCTGGGACCAGGCCGAGAACCGCCTCCACGCCCAGAAGGCCATCCTCGAGCTCCTCCTGCGGCCCCGCTCGGCGCGGGCGCGGGGCCGGTGACGCCGCCCGGCGGGGTGGCGTCGGACCGACGATGACGTTCTCGCACCGCGACCGCCGAGCCCACCGAAGCGTCTGGCGAGCCCTGGCGGCCGTCTTGGGCCTTGTGGTCGGGCTCGTGCTGGCGGCCCTCGAGATGCCGTACGACGCGGCCGGGCTCGCGGCGGTCGGGGGTCTCGCGGCCGTCGGGCTGGGGTACCTCGCCTGGAGCGACCGGTTGCTCGCGCGTTACTCGGCCGACCTAAGAGGGGTGCTCGAGGGCGCCTCCGTTTCGGGGTTCGTGCGGGCCGAGGTCGGCACGCAGGTCGGACTCGAGCGCCCGGTCGGCCCCCCGACCGGCCGCTCACCGCACAGCCGCCGGGGTCCCCCACCGCCGATGGCGGGCGACGGCGGACCCTCGCGGGCCGCGCGCGCGTCGCCCTAGGCCGGTCCGGTCGCCTCCGGCTCGGCCCGCAGGCGGACCCGGAGCAGGTGCTCGATCTTGCGCACGAGCGCGTCGGGCGGACGAAGGCTCCCCGACTCGAGCTTCAGCACGACCGACTTCTTCTCGTTGAGCTTCTTCCCGAGGTCTTCGGGCGTCCAGGCGAGGGCCTCGCGGGCCACGCGCACGCGCTTGTACCAGTCGGGGGCGAGTTCCATCTCGCCGATGTCCTGGTAGAGGTCCCGTTCCTCGAGGCGTCGCCCTCCCCCGGCCGAGTGGCTGGCGGGGCCGCCCGAGGCCCGTGCCCGGCCGACCGGCACGGCGCCCGTCGCGGCCGGGGCCGGCGGGTCGATCGGGGTTCCGAATCGAGCGCAATCGGGGCAGAGCCGGAGGATCGTGCCTTCGATCCGCACCCGGCTCACGGTCTCAGATTCCTTTCCGCACATTTCGCACAGCATGGTTCTTCCTATCGGGATTCGGCCAAACGCGTCCGTCGCCGGGCCTCCATCCGCCGGCGACCTTCCTCGAAGCGCCGACGCTCCTCGTCGGTCTCGAGGACGAGCGGTGGGACGGGCACCGGTCGCCCGTGAGGGTCGACCGCCACCATCGTGACGAACGCCTCCCCGACGAGCTGGGGCGCGCTGCCGGCGAGCGCTTCGGACCGCACGCGGACCGAGACCTCCATCGACGAGTGCCCGACGAATGTGAGCATCGCATCGAAGTCGACGACCTCCCCCACGTGGACCGGCAGGATGAAGTCGACGCGGTCGAACGAGGCCGTCACGCAATTGGACTTCGCGTGGCGGGTGGCCGTGATGTAGGCCACGCGGTCGACCTCGGCGAGAATCTGACCGCCGAAGACGTTGCCCATGAAGTTCGCGTCCGTCGGGACCATCAGTCGGACGACCGACGCCCGGCTGGCGCCCACGGTGTGGAGGGTCAGGTCGGGCACGGTTACCGCCGGAGCACGCGAACGGGACGACCGACCCGCCCCCACCCTAAATCGCTTGTGCCGGCAACCGCGGCCCGGTATCGGGGACCGCGGGCGATCGACCGACCTCCCCCGGAGGGCCCCGGACCGACCGCCGGTGGCTCCCCCGACGTCGGAAACGGGCCGGGACCGTCGGTCGGCCGTTTCAGCACCCCTCCCCGCCCCGCTCAAAAGCGGGCGCCCCCTCGTCCGGCCGAGGTCCCCGATGTCCCCCGTAAAATCCAAGAAGCCGACCGGCAAGAAACCGTATTTCTCCAGCGTCGCGGTCGTCGTCTCCGACCGCAAGAAGGCGCGGGAGTGGTACACGACGACGCTCGGTCTCGACCTGATCGACGACGAAGAGCACTGGGTGACGGTCGGCCGGCGCGGCCGGCCGGGCGTACTTCACCTTTGCCAGACCACCGAGTACGACCCGAAGGGAACGCTCGAGCCCGGGAACTCGGGGATCCTGCTCCGGCTGCCCGGCAAGGACTTCGCCGCGAGCTGCGCGGAACTCAAGTCGCGGGGCGTGGCGTTCAACCAGGAACCCCGGAAGGACCCGTGGGGCTGGTGGGCGTCGATCCGGGACCCGGACGGAAACGAGCACGTCGTGATGCCCGAGCCGTAGGCCGTCCGGCCCCCGCACCGGGCCCGGAGCCGTAGAAGACCCGGCGAGGTCGTCCGGGTCCGGCCCGTTGCCGGTGGGCCGCGCGGCCGGCTCCGGGCGGACCCGGACCCCGGCTCCGGTCCGGCGCCCCACCATTCGCTGGTCCGCGAACGTCGAGTGCGGCGACGCTCTCGGTGTTCCGGCGAGACAACGCCTATATAGGGGCACCTTTTGGGCGCGCCCGGAGCATCGCATGGCACAGAAGCCCCACCTCAACATCGTCTTCATCGGCCACGTCGACCACGGCAAATCAACGACCGTCGGTCGTCTGCTCCTCGACACCGGCTACATTCGCCAGGAAGAGATCGACAAGTTCCGGGCGGAGGCCGAGGCGAAGGGGAAGGCGACGTTCGAGTTCGCCTGGGTGATGGACGACCTCAAGGAGGAGCGGGAGCGCGGCGTCACGATCGACATCGCGCACCGCCGTTTTGACACCCAGAAGTACTACTTCACGATCATCGACGCCCCCGGCCACCGCGATTTCGTCAAGAACATGATCACGGGGACCAGCCAGGCCGACGCCGCCGTGCTCGTCTGCTCGGCCGCCGAAGGCGTCCAAGAGCAGACCCGGGAGCACATCTTCCTCGCCCGGACGCTCGGGGTCACCCAGCTCATCTGCGCGATCAACAAGATGGACCGCCAGGAGGTCAACTACTCCGAGGCGAAGTACAACGGGATCAAGGAGGACCTGACGAAGCTCCTCAAGAACGTCGGCTTCAAGATCGACCAGCAGGTCGTCTTCGCCCCGATCTCGGCGTTCAAGGACGACAACATCAACAAGGCGAGCCCGAACATGCCGTGGTTCAAGGGCCCGACGCTCCTCCAGGCGCTCGACAACCTGAAGGTCCCCGAGAAGCCGACCGACAAGCCGCTCCGGCTCCCGGTCCAGGACGTCTACACGATCACGGGCATCGGCACCGTCCCCGTCGGCCGTGTCGAGACCGGGAAGCTGAAGGTCGGCGACAAGATCATCTTCCTGCCGAGCGGGAAGTCGGGCGAAGTGAAGTCGATCGAGATGCACCACGAGACCGTCTCCGAGGCGATCCCGGGCGACAACGTCGGATTCAACGTCCGCGGCATCGACAAGAACGACATCCGACGCGGCGACGTCGCGGGTCCCGTCGCGAACCCCCCGACGGTCGTCGAGAGCTTCATCGCGAACATCCAGGTGCTGAACCACCCGAGCGTCATCACGGTCGGCTACACGCCGGTCTTCCACTGCCACACGGCCCAGGTCGCCTGTGAGTTCACCGAACTCCAGAAGCGCCTCGACCCGAAGACGGGCCAGGTCGCCGAAGAGAACCCCCAGACGCTCAAGACGGGAGACGCCGCGGTCGTGAAGATCACGCCGAAGCGGCCGCTCGTCATCGAGAAGTACAAGGAGTTCCCCCAGCTCGGCCGCTTCGCGGTCCGGGACATGGGTCAGACGGTCGCGGCGGGCGTCGTCGTGGACGTCAAGAAGCGCGAGTGACCCGCGCGCGGGGAACCGGTCGACCGAGGGGGAGGGGCTATCGATGACGCAAAAGGCCCGGATCTCCCTGAGCGGAAGCGACTCCCACAAGGTCGACTCGATCTGCAAGCAGATCCGCGATATTTCCCAGAAGACCGGCGTCGCGATCTCCGGCCCGATCCCGCTGCCCACGAAACGCCTCAAGGTGCCGGTCCGCAAGGGCCCGGACGGGGGCGGGTCGAGCACGATCGACCACTGGGAGATGCGGATCCACAAGCGGCTGATCGACATCGACGCCGACGAGCGGGCCCTCCGCCAGGTGATGCGGATCCAGGTCCCCGACGGCGTCAACATCGAGATCGTGCTGACCGGATAGGCGCGTGCTCGCCCCCGGGGCCGGTCGGTTCGTCGGACCTTCGGGGGCGGTGGCGCTCCTCCTCGGGCTCTTGGCCGCAGCGCGCGTGCTCCCCGCCTCGCCCCTCGTCGTCGGGCTGTTCCTCGCCGCGGTGGCGCTCGCCGCCTTCTTCGCCGCGTTCTTCCGCGATCCCGAGCGCGTCCCCGCGGGCGGGATCGTCTCGGCGGCGGACGGTCGGGTCCGCGCGGTCGAGGTCGACGGCGACCGGCTGCGCATCTCGGTCTTCATGAACGTCACGAACGTCCACGTCAACCGATTCCCGCTCGATGCGACGGTCGCCGAGGTCTCGCCGGGGGGCGCCGGCCACCGGCCCGCCTACCGCCCCGACGCCGACCGGAACGTCCGGCGCTCCTACCGGCTCGAGACCGCGGTCGGTGAGGTCGAGGTCGTCCAGATCACCGGCATCCTCGCGCGGCGGCTCATCGCGTTCGTGCGCGCGGGGGACGCGCGCCAGAAGGGCCAGCGCCTCGGGATGATCGTGCTCGGCTCGCGCGTGGACGTCCTCCTCCCGGCGGCGCGGGCCGAGGCGACGGTACGTGTCGGCGAGGTCGTGCGCGCGGGTACGACCCCCATCGCCCGGGAGCGGCCGTGACCGACCGCTACCGGGTCTACGCGAACCTCTCGACGCTCGCGAACGCGGCCCTCGGCGTCGGCGCGATCCTCTACATCCTCGCCGGCAACAAGCTCTGGGCGATGCTCCTGATCGCCTCGGCGATCGGATTCGACGGGCTCGACGGCGTCTTCTCCCGCCGGAGCTCCGCGGGCCCGAGCCGGTTCGGCCGCGTCGCCGACTCCGTCGCCGACGCGGTCACGTTCGGGGTCGCGCCCGCGTTCCTGATCGCCGTCCATACCGGGGACGTGGGGACCTGGGCGCCGTGGGTCCCGCTCGCGAGCGCGCTCGCCGCGGCGTACCTGGCGGCGGCGGTCGCGCGACTCGTCTACTTCACGGCTCGCGCCTTCCAGCGCCCCCACTTCCTCGGGGTCCCGACCCCGCAGGCCGCGCTCGCCGTCACGGTCGCGATCCTCTTCCACGACACCCCGGGGTTCGCGGGCGTCGCGCCGGTCGGCCTCTTGACGGGCGCGGCCGTGATCTCTCTCCTGATGGTCGTCCCCATCCCGTACCCGAAGCTCCGCCGGGGGAACGCGATGCGACTGCCGATGGCCGCGACCGCCGTCGCCGCGGCGCTCGCGCTGGTCCCGCTCCAGTTCCGGCCCTCGACGGGCTCGGCCCTCTACGACCTCGCGCTCGGCGCCGCGTTCGCGTTCCTGGTCGGGGTCGCGAGCTACTATGTCGTGGGACCGTTCACGGTGCGGCGCGACCGACCCGCGCCGACGGCGCCATGACCGGGGAGGGCGGGATCCACCGCGCGAGGCTGTCGCGCCGCGAGGCGCTCGTCTTCGAGGCCGGGGTCAAGCTCGGCGGCGTCTTCCACCAGTACCTCGGCATGCCGGTGAGCCCGCGCACCGCGCGGGCGCTCGCGCGCGCGATCGAGGACGCGGTCGGGCTCCAGCCGTTCGTTCGCGAGGTCTCGGTCTCGGTCGACCCCACGAGCGGCGGACCGGTCGGCCGCGGTCGGTTCGCCTACCGCTACCTGACTCCCGAGATGCTCGTCGTCCGCGTCCGCCTCGTCGACGGCCCGGTCGAGGTCGTGGCCCGACTCGCCCACCGCCCCGACCTCCGCTACCCGCTCATGAGCGTCGACCGGCTCGGACCGCGCCGGCGCCCGCGCCGCCGGGCGCGCCGGCCTAGCCCCGCTGGTCGACGGGGACGTACGGAAGGTCGAGCGCGCCGACGTACTTCGCCGTCGGACGGATGAGCCGTAGGTCCTCGTACTCCTCGAGGACGTGGGCCGTCCAGCCCGCGACGCGGCTCGCGGCGAAGATCGGCGTGAAGAGGTCGTACGGCACGCCGAGGAGGGCGTAGATCGACCCCGAGTAGAGGTCCACGTTCGGGTAGAGCCCCTTCTCGCGGTGGACGACCTCCTCGAGGCGTCGCAGGAGGTCGAAGTAGTGACGGTCGCCCTTCGCCTCCCCGATGCGGCGCGACCAGTCTCGCAGGATCGTCGCCCGCGGATCCTCGACCTTGTAGACCCGGTGCCCGAACCCCATCACTCGCTCGTGGCGGTCGAGCATCCCCCGCACGACCTCCTCCACCCGGTCGGTCGAGCCGATCTGGTCGAGCAGACGGACCACCCGCTCGTTCGCGCCGCCGTGCAGCGGGCCCTTCAGCGTCCCGACCGCGCTCGTGATCGCGCTGTAGAGGTCCGAGAGCGTCGAGGCGGTCACCCGCGCCGCGAAGGTCGATGCGTTGAGCTCGTGGTCGGCGTGCAGGACGAGCGCGACGTCGATCGCCTTCTCCTCGAGCTCGCTCGGCTCGCGGTCGAGGAGGGCGTAGAGGAGGTAGGCCGCCTGCGACAGCTCCGGCCGCTCGCGGATCGGCGGGAGGCCCGCCCGTCGGCGGTGGAACTGGCCCAGGATCGTCGGGAGGACCGCGGTCAGGCGCTGGGCACCCCCGATCGAGCTCGGGCCCGGCTTCGTCTCCTCGGGCTCGAAGAACGCGAGCGCGCTGACCGCCGTCCTCAGGATGTCCATCGGGTGGGCGTCGACGGGCATCGCTTCGACCCGCTCGGCGAGCGGAGGGGGGAGCGCCCGCAGCGCGCCGATGCGGTCGGTGAGCTCGGCGAGCTGGGCGGCGTTCGGGAGCCGGCCGTACCAGAGCAGGTAGGCGACCTCCTCGAAGGTCGAGCGCGCCGCAAGGTCGCGGATGTCGTAGCCCTGGTAGATGAGACGCCCTCGCACCCCGTCGATGAAGCAGATGCGCGACTGGAGCGCGACCACGTCCTGGAGACCCCTTTGGACCTCGCTCGAATCGACCACGACCCCCTCCGGCGGGGCCGGGCAGAGGGGTGGGGGTTATGGGGTTTTTGCGGCGGCGCTCCCCTCGACGGGCCGCGCCGGCCGCTCCGGGCGCGTCGGCACCTCGGGACGGACGATCACGGTCGTGCGACCGAACCGGCGCTTGGCGTAGGCGACCGAGGCGGCGGTCCAGAGCGGCAGCGAGACGAGGAGGAGCCCTCCGGCGACCAGGAAGACGAGCCGGTAGCTCCCGTAAAGGGAGAGCACGCCCGAGAGACCCGCACCGAGGACGGCCGCGGCCCCACCGAACGCGCTGTTGACGCCGAGCAGGCTCCCCGCGTCCCGCCCGATGAGGCCCCGGAACAGGATGAGGGAGCTCGCCGTCGTGTAGACCGCGATCGCCCCGCCGAGGATCGAGTAGACCACGAGGTTCGCGCCGAACGCTTCGCGGTGGTTGAAGAACATGAACGTGAACCCGGCGGTCGCGAGGTAGCCGACGCTCCGCAGGTACGTCGCGCGGTGGACGAGCTTGTCCGGCCCCGCCCGGGTCGACAGGCCCCCGGTGAACGGGAAGACGAGCGTCTGGACGAAATTGTTCGAGACGTTCACGAGGAAGATCGACGCGGCGGTGAGCCCCGCGGTGTAGAGGTACGGAGTGTAGGAGATGTTGTAGAGATTCGCGGAGAGGTTGAACAGGAACGACGCGATCACGATGAGCGGCAGCTCGTGGTGGAGCTCCTCGCGCGCCCAACGCCGTAGCCGGGCGAGCGGCGCGGGCCCGAGAGCGGGACGGCGGGGGAAGAACGGGATCGGGATGCCGAACGACGTGACGACCCGGATCCTCGAAAAGAGGCTCTCGGGGTGGCGCGCGACCGTGAGGGTCGTGAGGGGCCGGGTCGACTCCCGAATGCCGAACCAGATCGCGATCGCGCTCACGACCGCGAGGGCGCCGAAGACGTAGAGGAGCGAGAGCAGCGCGTCGCTCGCGAGCGTCCAGAAGTAGCCGATGAGCAGGCCGACGATCGACCCGATCATGCTCACCTCCTGGAACGAGGCGAAGGCGTTCGCGCGCTCCTCCTCGGTGAACTTCTCGAGGATCAGGAGATTCGAGGCGCTCGCGCCGGCCGGGGCGATGACCCCGATGACGGTGTAGATCACGAAGAGCGCCGTCAGCGAGCCGACGTGCGCGAGCAGGACGTAGAGGACGGCGTAGCCGGCGTAGTTCACGACGAGGAACAGGCGTCGGCGGGGGTACCGGTCGGAGAGGTGGCCCCAGACGACCGACATCAGGATCACGGCCGCGTTGAAGAGCGTCGCCGCCACCGCGACGTCGGCCCAGCTTCCGTGCAGCGAGATGAGGATCAGGAGCGGGAGGATGACCCCGAATCCGGCGGTCGCCGCGTTGATCGGGACGAACGCGAGGAGCCACGGCCGGGCGACGAGCCGGGAGGGCCAGGTGTGCAGCGAGTTCGCCATCGCTCGGTCCCGGCGCTAGAGGGTCCATATTTAAGCGCCGTTCACTGGAGTGGCGGAGGGGGTCGAGGGGGCGCGGCCCCGGGGGACGGCGGGGTAGCCTTCGCGACACCCTTATTAGGCCGAGGAATTCTCGCGCGCTCCGTAGAGAGGCTCCGGGAGTTGGCGATCGGTTTCGTCCTCATCAGCACGGCTCCCGCGAAGGAGCACGAGGTCTACACCGAGCTCCTGCGCGTCAAAGGGATCGTCGAGCTCCATCCGCTCTTTGGCGAGTACGACCTCATCGCGAAGGTCGAGGCCGAGGATTTCAACGCGCTCGGACAGCTCGTCGTCGACAAGATCCGATCGGTGGCGGGCGTCATCGACACCAAGACCCTGACGGGCATCAAATTCTGAGAGAGGGACCATGTTCGAATTCGTAGCGACTGGGTTTGACGTCGGCGGCTGGCAGTTCCTTTCGATCCTCTTGCTCGTCTTCGCGCTGTTCTTGATCCTCGCGGGGATCTTTACCGCCTACTTCGGCAGCGGGAAGAGCCGGACGATCGGGGTCACCCTCCTCGTGGTCGGTCTCGTCGTCGGCGTCCTCGTCGGGTATCTGTACCACTCCGGGACGCTCAACTCGGGCCACCCGGGGGCGCTCGGCTCGTTGCTCTGGGAGTCGTTCCTCGTGATCATCGCCGCGGTCATCGGGGCGCTCATCGCGGTCGGGATCTTCCTGGTCGCGATCATGAAGTCGTAGGCCGGCCCCGGTCGCACCTTTGGCGCGCCGGCGCGGGCTCCCGAGCGCTCGTCTCGTTACCCTGACCAGCGACATCGGCGCGGCGTACGCCGCCCAGATGAAAGGGAGGCTCCTGAGCTCTCTTCCCCCGGGGCGGGTCGTCGACCTCGTCCACGACCTCCCTCCGCACGGGGTCGGCGAGGCGGCGTTCGTCCTTCGCGCGATGGCCACGACGTTTCCGCCCGGGACCGTTCACGTGGTCGTCGTCGACCCGGGCGTGGGCGGTCGCCGGGCCCCGATCGTGGTCGAATGCCGCGACGGTTCGCGCCTCGTGGGCCCGGACAACGGGGTCCTCTACCCGCTCGCCGAGACCCTCGGCCTCCGCGCGGCCTACCGGATCGACCGACGCACGCTGGGGGAAGGCCCCCGGGTCGGGACGACGTTCGACGGCCGCGACGTCTTCGCGCCGGCGGCCGCCCTCCTGGCCGCCGGGACCCCGCCCCGCCGGCTCGGGCCGCGGGTCGTCCCCCACCGCTGGTCGATCCCTCGACCCGAGAAGCGCCCCGGCGGGGCGCGCGGTGAGGTCGTCCATGTCGACCGTTTCGGCAACCTCATCACCAACGTCCCGACCGACTGGCTCCCCCCGCTCGCCGAACGGATCGGCCTCTCGTGCGGACGGGCGCGAGATCGACGCCTGCGCGTCGTTCGAAGCTACGAGGCCGCGAGCATCGGGAACCTCGGTGTCCTTGGATCGAGCTTCGGCTCGGTCGAGCTCTTCGTTTCGGGAGGCCGGGCCGACCGTCGGCTGGGGGCTCGCGTCGGTTCGACGGTCCGATTCCGCTGGAACGACGGGCGGCGGGCCGGGTGAGAGCGTAAATAGCGTCCGCCCTAGACGCCGACCACGAGGAGCCCTTGCGGGCCCCGGTTTCCATGCCCAAGCGCGACTACTACGAAGTGCTCGGCGTTCCGAAGACGGCGAGTGCGGACGAGATCAAGGGCGCCTACCGACGGCTCGCCCGCCAGTACCACCCCGATGTCGCCAAGGAGAACCCGAAGACGGCGGAAGAGAAGTTCAAGGAGGTCTCCGAGGCCTACGAGATCCTCGCCGACACCGAGAAGCGCCAGCGCTACGATCAGCTCGGCTTCTCGGGGGTCGCCTCCGACTTCGGCCCGAGCGGCTTTACGTGGCAGAACTTCACCCACGTCGGGGACCTCGAGGACCTCCTCGGTTCCTCGCCGCTCTTCCAGCAGTTCTTCGGCGGTTTCGGTTCTCCGTTCGGGGGAGGCCGACGCGGCGGTCGGTCCCGGGGCCGGGACGTCGAGCTCACGCTGCGCCTGCCGCTCTCGGCGGCCGTCCACGGGGCGCACCCGACCATCGACGTGCCGCACACGGGGCCGTGCCCCGACTGTCGCGGCACCGGGGCGAGGGACGGAACGGCCTACGAGACGTGCCCCGAATGCCACGGCGAGGGCCAGGTGCGTCGGGTCCAGGCCCGGGGCTTCTCCCAGCTTCTCACGATCGGCGAGTGCCCCCGGTGCCACGGCAGCGGGCGGAAGATCCTCTCGCCGTGCGCGACGTGCGATGGGAGCGGGCAGAGGTCGACCGTCGAGAAGATCGAGCTCACGGTCCCCCCGGGCGTCGACGACGGAGCGGTCCTGAGGGTCCCCGGCCACGGCACGGGGGGAACGCGCGGCGGGCCGTCGGGCGACCTCTTCGTCCAGCTCGAGTTCGAGCCGCTCGACCACGTGCGGCGGGAGGGGAAGGACGCCTATTCCGAGACGACGGTACCGCTCGCGACCGCGCTCCTCGGCGGCGAAGTGACGATCCCGACGGTCGAGGGCCATGCGAACCTCAAGATCCCGCCGGGAACCCAGCCCGAGACTCCGTTCCGCCTGCGCGGCGAGGGGTTCCCGGCGTACCCGGGCTCCCACCGGGGCGACTTCATCGTCATCGTCCACGTCGAGATCCCGCGCTCGCTCTCCGGGCACGAGAAGGAGCTCCTGCGCGAAGCGTTCGGCCCCGCGGCGCGGTCGAGCAACTCCCGCCGGGAGTCGCTCTTCCGCCGCCGGCCGTCCTGACCATGGACGAGCGTCACGGCGAGAGCGAGCCGTACTGGACCGAGCGACCGCGCTCCCGCTCGGCCCCCTCCGAGCGACGCTTCCTCTACCGGGGCGAACTCCTCGCCTTCACGGTCGACGCGGGGGTCTTCTCCTCGCACGGACTCGACCCCGGGACCGCGCTCCTGATCGAGAACCTCGGCGTCCGCCCCGTGGACCGGGTGCTCGACCTCGGGTGCGGGTGGGGGTCGGTCGGCGTCGCGGCGGCCAAGGCCGCGACCCGCGGCCACGTCGTCCTCACGGACGTCAACCGTCGGGCGGCGCGACTCGCCCGCGCGAACCTCGCGCGCAACGGGATCTTCCACGCCGAAGTGCGCGTCGGCGAGGATTTCTCGCCCGTCGTCGGGGAGACGTTCGACCTCATCGCGACCAACCCGCCCTACCGGATCGGACGGGAGCGGATCCTCGAGATCCTCACCCGCGCGTTCGAGCATCTCGCCCCCGGCGGCCGGCTCGTCCTCGTGGGAAAGGGCTCGCAAGGGATCCGGTACTACCAGGAATGGCTCGAGGAGCACTGGGCGGGCCCGGTGACCGTGCTCGCCCGCGGCTCGGGCTACCGGGTGCTCGAGGCCCGTCGGCCGGCGTCCGCAGGCGCCCGCGTCGGGGCAACGTACCGAGCCGGCCCGGCCCGCGCACGCGCCGTCGCCCTCTCGCGGCGGCCCGCGGGCCGAAGCGCTTAAAAGCAAGGGTCTTCTCGGCGGCCGCGCCCTCGGCGAGAGGGTCGAACCGTGGGCCTATGCCCGCGTTCGGCCCCCCGCGCCCGGGGGCTGATTCGAGGGGAGTGAGGACCGCGCCGAAGGAGACGAAGGACGCCCCGGCCCCACCCGCGACGCCGGCCGAGCCGCAAGGCTCCCCGACCGAGAAGGCCCCGAAGAAGGAGCGCGGCGGGAAAGCCAAGGAGCCCAAGGAAGGGAAGGAGGGCAAGGAGGCGAAGGGGAAGGGTCGTCCCGGCGGGCCGACCAAGAGCCCGAAGTTCGTCCCCGACAACCCCAACTTCCGCTACATCGTCCGCGTCGCGAACACCGACCTCGACGGCACCCGGCCGATCGCGCTCGCCCTCACGGGCGTGCGCGGCGTCGGGCTGAGGCTCGCCGAGGTGGCGTGCCGCCTCGCGAGCGTCCCGGCGCGGGAGATGATCGGCAACGTTCCCGAGCCTACGGTCGAAGGGCTCGAGGCGACCCTCACGTCGCTCACCACGAAAGTCCCCGGCTGGATGGTCAACCATCCCCGAGAGCCGGTGGCCGGAGCGTTTTTGCACTACATCGGGCCGGACCTCGAGACGCGGCGGCGTGATGACGTCAACCAGATGCGCATGATCCGAAGCTACCGCGGGGTCCGCCACGAGAGGGGCCAGAAGGTCCGGGGCCAGCGCACCCGGTCGAACGGGCGCACCGGGATGGCCGCGGGCGTCCTCAAGAAGGCCGCGAAGGAAGCGGCGGCCGCGGCGGGCAAGGAAGCGCCGGCCGCAGCGCCCGCCCCGGCGGCCCCGGCCGCCCCGGCGAAGAAGGAGTGATCCTCGACCGATGGGCGACCCGAAGTTCCTGCGCCGCACCTACGAGACCCCGAAGCACCCGTGGGAGGCCGCCCGGATGGAGGAGGAGCGCAAGCTCCTCGGCAAGTACGGTCTCAAGAACAAGCGCGAGCTCTGGAAGGCCCAGTCCGAGCTGAGGGGCCTGCGCCGCCAGGCACGGGACCTGCAGGCGCGGTTGCGCGCCGGCGAGGAGCAGGCGCGACGGGAGACCGACAACTTGCTGGGCCGCCTCACGCGGCTCGGCGTCCTTCCGGTCGGCACGCCGACGATCGACGACGTTCTCGGGCTCCGCACCGAGGACCTCCTTCGACGCCGTCTCGAGTGGATCGTCTTCACCCGGGGCCTCGCGCCCACCCCGTACGGCGCCCGCCAGTGGATCGTGCACGGCCACTTCTCTATCGGCGACCACCGGGTCACTCGGCCGGGGTACCTCGTCCCCTCCGCGGAGGAGATGCAGATCGCCTACGCGCCGACGAGCCCCCTCTCGAGCGACGACCACACCGCCCGCGTCGCGCTGCGGGAACGGCTCGCGGCCCGCCCCGGCGCGGCCTCGGAACCGACACCGGCCCCCGAAGGAGCGGCGTAGGCCATGGCGAAGATCGGCATCGCGCACATCTACGCGAGCTACAACAACATCCACATCACCGTCACCGACATCACCGGTGCCGAGACGCTGGCGAAGGCGACCGGCGGAATGGTCGTGAAGGCCGCGCGGGACGAGTCGAGTCCCTACGCGGCGATGAAGGCCGCCGACCAGGTGGCCGGCGTGATCAAGGAGAAGGGGTACGACACGCTCCACGTCCGCGTGCGGGCCGCCGGCGGGAACCGCTCCCGGTCGCCGGGGCCCGGCGCCCAGGCCGCGATCCGCGCGCTCTCGCGGGCCGGCGTGCGCATCCAGCGGATCGAAGATGTGACCCCGGTGCCGCACGACGGCACGAAGCCGAAGGGAGGGCGCCGCGGCCGGCGCGTGTAGCGATGCCCGTCACGATCGAGGACCTCAAGGTTCGGAGCACGTCGCTCGAGCTCGAGGGGGTCACGGCGTCCCAGGTCAACGCGATCCGGCGCACGCTGCTCTCCGACGTCCCCAAGCTGGCGATCGAGGAGGTCGAGTTCCACCTCGGCCCGATCCGCGACGAGACGACCGGCAAGGACTACGACTCGTCGACGAGCATGTTCGACGAGGCCGTCGCGCTCCGGCTCGGGCTTCTGCCGGTCCCCACCGACCTCTCGCAGTTCCGACGCAAGTCGGAGTGCGAGTGCGGCGGGACCGGGTGCCCGCACTGTCAGGTGATGTACTCCGTCGACAAGAAGGGACCCTGCACGGTCTACGCCCGCGACGTCGTCCCGCTCGGCGACCCGACCCTCGCGATCCTCGAGCCCGAGGTGCCGATCGTCCGGCTCGGCGCCCGGCAGGCCCTGCTCGCCTACGCGACCGCGGTCGTCGGGACCGCCCGCGAGCACGGGAAGTGGCAGGTCGCCCAGGGGGTCGGTATGTTCCCCCGCCCGCACGTCAAGATCCAGCGCAAGGAGGGCTGCACCGACGCCTGCTTGAAGCGCACGGCCGCCTCGTGCCCGGTCAACATCCTCGAGTTCGCGAGCCCCAAGCTCTCGGTCACCGACGAGACGAAGTGCATCGACTGCGGGGCGTGCGAAGAGACGTGCGAGCACGGGTCGATCCACATCGAGACCGACCCCGAGCGGTTCTTCCTGCGGTTCGACACCGACGGCTCGCTGAGCGCCCGCGAGGCGCTCCGATTCGCCCTCAAGGACCTGAAGCGCCGCTTCGAGGAGCTGCGCGAGGCCGTCCAGGCGATCCCGTAGCGAGGCGGCTCGGCGCGACCCAGTCGTAGCGGAGGAGCGCCGCGACGCGGCCGAGACCCGCGAGGCGTCGTCCGGCCTCCCCGTCCTCCCGCACCACGAGAACGTGCACTCGGGCCGCCCGCGCGCGGTCGAGCGCCGGGGCGATCGTTTCGTCCGTGAGGAGCGTCTCCGAGACGAGGAGCGTCTCGACGGCCCCCGCGTCGACCGCCTCGGCGACCTCGGTCCGCCCGACGGCGGCGCGCTGCCCGCCGGCGAGCGCGCGGACGAGGCGCTCGACGACCTCGGCCTCCTCGGCCGCGACGCTCCCGCGCAGGGCCTCGCTCGCCCGGCCCGAGCGCAGGAGCTCGTCCACCCCGACGCGGCCCGACTCCGCGGTCGGGTAGACCCGGGTCCTCTTCGCGAGCGTCGGGTCGTCCTCGAGAAGGCGGCGGTAGAGCTGCTCCTTGAGGAACCCCGGGCCGGCGAGGACGAGCGCGGTCGCGTTGGCGCCCTCGCGTCGCAGGGCGTCCATCAGCTCGCCGACGTACGTCGCCCGGTCCTTCTCGCCCTGACCGCCGGAGTACCGCTTCCCCGCGATCGTGCGACGGAGGTCGGCGACCGGCTCGACCGCGCGGCCGTGCAGGCGCACGATCGACGAGTCGCCCCAGTCGACGGCCGCGAGGACGATGGCGGGTTCTCCGCGGCCCGCGAGCCCCTCGTCGAGGATCGCGTGCTCGCCGGCCGAGAGGACCGGCTTGACGACCGTCACGTCGTCGCCCTCCGCGAGGTCGAGCGTGTGGTGCCGCCCGATGTCGAACGGTCCCTCGACGATCGGCCCGGTGATGCGGACGTGCTTCGAGAACCCGTGGAACTCGACCTGCTCGGCCCGCACGACGAGGGTGACGCGCCGGCGCGTCCGTTCCGCGCCGGCGACGTCGGCCGGCGCCTCGGGATCGCGCCGGGTCGTGGACGCCCCGACGCGCTCGCCGACCCTCACGAACCGGGAGATCCGCCAGAGGTCGCTCGGCGTCTCGAGCCGCAGCTTGAGGAGGCCGGTCGACGCGTCGCGATGAACGAGCCGCACGGTGGACCCCCCGGGCCGAGGGTCTCGCGGAGTACAAGCGCGTTTCGATGTGGACCGGCGCCGCACGACGCGGACTTCGACAGGCTTATCGCACCCCGCCCGAGTAGGGACGGCCCGGGAGGACGAGCAGCCTGAACCGGTACGGGGCCCTGTTCCGACACCGGTCGTTCCCGGCGTTCCTGTGCGCGGGAGCGCTCCAGTTCGCGGCGCCGTCGACCGTGCTCGTCGTCCTCTTGTTCGCGGTCGCGTTCGCGTACCCGTCCGGGACCCCGACGAGCTACGCGGGGATCGCGCTCGCCTTCCTTGGCCTCTCCTCGACGCTGCCGACGCTCGGGAGCGCGTTCGTCTCGGGAGCGCTCGCCGACCGCCACGACCGGGGCCACCTGATGCGCACGGTCAACCTCGTCTCGATCCTCGCGACCGCCGCCCTCGCGGCCGACCTCGTCTACGCGCCCGCGACGCACCTGGCGCTCCCGGGACCGCCGGGGTTCTACCTGCCGCTCTGGGTCGTCCTCCTCTACCCGGGGTGGGCGCTCGTCACGACCACGTCGACCTTGTTCCGGCCGGCCTTCAACACGTCCGTCCCCCGCCTGGTCGAGTCGCGCGACCTGGGGAGCGCGAACGGGATCATCTACGCGGTCGCGGCGGTGGCGAGCGCCGTCGGGGCGATCGCGGTCGGGGTGCTGCTCGCGGTCGTGCCGATGGTCTACGCCCTGGCGATCCCGTTCGTGCTGTTCTTCGCGACCCAGGTCGCGCTGATCGTCCTCGACATCGATCTCTCGGTGACGCGGAAGGCGAAGCCGCGGGCGGTGCTCACCGAGGCGCGGGCGGGGTTCGCCTATCTCGGACGACGTCGCGACCTCCTCGAGATCACCGTGGCCGCGCTCGTCGTGAACTTTTTGTCGGCGGTCGCGCTGGTCGAGCTCGCGCTCTACCTCAAGGACTGGCTCGGGCTCGCGAACGGGATCTGGTACGGCGGGATGATCGCGGTCGTCACCATCGGGACCGCGGTCGGGTTCGTGCTGGTGGCCCATCTCAAGTTCGAGCCGCGGGCGGGTCGGGTCATCATCGCGCTCACGCTCCTCATGGGGGTCGCGCTCCTCGCGTTCGGGCTCGTGCGGTCGATCTGGCTCGCGCTCCCGATCGCGTTCGTCTACGGCCTCATGCCCGGCATGATCACGACCGTCTTCCTCTCGACGGTGCAGGCGACCGTCCCGGACGAGATGATGGGGCGCGTCTTCTCGGCCGACGAGGTCGGCAGCTAC
This sequence comes from Thermoplasmata archaeon, assembly GCA_021798415.1. Taxonomy (GTDB): domain Archaea; phylum Thermoplasmatota; class Thermoplasmata; order Lutacidiplasmatales; family UBA184; genus Lutacidiplasma. The sequence continues at coordinate 3,615 of JAJZGO010000005.1, read as the reverse complement.
GCCCTCGTTCCCGTCGGCCAGTTCTCGGGCGGCCTCATCTTTCTCGCGGTCGGGATCCAGGGGACGTACCTCGCCGCCGGCGGAGCGATCGCCCTCTTCGGGCTCGTGATGGTCGTCGGGTTCGGCGCCCTGCGACGGCTCGGCTACGAGCCCGTCCGCCCGGTCGACGCCGAGGGCGCGAGCGGCTAGAGATACTGCCCGACACGGTGGCGAGGTGGAAGCTCACGCGGGGGCGCTGCCTCCCCACTCGGTGCTGCCCCGCTATTGACTCGATCGTTCGGCGGTGAAGATGGCCTTCGACGAACGGCGCGCTCCGAACGACACACTTCGGCGGCTATGCGCAATAAATTAGGACGCCGCGTTTAGATGCGGAAAGCGCACCCGCCGGGGCAATGACCTTCGGCTCAATCGAGGCGTGGACCCAACTCGACGGACCGTCTGGCGATGCCGTCGCCCTCCACGCCTGAATTGGAAGCACGAGTTACGTGATGCCCTCGGGGTACGGTGACCTTCCATTGATGGGAATCACCACCGAACCGGGAGGGGGCGGATGTGTCGCCTCTGGGACGCCCACTCTCACCCCCCCAAGGGTACGTTCCCATCCACGACTTGAGGCAGCAAAGTGCGGTCGAGGAGTATGACCTCGCGACTTAGTCTAGTGGGACGGACATTGCTGTCGGCCAATACCACCGACGTCTCGACCGTGCGGGAAATCCACCACGGGTTCTTGCGTGTTACCCCTACCGATCAGCCGATCTACATCAAGAGCGCGACGTACCAAGGCGGGTTGAAGGACCCCCAGAACTTGACCACAAGTGACCGAATCTTCGACCCCGTGACCATGACTTGGATACCGTTAACGAGCATCCAGACCGTTCAGGATCACACCCTTGTCTACGATGCGGTAACAACTGTCTTCGGTAACTTCATAGTGCACGGGGCGCTCATGGATCGCAAGGCTTGACCCACGCGATCAGTGCGGGTCCATTCCCTTTTTCGAGCGACCCCGTGCTCGTGTTAAGTACGTTACAAATAGCGCTCCGGCGATAGCTGAGGCGACGGGCAGGGCCGTCACCACGATCTCCGACAGGGGCAGATTCACGGAGGGCGTTAACAACCAAGCGTCCCCCAGGACGGGAGTGATTCCGTTCCCGCTCGTGGCTATTCCGCCGAAAAGGATGCAGCCCTGAAGAGTGGCGTCACAGGCGAAACTCGCTTCAGACCGCGAGGGAGGCGAGCCGAGGGTCCTGACTGCTGTCCACTGTCCAGCTTGGAAGGACCAAACGCCGGTGCCATAGGCGCCCCAAAGAAGGGTTAGGTTCGCGCTGAGGTCGAATCCGAGGGCGGAGGTGGCCGCCACGGCGGGAGTTTCGGTCGCCGTGATGTTAGTCCACGCACCCGCGGAGAAGCTCCACGCGTCCGGAACAGTCGTCGCCACGAGGCTTGGACCGCGATACACTGACCCGCCGACCAGGAGGGTCGAGCCGGCCTGCGGATCGTATCCGAAGGCAGCCCCGAAACGCGCGGGCGGCGTGCGCGAATCCGTTACGTGCGACCACGCCTCACCGCGGAGCTCCCATGTGTCATTGAGGGCTTGACCGTCCGGCTGCTGAATACCGCCGAAGAGCACGAGGGCTCCTTCGGCCGGGTCGTAGACCATGCTTGCTTGGTATCGGGCAGGTGGGCGCAGGGGCGACTGGGAGGTGACGTTCGTCCAGTGGTCGTCGGAGAACAACCAGGTGTCATTGAGCGGGGTAACGATTGCACAGTAGAGAGGACGACATACTATCGTCTGCCCCCCAAACAACACGACGCCGTTCAAGGCCGGGTCGTATGCCATCGATGCGCCCCACCGAGCAGGAGGAGACGGGCCAGATTCAGTGAGGTTGGTCCACTTTCCGTCAGAGAGAGTCCACGTATCGTTCAGCAAATACTCGAAAATGGCGTAGGGATACACCGAAATCTCGTACTGCCACATCCCTCCGAAGAGGAGGGTGGCTCCCAATGCGGGGTCATCCGCGAAGGCCGCGCCGTACCGTGCGCTGGGAAGTGTGGGCGCGGGGCCAGCTTGGGCCGCGGAGGAAATCTCCCTCCACTCGAGATTAGCCGTCGCCCCGGCGGCCGTCGTTGAAGTCCAGGAGTTCGAGAGGCTCGCGTGGCTCCAACCCGCCCCCAGCACGAGAAGGGTCAGTGCTGCGGCTATGGTCTGGGGGCACAGCGGGCGGATCACCGGCTGTCTGCCATGACAGCGGAAGAGCTCCCGCCTCCCAAACGGCAACATCTTCAATGAGACGGCCCCATTCCGATAGGACTCCGGGGCCGGGTGTAGTCTAGCTCTTCCTGCGGAATCCGGCAAGGACGACTCCAACGGCCAGCAAGACGAGACCAATCCCCACTAGGTATCCCCCCACAGCTTCAGCGAGCCAAATGCTCTGGTCGGAGTAAGCGGCGGCCTGACCGGAGGCGTTCGACCAACCCTGGGTAAATGACCACGCGAACTCGAAGGCCCCGGCGGCGACAAAGATCAATCCTGTGAACCTCAGAAGCGCACTCGGACTGATTCTCCACCGGGGGCTTCCAACGGTGGCGCTCATAGGTGCACTGGAGGGGCGTATAGGTAGACAAATTTAGCTGCTGAACATAGCGTCACAGCCAATTGCGCGTGCATGAGGGGGACGAGGTCCCCTCATGCGACCTCTGACCGTACCCGATGCCGAGAACGTGATCCTCGCCCTCCAGGACGAGACTCACCGTACGGACGAGTCCCGCTAAGACCATTGACCCCACGGGCTGCTCCTCGTCGCCCAAGGAATGACCGCGCCCCAAGCCGGGCGGCTATTGGGTGATTCCCCCCGGAGCGCCCAGTATTGGGTCCGTCAGTTTGACGAAGAGGGGCTGGCGGGCCCGGTCGAGGGGGCGCATCCGGGTCGCCCCCGTCGTCTTACAGAGTCCCAACTGAAGGCGGTCGAGGGTGCTCTCCGTCAGCGACCGGAGGAGGCTGGCCTCCCTGACAATCTCTGGGACGGCAAGACCCTCTCCGCGTTCCTTCAGCGTCGGTTCTCCGTCGACCTCGGCGTCCACCAGTGCCAGCGTCTGTTCCGCCGGCTCGGGTTCCGCCTCCGAACGCCTCGACCGATGCTCCCTCACCCGCACCCGGAGCTGCCGGCGGCTCACAAAAAAGACTCGCGGCGCTGAACCACGATTCCCCGGTGGACCTCTGAGCGATGGACGAGGTCCACTCCAGCAACACAGGTCCCGCTGCCTCATGTGGGTCCCCCCGAGGTGAAGGATCCGGTCCTTCTCCATGTCTGGACCCACAAGACCATCGGCTACTGGGGAGCGGTTCGCCCGAATGAGGGCAAGCTGGTCTATCGGCGGGAGCCGGGAACCTTCGAAAGCCCCATCGGCGCGACGTTCCTCGGACAGTTCGACCGTGCCCGCACGCGAGGTCCGCGGTGCGCCGTGGTAATCCGCGACAACGCCAGCTACCACCGTTCCCGGATCCGTAAGGACGGGCGGGCGCAGCGGGCCGGGCGGTTCGAGCTATCGTTCCTACGGCGGCGGGCCTCGAGCTTATCGCGATCGATAGGGTGGGAAGCTCACGCGGCGGCGCTG
>JAJZGO010000052.1 GCA_021798415.1 Thermoplasmata archaeon | reverse complement strand
CAGGCCTTCGAGCGGTCAACCCTTTTCGGGTTCCCGGGCGTCGCCCGGGAACCCTTCAACTCTCTCCGAAACGGCGTTCGGTCCCTCCGGTCGGACGTTCGATCCGTCGCGCGGGGCGGGTGCGCCGTCCTTTCCGCCTTCCTACGTACGCAGCGAGTCGGCGAAATCCGAGCCCAAACCCGTAAGGGGCTCGGGGCCGGGCCCGCGGAATCCGGACTATGGCGGAACGCTTAAAACACCGTCGGAAGTTGCGCATACACCCGTTGCGGGGAAGAGGTGTGATCGCGCCGGGGCGGATTCGCCCGCCGCCGAGGCAACGTCGACCTTGGGCCGCGAGAGCGGTGGCGACCACCAATCGGTGGCGCCTCTTCTGGGTCTCCTCGATCGCCCTCCTCGCGGTCACGAGCACCGTCGTTCTAGCCTTGGGCAACGCCGGGGCGTTCCCGCCTGCCTCCCAATCCTCCGCCCTCCCGTCCCCGCTCGCCCCCGCCGCGACGTTTCCGACCCCGATCCAGCACGTGGTGGTCATCATGATGGAGAACGCGAACGCCTCGTGGGTTCTCCAGAACGGGAGCTACCAAAGGTACCTCGCGAACCAGTACGCCTACGCGTCGCAGACCTACTCGCCGAAGCACGGCTCGAACGGGGACTACTTCGCGATCACTTCCGGGAACACGTGGTCAACGCTGAAGGAGTATTCCACGTCCAACCTCGCCGACCTCACCGCGACCGCGGGCCTGTCGTGGATGACGTTCGAGGAGTCGATGCCGAAGCCGTGCGACGCGATCTCCCCGTCGCACACCGCGGCCTACAACTCGGGCCACAATCCGTTCGCGTGGTACCAGGACGTCCGGAACCCCGCGTCCTATTGCGACAGCCACGACGTCGGGTTCGGCCCCCTGTCCACGGACCTCGCGGCCGGGACGATGCCGAACTACGCCCTCATCGTGCCGAACCAGACGCACGATGCCCACAATCTGTGCTCGGGCCCCGCGTGGGAGACGCTCGTGAGCTGTGGGGACGCGTGGCTTCGAGGTTTCCTCTCCCCCATCCTCAACAGCAGCGCGGCCTGGGTCCGGTCGACCGCCTTTCTGATCACGTACGACGAGGCGAACCTGAGCGACACGCGCGGGTACATGGGTTCGACCGGGGGCGGCGTCGTTTACACCGCGGCGGTCGGACCGTGCGCGACCCCTCACTACACGTCGGCCACGCCGTACTCGCTCTTCTCCATTCTGACGACGACCGAGTGGATGCTCGGTCTCGGCCACACCGGCCATCATGACTCGTGGACCACGTACCCGCCCCTGATGGCGTTCTTCAACAACCCGTCGTGCGGCGGTTCGGGAGCCACGTACACGCTGTCGACCGCTGCGACGCCGGCGGCGGGCGGCTCCGTCTTGCCGCCGTCCGGAACCTACGCGGCGGGGAGCTCGGTGACATTGTCGGAGAGCCCCGCGAGCGGCTACGGGTTCGCCGGCTGGCGGGGGACCGGAAGCGGCAGCTACACGGGTTCAACCTCCTCGCCCACGGTCACGATGTCCTCGAACCTCACCGAAGTCGCTCTCTTCGCCCCGCTGTACCCGGTGTCGTTCCGAGAGACCGGGCTCCCCGCCGGGACAACGTGGTCGGTGACGCTCGGGGGCGTCGTGGGGTCCTCGTCGTCGACCACGATTGCGTTCTCGTTGGCCAACGGTAGCTACCCGTACACGGTCGGCCCCGTGTCGGGATATACCGTCCTGCCCGGATCGGGAACGGTCGGCGTCGCCGGCTCGGCCGCGTCGGTCGGCGTTACCTTCACCCCCGGAGCGCCGGTCGTCTCGTCGTTCATCGCGGTCCCCGCCTCCGTCTCCGTCGGGGGCACCGCCGTACTGGAGGTCGCCGCCTCGGGCGGCTCCGGAGGTCTTCAGTACGCTTACTCCGGGCTTCCGCCCGGCTGCCTGAGCGCCAATACCCCGTCCCTACCGTGCACGCCTTCCGCCGGGGGAACGTACTCGATCGGCGTTACGGTCACGGATTCCTTGGGCCGGTCCGCCTCGGCCACCACCTCCCTGACCGTTGGCTCGGGCGCTCCGCTCACTTTCGCCGAGACGGGCCTTCCGGTCGGGACCGAATGGTCCGTGACGGTAGGAGGTTCGCTCGCGAGCTCCTCGACGGCCACCATCACGTTCCATGTTCCGGTCGCGAAATACAGCTGGGTCGTCGGCGCCGTCCCCAACATGGCTCCGAAGAAGCCGGCCGGATACGTCAACCTCTCGGGTTCCGGGACGACCGTCCCGGTCACGTTCGTCCACGCGTATCTCGTGACGTTCCAGGAGACCGGTCTCGCCGCGGGGACGACGTGGTCGGTCAGTCTGAGGGGCGTGACGGAATCGTCCACGCTCTCCACCCTCACGTTCTGGACCCCGAACGGCACGTATGCCTACGCCATCGGCGCCGTGCCGGGGTACACGGCCTCCGGCTCGCCGACGTCGGTGGTCGTCGTCCATGCCCCGATGACGGTCGCCGTGACGTTCGCGGCCATCTCGGGCGCGGTTCCCATCGCGTATCCCGGGGACGTCACCCTCGGCCTCACGACCCCCGCCGTGCCGGGTCGGCTGTTCGAGCTTGACGGTTCGATCTTCGTCCGCTCGACCTGACGCGGCCCGAGCCGGCCCCGCGGAGGGGAGCGGCGGTCCCCCCGCGTCGCTTCCCGACGATCGCGGGTTCGGATAGTCTCATAATCGGTCGCCGGCTGCGGCCCGCGCTTCGAGGGCCATCGATGGCACGACCGACCCGGGTCTTCTTCGTCGCCGATATCCACGGTTCGTCGATCTGTTTCCGCAAGTTCGTGAACGCCGCCCGGGTCTACCGGGCCGAAGTGCTCGTCGTCGGCGGCGACATGGCCGCGAAGACGATGACGCCCCTCTTCGAGGAGGACGGCGGCTACAGCGTCACGGTCGAGGGGGAGACGCGCACCGGCCGCTCGGCGGACGAGGTCGCGAGGCTCGAGGAGTGGCTGCGGGACTCCGCGACGGTCCCCTTCCGGACGACGCGGGCCGAGTGGTCGGCGCTCCTCCAGGACCGGACGAGGGCCGACCGGGTCTTCCTCGAGCTCCAGCTCGGCGAGCTGCGCCGGTGGCTCGACTGGGCGAAGGAGCGGATGGCGGGCGGAGGGTCCCGGCTCCTGCTCGGCCTGGGGAACGACGACTTCACGCCGATGGAGGACGTGATCGCCGCCGACGGATTCGCCGAGCTCACGGACCGCGAGGTCCTGAGGATCGACAACCACCACGAGCTCCTCACGCTCCCCTACTCGAACGTGACGCCCTGGCGAACGAACCGGGAGCTCTCCGAGGAGGAGATCGCACGACGGATCGACGACGGCGTGGCCCGCCTCGAGGACCCCCGACAGGCCGTCTTCAACCTCCACGTCCCGCCGCACAACACGCCCCTCGACCTCGCGCCCCGCCTCGACGAGAACCTTACGAAAGTGATGGCCCCGGGCGGTGAGCCGGACATGGTCCACGTGGGATCGACGGCGGTGCGCTCGGCGATCGAACGCCACCAGCCCCTCCTCGGTCTCCACGGCCACATCCACGAATCCAAGGGGTCCGTCACCCTAGGCAGAACGCCCGCCATCAACCCCGGAAGCGCGTACACCGAGGGAACGCTGCTCGGGGCGGTGGTCGACCTCGTAAAGGGCGGCGTCCGGGCGACGATGCTGACGAGCGGCTAAACTCGGCTACCCGACGGCGACCGTGGTGTCGACCGAGGGGGTCGAGTCGACCTCCTGCCACCAGGGTCCTCCGAGGAAGCCAAAGCGACGTTTCGGGGCGATCGGGGCCACGAGCGCGGTGAGCGCGTCAAGGCGTTCGCGGATCTGCGCGCGGGCCGCGTCCGGGACGGCGGCCAGGACCTTCGAGCGGCCGACCATCCCGAGATTGAGCCCGATCGTCTTCCAGAGCCCCCAGTCGGATCGGAGCCGGCGCTCCAGGAGGCGGGGGGAGATCTCCCCGGGTCCCTCGCCGAGCGCGTGGTCGTGCAGGAGGGCGAGGAGGTCCCGGACATCCTTCGATTCCGGTCCGATGACGACATCGTGCTTTCCGAACGGCTCGAGAACGCGGTCCGACACCGCCACGCTCTCCGACTTTGGGATCCGCTGGATGAACTGCCCCTTGGCCAGGAGAAGGTGGGCGGGCGAGAGGGTCCAGCCGTTCCGCGGCGCGGCCTCGACGTCGTCGCGGACGTCGAAGCGGTGGCAGAAGGAGAACTCGTCCGCTACGATGTCGAGCGTCCCGAGCGCGACCTCGGAGTCCTGCTGGCCGACCACCATGTGCCATCGCAGCCGTTGCCCGCCGCTCAGCGAGTTGAAGATCCGGTCTCCCGGTGTCTCGAAGAACGTGAGACCGCTGCCCTCGGCCGCGGCGACCCCGCGCAGGAATCGTTCGAACGAGCGAACCTCGTCGAGGCGGATCGCGATGTCCAGGTCGTGGAGCTCGTGCCGCAGACCGAGGGACGCCCGATTGCTCGCCGCGCAGCGCAGCCGGTGGGCGACCCCACCGAAGACGGCGAACCGCACGCCCGGTACCTGGCGCTTCGCGGCCCCCGCGAGCGCGACCGCCCTCGCGACGATCGGATCGGAAAGGTCGACCGAGTCGGGGAGCCCGAGCTCCGACCGTACCGATTCGACGGGCACCCGGTAGGCGAGCGGGAGCTCGATCGAGACCCGCTCGCGCCGGAGCGGGTCGATCACGAGTTCTACGCGCTCCCCCACGGCTTAGGCAACCCCCCCGGCAGAAAACGGGGGCGGTCGGCCTAATCGGGCGGGAGCTCCTTGCTGATCAGGTCGACCGGAATCCCCCGCCGCTTCTGGATCGCGTAGGAGACCCAGTAGAGTACGAACCCGACGACGAATATGGCCGGCAGGACCATGAGTCCGGAGTAGCTGTAGCTGCTGAACTCGAGGAACGCCGCGGTCGAGGAGGCGTAGCTGACATACCACGACGCCCCGAACGAGAGGAGCCCGACCAGGGTCAGGACGGGGACCGATCCGATCCGGGTGCGGACGATTCGGGGGGCCTGGGCGAAGAGCTTCGGCCGGATCAACGGGAAGAGCGCGCCTCCGAGGCAGACGATCCCGACCGCGAACCAGAACCCGAAGTTGGAGTACCCGAGGTAGTTGAAGAGCGTCGTGTACACGGAGAAGTAGAGCGAGACGAACGCGAAGACGGCGAGGCCGATCACCGCGACCCACGGAACGCCGCGGCGGCTCACGCGCGCGAGAGCGGAGGGGAAGACGCGGTCGAACGACCACGCGAAGACGTTGCGCGTCGGGACGATGAAGTAGATCAGGGAGAACCCGAAGAAGGTCAGGACGACCCCGAACGAGAGGAACGCCGCGAGGACGGGGCTGATGCCGCCCGAGGGAAGGATGTACGCCGCGAGGAGGAGTGGGGACGGGAACGCCGGAACCGCGACCGTGCCCGACACGTAGCCGGTGCTGAGCCCCACGATGAAGTCCCGCCCGAAGGTGAGGTAGGTCGTCGCGTAGAGGACGGCGATGAGGACCGCGAAGATGATCGGGGCGCCGAAGATCGCGAGCCCCTGGGTCCGGGTGGGGCTCCCTCGGATCTCGCCGGCGTAGTACGAGCTGTTCGCGTACCCCACGAAGCTGAGCATCGTGTAGACGATCCCGAGGAACGTACCCGAGGTCGTGATGGTGTCGCCCGAGGCACCGCTCGCGGCGATGGTCGCATAGGTGTTCGCCGGGTTCGCGGCGTTCCAGTGGCTCGCGAACGTCGCCTGGTTCGTGAAGAGGAGGAGCCCGATCATGACCACGTAGATCACCGCGGTCACGGCGAAGATGCCGACCGTGGTGCGGAAGATCCACTTGGTGGGCAGGAAACTGATGAGGATGACGAGGATCAGGATGAGCGCCGAGATCGCGAAGATCTCGTTGCTCGAGCTGATCATGCTCTGGAAGGTGGTGAGGGGCCCCGAGCTCCCGCCCGCGATCGCGTAGCTGCCGAGCATCATCGGCAGGCCGTAGACCGTGATGTAGTAGGCGAACAGGCCCGCCCACGTGATGAAGACCGCCGAAAAGACGAGGTTGGTCGCGAGGCCGATGCTGGGGTGGAAGATCCGTCCCATGAACACGTAGTCGCCCCCCGAGCGCGGCATCGCGCTCGAGAGCATCCAGTAGACGAACCCGACGCCGACGTTGATCAGTACCCCGATGAGCACGGTGTCGACGAGGTTCGCGTTCGGGTACCCGGCGGACGCGAAGACGACCCAGAAGAAGTTGACGATGATCCCCATCGCCACGAGGTTCGAGAAGAGCGCGCTCGAGGGCCCGACCGTGCGCACGAGGCCCGACGCCTTGCGAACGTAGACGTCCTCTCGGACCGTCACGACCTTCGGCAGGTTTACGACGTTCGTCGGCGCCTCGACCCCTAGCGTAGTGGCCACGTGGATCCCCTCAAGGCCCCGTCGAGCACCGGGCCCGAGCGACGCCTTGTCACGGCGACGGGAACCCGGTATTAGAACGACCGCATGGATGCAGTTTACGTAGGACCTGCGCACGAATGCTCCCTACAATCGCCGCACGGTCCCGGACCGGGAGGAGGCTCCGCCGATCCGAGAATCGGGTCGAGCGCGCCGGGGATTTGGAGGTCGGGGTCATCGTTCGGTTATACGTCTCCGATACATGCCGCGGCGCCTTGTCCGACCTTGCTCCCCCCGATCCGACCCGACGCGCGGCCCGCCGCCCCACGCTCCGAAGGCGCGCCCGTGCGGTCCGTGGGGCGAACCCCAACGTGGCCCTGGGGGCGGTGCTCGCGAGCCTTCTGATGGCCGGCGGAGGGCTCCTCTACTTCCTCGACTCCACCCGACCGATGCACGCGCCCTCCGTCGACCCGGCGCCTATCCTGGGCTTGCCTACCCCCATCCGCCACGTCATCACTATCTTCCTCGAGAACGAGCCCTCCGTGGCGACCGTGCTCGACGGGCCGTTCGAGAGACATCTCGCGACCCAGTTCGCGTCCGCGAGCAACTACCACGGGCTCACCGGCAACTCGATCGTCGACTACTTGGACGCCACGAGCGGGGCCGACTCCGCGACCGTCCTCCCGGTCCCCGGGCTCGTCGACCGTGCGGGAGAGACCTGGGCGGCGTACATGGAAAGCATGCCCACCCCGTGCGACAACCGTAGCTCCGGGGTCTACTCGGTGGCCCACGACCCGTTCGTCGACTACCGCTACGTCACCAACTCTCCCTCCTACTGCGCGGCGCATGTCCTGAACCTCGATGCATGGAACGCGTCGGTCGCCGCGGGGACCCTCCCCAACTACGTCTGGATCACACCGAACATGGACGATGACGGTCACAACACCTCCGTGGCGTTCGCCGACCGCTGGCTCGCCGGGTTCCTTTCCCCGTTCCTCAACAGCTCGCTCTTTTCCACGAGCGTGGTCTTCGTGACGTACGACTCGAACGCGTCCGGTGGCGGGGCGCCGAAACAGGGGAATGGCCCGGTCTACTTCGTCGCGGTGGGTCCGTACGCCTCTCGGGGGTTCTCGTCGATGGTTGCGTACAGCCATTACAACCTCCTCACGACGACGGAATGGCTTCTCGGTCTGGGTCGCACGAATCACTACGACAACTGGACGGCGGAGCCCCCGATGACCGACCTCTTCGACTTCGCGGCCACGTACCCGGTCCGTGGGACCGTGTCGTACGACGGAGACCCCGTCGCCGGGGCGATCGTCCGCGGGGACGGCTACACCGCCACGACCGCCTCGAACGGGACCTACGAGTTGACCCTCCCCAACGGGACCTACACGATCGCCGCCTTCGGTTCCGAGGACGCGTGCGGAGGCGAGCTCCGGGAGTTCACGGTCTCGAACTACTCCGCGACGGTGAACTTCGAGCTCTCCTGCTGAGCGACCCCGGGCCTCTCGACCCTGCGCCCGGCTCGAGCGGTCCGGGCCGCGGGGGAATGGTTGAAATCGCACCGAGCGCTCCACCCACGGGATGAACTGGGACACACGGTTGATCCACGAGGGACAGACCCCCGACCCCCTGACCGGCTCGGTCAATCCGCCGGTCTACCTGACGTCGACCTACGCGCAGTCCGCGCCCGGTCGGGCGAAAGGGTTCGTTTACTCTCGGACCGGCAACCCGACGCGCGCCGTCCTCGAGCGCGTGCTCGGGAAGCTCGAAGGCGGCGCGGGGGGCCTCGCGTTCGCCTCGGGACTCGCCGCCGCCTCGGCGCTCTTCATGGCGTATCCCTCGGGCGCGCGGATCGTCGCGGGCGACGACCTCTACGCGGGGACCCGGCGGCTGCTCGACGTGGCGGAGACCCACGGTGTGCGCGTCGACCTCATCGACACCTCCGACCTCGCGAACGTGCGACGCGCGCTCGCGGACGGACCGGCCGTCGACCTCCTCTACCTCGAGACCCCGACGAACCCCCTGCTCAAGGTGACCGACCTCAAGGGAGCGATCGCGATCGCCCGAAAGTCGAAGGCGCGCGTCGCCGTCGACAACACGTTCGCCTCGCCGGTCCTCCAGCGCCCGCTCGAGCTCGGCGCGGACATCGTCCTCCACTCGACGACGAAGTACCTCGGCGGCCACAGTGACCTCATCGGGGGGGCGCTCGTCTGTCGGGACCGGCGCCAGCTCGAGCGGTTCCGCTGGTACCAGAACACCCAGGGCGGGATCCTCGGACCCCTCGAAAGCTTCCTCGTCCTCCGGGGGATCCACACGCTCGGGCTCCGCGTCCGGGCGCACTGCCAGAACGCCCGGAAGGTCGCGGCGTTCCTCGCCCGCCACCCGAAGGTCGTCCGAACGCTCTATCCGGGATTGCCCGACCATCCGGGATACCGGGTGGCGCGGCGGCAGATGGACGACTTTGGCGGGATGGTTTCCGCGGAGATCCGCGGCGGTCTCCCCGCGGCCCGTCGGGTCCTGCGACGGCTCAAGCTCTTCACCCTCGCGGAGAGCCTCGGGGGCGTCGAGTCGCTCGTGAACCATCCGGCCCTCATGACCCACCGGTCCGTGCCCGCGCCCGTGCGCGAGGCCCAGGGGATCACGGGAGGCCTCCTTCGGTTCTCGGTCGGGGTCGAAGCCGCGGACGACCTGGTCGCCGACCTCGAGCACGCGCTCGGCTGACATGACCTCGGCACGTCCAAATACCGACGGGCCGTCCCGAACGCCATGACCCTCTGGAACGACCGCCCCGACGCCTGGCACGAGATCCTTCCCGGCGTGAAGCGACGCATCCTCACCCACGGGCACGGGGTGATGATGGTGCTCTACCAGATCGCGCCCAACTCGACGTTCCCCATGCACACGCACCTGCACGTGCAGGCGGGGACGGTCCTCGACGGCGGCGGGCGCCTGAAGGTGGGCGCCGAGACGTACCGCACCGTCAAGGGCTCGGCGTACTCGATCCCGGGCGGCGTTCCGCACGAGTTCGTCTCGGACCCGGGGGTCCCGAGCGTCGTCCTCGACGTCTTTGTGCCCGAGCGGGAGGACTTCCTGCCCGAGGCGCGACGTCCCGACCAGCCCTAGGTCGGTTCGGCGCTCAGCCGACCGAGCGCAGGAGTCCCCCGTCGACCGGCAACAGGGCCCCGCTGACGTAGCTCGACATCTCGCTCCCCAGGAAGACGACCGCGCGCGCGAGCTCCTCGGGCGTGCCGACCCGGCCGAGCGGGATCTCCGATTCGAGCGTGCGACGCTGGGCTTCGGGGGTGGTTCCGCGTCGGCGGGCGGCGTCGTCGATGACCTCGACGAACCGACCCTTGCGGA
>JAJZGO010000051.1 GCA_021798415.1 Thermoplasmata archaeon | reverse complement strand
CGAGGACCTCGAGCGACGGGGTGTCGTTCACGAGGGCGGCGGCGCCGGACCGGCCTTCGAAGTCGGTGAAGTCGAGGCCGAGGCGACGCCCGATCTGGAAGTACTCCTCGATCCGGCGCTTGAGCTCGATCGCGGTCGCGGCGCCGGGAAGCGCCGGTAGGTCGGTGATCGGAGTCACGGACGCGGGCTCGGGGGGCGCCCGCGGCATAGCTTCGCCCGGTGGGAGGGAGGGAAAGCGAGCGGGTCGGCTCAGAAGGCCCCGCGGTCGGTCGGGCAGGGGTTCGGGCGATGCCGAGAGATCGACCGACGCGAGGAGCTCGCCGATCGTCCGCAGGTACGCGGGGTCCTGCGACCCCCCCGGACCGGCGGCGTCCCGGACCGCGTCAAAGAGGCCGGTCGCGAGATGGCAGTGGGGACAGTCGGGGGCGGCGCCGGGGACTTCGGTCCCACACGCCGGGCATCCCACCATCGTCGCCCCCGTCTAGCTTCGCGCCGCCCGGTCCGACGTGCCGGCGCGGGCCGCCGGGCCCCGTACGTCGACGCGGTAGGTGTAGTTCGGGTGCATCGCCCGCAGCCGGCGGATCCGCTCGGCGGTCGGCGGGTGCGTGGAGAAGAGCGAGGCGAACGTCACGCCCCGGAAGGGATTGACGATATAGAGACTCGACTGCGCCGGCGACCCGACGTTCATCGGGCGGCGGAGGTTCATGACCTCGAGCTTCTCGAGGGCGCTCGCGAGCGCCTCGGGGTCGCCTCCGATCGTCGCGCCGACCTGGTCCGCGCGGAACTCCCGCGACCGGGAGATCGCGAGCTGGATCGTCATCGCGGCGATCGGGGCGGTGAGCGCGGCGACCAGGAGCAGGAACGGATTGACTCCGTTGCGGTTCCCGTTCCCGCCGAAGAGCATCGAGAAGATCACGATCTGGGCCGCGTAGCCGATCGCGCCCGCGAGGGTCGCGGCGAACGTCATCAACAGCACGTCCCGGTCCCGGACGTGCGCCAGCTCGTGCGCGAGCACCGCCTTCAGCTCGCGGTCGTCGACCAGCCTCAGCAGGCCCTCGGTCGCGGCGACGATCGCGCGCCGCTCGTCGCGGCCGGTCGCGAACGCGTTCGGGGTCTGGGTCGGGACGATCGCGAGCCGAGGGGTGACCAGCCCGAACTTGGGCGCGAGTTCCGCTACGGCCTTCGCGAGGCGCGGGGCTTCGGACGCGGAGACGATCTTTGCGCCCGTCGACCAGAGGACGATCCGGTCGGCCGCGAAGTAGCTCACGAGGTTAAGGACGAGCGAGAGGCCGAGAAAGACGACCAGCCCCGCGAGCCACGACTGGAAGAGGTACTGACCGACGAGCGTTCCGATGACCACGAAGAGGCCGACGATGACGGCAAAGAGGAGGGCGGTCTTGATGCGGGGGCCGACCATCGCCGGGGTCTCCTCGGCTCTCCACCGTTTGTCGGCTCAAAAGCTCTCTCGTACGGTCCGTGGCCTACGGCTCGGGGCCCCGCGGGGCGAGATGCCGCCGGGCGGAGGGGGTGGGATGGTACTCGCCCACAGGATAGACCGGTCGATCGCGCTCCCGGACCGCCGCCTCGGGCGGCCAGCGGCGGCGGCAGCCGGGGCACCGGTATCCGCGACCCGCTCCGAGCGACCCGGCCCGGCGTCCGCAGCCGGGGCAGGCCGGGGCGATCGGCCGCGCGTGGCGGGGCCTTAGACGCAGGATGCGCAGGCCCTCGAGCCGGAAGGTGGTCGTGTCGCCTCGGCCGCCCCAGACCTCGACACGGTCACCGGCGACCAGCGTACGGGCGACCCGGGGAAGCGTCTTGGTCGGCTCGAACGCGACGCACTCCAGCTCGGTTCCCTCGTCGTCGGTGACGACGAACCGGACGTGTCCACCGCGGAGCGTCGTGGGGGGCCGAGCGACGGTCCCGACGACGCGGGCGGACAGGAACGGGCCGAGCCCGGCGGCCCGGCGGCGCACGAGATGGTCGCCCGTGCCCTGGTTCGTGCGGAAGAGGACCCAACGGTCGACCGGCTCCGAGCGCACCCGCCCGCGGGCTCGGAGGAGGTCGGAAGGACGGGTCCCCCGAAGACCGAAGAGGATCGGGCAGGACGTGTGGGGGGCCACGAGCAGGCGTCGGGTCCGGGGGTCGTCGCAGAGGAAGAGGGACGCGGTCTCGCGCGCGACCCGACGCACGCTCTCGCCGTCGATCTCGCGCGGGCTGCCAAGGCGCGCCGGGTCCCGGTAGCTGGTCAGCTCCCACGTCGGGTGGCGACCGGGCCAGGCGACGGCCGCCGCCGCTCCGACCAGGCCCCGGTCGCTCGACTCGGTCCACCAGGACGCCCCCGCTCTCTCGAGGTTCGCGCGGGCCTCGGCCACGGGAACGACCTCGCGAACGGCCTTCCAGTAGAGTGCGGCGGGGAGGTGACGGGGGGCCACGACGAGCGCCGGGTCCGTCCCCTCCTCTCCGGACCGGGAACCCCGGAGCACCCGGTCCCAGGCCGCGCGCTCGAAGGCGCGGACGGCCGTCGCGTCGGGAGCACGCGAGCGGGCGTACGACCACACGGTCCTTCGCTCGATCTCGCCGACCGCCCGGCGAGGGCCGACGCCGGCGCCGAAGCGCGCCGACAGGGCGGCGTTCCCGCGGGTCTTCCAGGGAACGTTGGGGTTCAGGCGGACGAGACGAGGCTCGCCGATGAGGTCGAGGCCACTGGTCCTCGCGAGGTCGATCAGGTCCGTGAGGACATGGGTCGTGCAGCCACCGCTCGGGCTGTCCGTGTCGTCCACGCCGACCCAGATCGTCCCACCCCCTCGTCCAACGGGGCGCGAAGGGTCCCCCGCGCGCCGCGGCCTACGAGAGTCCCGACAGGAGCTTCTCGTACGCGGGGAGGTTGGCGGCCAGTCCGATGTCGGTCCGCACCGGTCCGGGCCGGTCCCCGACCAACTTGACCTCGAGACCGTCGTGGCCGGGCTCCTTCGGGCGGTGCATCACGCCGATCGGGATCCGCCCCTGCTCGGTCGTCTCGAGGCAGAGCCGGAACATGGTCTTGCGGTCGGTCGGGTCGTACCCGGGGAGCTTCGAGACGTCGAGCACTTTCTCCCGCCAGAGCTTGTACGTGTCGTTGTACGTCACGCACGGGGAGAGGTCCTCGATGAACGCGAACCCGCGGCCCTCGCGGTTGAACCGGAGGGCTTCCCCGAGGATCGCGGTCATCCCCTTCGGGTCCCCGGAGAACGTCCGCGCGATGAAGTTCGGGGCCGGGATCGAGAGCGCCGTCAGGATCGAGTGGAACGGGGGCTCGACATTCCCCTCGAAGCCGATCTGGCTGGTCGGGGACGCCTGGCCCTTGGTGAGACCGTAGGTCTCGTTGTTCATGACGAGGTAGAGGATCGAGGCGTTCTTCTTGAACGCGTGCATGAAGTGCCCCATCCCGATCGCGTAGCCGTCCCCGTCGCCCCCCGCCGCCACGACCGTGAGGCTCGGGTTCGCGAGCTTGACCCCGACCGCCTGCGCCAGGAGACGGCCGTGGAGCGCGTGGATGCCGTTGATCTCGAGGAAGTTGTGGATCGACCCGGAGCAACCGATCCCGCCGACGAGGACGAGCTCGTGCGTCGGGATCTTGAGGTCGGCCGCGGCGCGCTTGACGGCCGCGAGCACTCCGAAGTCCCCGCAGCCCGGGCACCACGTGGGCGGGACCGGCTTCGCGGACTGCACCATCTTACGCGGCCTCCTTCACTTCGGCGAGGATCTGGGGGGCGCGGAACGTGTAGCCGTCGTACTTGAGGATCGATCGGAGCTTCGCGTGGTGCCAGGGCATCGTCTCCCGCAGGAGGCGCGCGAACTGGCCGGTGTAGTTGTGCTCGACGACGTAGGCGACGTCGACGTCCTTCAGGAACGGGTCGATCTCGTGGACCGGCACCGGATAGAGCGTTCGGGCCTCCAAGAACCGGGTCGCGACCCCCTTCATCTCGAGAGCCCGCATCGACTCGAGGATCGGTCCGGCGGTGTTGCCGAACCCGATGAACCCGATCTTCGCTTGGGGCGGACCGTAGAAGCGGGCCGGCGGGAGCTCGTCCCGGGCCTTGACCATCTTCTCCATTCGTTTCTTCATCTGGCGGACGCGGTTGGAGGGGTTGACGGAGACGTGCCCCCACTCGTCGTGCTCGTTGCCGGTGACCTCCGACCAGACGCCGGGGGTACCGGGCGGCGCGACCGCGCTGACGCCGTCCTCGCTGAATTCGTAGACCTTGTACTGCTGCAGCCGGGCGGTCGCTTCGGGGGAGAGGCGCTTCCCCCGGTCGACGCGGACGCTTGCGAGGTCGAACCGATGGCTCGTGGTCGTGTTCTGGCAAAGGGCCTGGTCGAGGAGCAGGATGACCGGGACGCGCCACTTTTCGGCGAGGTTCAACGCGTCCACGGTGAGCGAGAAGGCGTCCTCGGGGGTCGCGGGAGCGAGGATGAATCGCGGGAACTCGCCGTGGCCGAGGTTCGCGAGATGCGAGAGATCCGACTGCTCGTGCCGCGTCGGCTGGCCCGTAGAAGGACCGACCCTCTGGCAGTCGGCGACGACGACCGGCACCTCGGCGGCGCCGGCGTGGCCGATCCCTTCGGTCATGAGGGAGAGTCCGGGTCCGCTCGTGGACGTCATCACGCGGGCGCCGGCGTACGACGCGCCGATCACCATGTTGATCGCGGCCAGTTCGTCCTCCGCCTGGCGGACGACGCCGTCGAACGCGGGGAGGTATCGCTGGAGGTACTCCATGATCTCGGTCGCCGGAGTGATCGGGTAGCCCGCGAAGAACCGACCGCCGCCCACGACGAAGCCGAGAGCGACGGCCTGGTTGCCGGTCGTGAGGATGAGGTCGTGGGCGTCCCCGTCCGCGACCGAGTACCGGTTCGCGACGCCGGGGGCATCGAGCGCGGCCTTGCGACCGATCTCGAGCGCCTTCAGGTTCTTCTCGAGAGCCTCGCCGCCGCGCCGTCGGAATCGTTCCTCGATGACCGCCCGCGTCATCGTCGGGTCGAACCCGAGGAGGACCGAGAGCGCTCCGTAGGCGGCGGTGTTCTTGAAGATCGGCTGACCGAGGGGGCCCCCGACCAGCGTGGCGAACGGGAACCCGACCGAGTTCGAAAGGTCGACGTGGAAGGTCGTCGAGTCGTAGAGGACGAACCCGTGCGGAGCCAGCTCCGCCTTCCCCATCTCGATCGCTTCGTTGTCGAAGGCGACCAGGACATCGACCTGAGCTTTCACTGCGGCGATCGGGTCGCGGCTCGAACGGACCGAGGCGTCGGCGTGGCCGCCCCGGATCCGGGAGAGGACGTTGCGGGAAGTGTAGACGTAGAGGCCCCGCTTGCGGAAGTACCGCCCGAGAAGGTCCGAGACGGTGAGCGTACCGTCCCCGCCCTGGCCCCCGATCATCACGCTGAGGTCCGCGAGCTCGAGGGGAGGGCGCGCTTCGCCCGGTCCGGCTTCGGACGGGATGGGCCGAGCCTGAGCTTCCGCCGTTACCACGAGTCACCTCGACGAGCCGACATCGACCTACGGACAGTTTGAGGTCCGGGCTCTATTTAACAAGTGACCGGGAGGGCCGCCGTGCTGTCGTGGGACTCGGGGGGAAGCGCCGGGCGCCTCGCAACAAAGGTTAATCCCGTTCGAGGATTGGAACTCCGATGCCGGAGCCCCGGCTGGTCGAGAACTACCACTCCGAGACCGCCGACGCCCGTCACATCCCGTCGTCGATCGAGGTCTGGGACGAGACGCTGCGCGACGGCGAGCAAATGCCGGGCGTCCACTTCACCCCAGAGGAGAAGCTCGAGATCGCCCGGCTCCTCTCCGATGTGGGGGTCGGGGTGGTCAACGCGGGAATCCCGGTCGTCTCGGAGGAGGAGGCGCGCGCGGTGCGCCTCGTCGCCCACGCCGGACTCAAGGCGAAGGTCCTCGCCGCGGCCCGAACGGTCCTCGCGGACGTGGACGCCGTCATCGACAGCGGCGCCACCCACATCGCGATCTTCGTGGCGGCGAGCCATGTCCACCTCAAGTACAAGCTCAAGATGTCCCAGTCCCAGGTCCGCGCGGCGTCCCTGGAGTCGGTGAAGCGCGCGAAGGAGGCCGGCCTGCACGTCGCGTTCGTCACCGAGGACACGGTCCGAGCGCCGTTCGACTTCGTGGAAGGGCTCTACCGGGACGTCCAGGACGCGGGGGCGGACCGACTCGTCGTCGCCGACACCGTCGGGATCATGACGCCGCTCACGTTCCGCTGGTACCTGACGGAGTTCGTCCGACGGGTCCGGCCGAAGGACCTCTCGGTCCACTGCCACAACGACTTCGGCCTCGCGACCGCCAACACGCTCACGGCCGTCGAGTGCGGGGCGCGAGCGCCGCAGGTCTGCGTCAACGGGATCGGGGAGCGGGCGGGCAACGCCTCGCTCGAGGAGGTCGTGCTCGACCTCGAAGCGCTGTACGGCGTCTCGACGGGGATACGGACGGAGAAGCTGCACGAGCTCTCCCGGCTCGTCGAGGAGCTTTCGGGCATCCCCGTGGCGGCGAACAAGGCGCTGGTCGGGTACAACGCCTTCTCCCACGAAGCCGGCATACACACCCACGGCATCCTCGCCCACACGCTGACGTACGAGCCGATGCAGCCCGAGACGGTGGGCCGCCGCCGCCAGATGATCCTCGGCAAGCACACCGGCAAGGCCGCGCTCGTCGAGAAGCTCAAGGAGCACGGGATCACGGCCGCCGACCCCCTCCTCCTCGAGCTCCTCCGACGCGTCAAGACCGAGACCGAATCCCGCTCCAAGTCCGACCTCGGTCGGTTCATCCGTGACTACCGCGCGCTTTTCGAGCGCCCCGGCATCTCCGACGACGAGTTCTGGGCGATGGTCGCGGCGGTGGGGATACGGACGGTCCGCTCATGACGCCGAGCACGCGGGGCCACGGGGCGACCCTGGTCGAGAAGGTCCTCGCCCGGGCCTCCGGACAGGAGACGGTGACGCCGGGAGAGATCGTCGAAGGGTCCGTCGACCTCGCGATGATGCACGAGCAGGGCGCCCAGACGGTCGGTCCGTTCCACGAGATGGGCGCGACCTCGGTCTGGGATCCCGAACGCGTCGTGATCGCGATCGACCACTGGGTGCCGGCGTCCACGGAAGGCGCGGCGGTCCTCCACCGCATCCTGCGGAAGTTCGCCGCGGAGACCGGACTGCCGCACTTCTACGACGTGGGGCAGCACGGGATCTGCCACCAGATCCTCGCGGAGAACGGCTGGGTCGTTCCCGGGGACCTCGCGGTCGGGACGGACTCCCACACGAACATGCTCGGCGCGATGGGTGCCCTCGCGACGGGCATCGGTCCGACCGAGATGGCCGCGGTCCTCGCCCTCGGCCGTCTCTGGCTCAAGGTCCCCGAGACCGTCCATATCCGGGTCGACGGCCGCCTCGGTCCCGGTGTCACCGCGAAGGACCTCGTCCTCCGAATCCTCGGGGAGGTCCGCACGACGGGGGCCGCGTACCGGGCCGTCGAGTACTCGGGAGCGACGATCGAACGCCTCTCGATGCCCGAGCGGTTCACGATCTGCAACATGACGACCGAGATGGGGGCGAAGACGGGGGTCGTCGCCCCCGACCAGACGACGTTCGACTACCTTGCCCCGATCGCGAAGCACGCCATGCATCCGATGACCCCGGACGCGGACGCCCGGTACGAGCGGTCGATCGACATCCGCGTCGACGACATGCCGCCGATGGTCGCCTGCCCCTTTTCGCCCGACAATGTGCGCCCGCTGCCCGACGTCGTCCGGGAGCACGTGAAGGTCGACCAGGTGTTCCTCGGGTCGTGCACGAACGCCCGGATCGAGGACCTGAGAGAAGGCGCGGTCCTCATGAAAGGTCAGAAGGTCGCGAAGGGGGTACGATTCATCGTCTCTCCGGCGTCGACGCGGATCTACGAGCAGTGCCTGCGCGAGGGGATCATCGAGACGTTCACCGAGGCCGGAGCGGTCTTCACCAGCTCGAGCTGCTCCGCCTGCTTCGGGGGGAACATGGGCATCCTCGCGCCGGACGAGGTCTGTGCGTCGTCGTCCAACCGCAACTTCCCCGGCCGCATGGGCGCGAAGGAGGCCCGGATCTACCTCATGTCCCCCGCCGCCGTCGTCGCGACCGCGATCAAGGGCGAGATCGCGGACCCTCGGGACTACCTCTAGGGGGCGGGAGCACGATGCAGGACCTCATCGAAGGGCGGGTCTGGACCCTCGGCCGCGACGTCGACACCGACCAGATCATCTCGGGCAAGTACCTCACGATCATCGACCCCAACGAGCTCAAGAAGCACGTCCTCGAGATCGCGCTCCCCGAGTTCGCGACCCGGGCTCGGCCCGGCGACATCCTGGTCGCCGGCGAGAACTTCGGTTCGGGGTCGAGCCGGGAACACGCTCCCCAGGCGATGCGGGCGATCGGCGTCGGCGCGGTCGTGGCCGACTCGTTCGCCCGGATCTTCTACCGCAACGCGATCAATCTCGGGATCCCGACGATCGAGGCCCGGGGCGTCCGGGCGATCTTCGAGACGGGCGACGTCGCTCGGATCGAGATGCGCTCGGGACGGATCGCGAACGCCCGGACGGGCGCCTCCGTTCCGTTCCCGCCGCTCCCCCACCACCTCCTCGAGCTCCTCGAGGCCGGGGGGCTCGTAGAGAAGGTCCGGCGGGAGCTCGCCGCCCGCGCCGGTTCGCGCGGGCCCCCATGAAGGACTCCGGCTACTCTATCGCCGTCTTCGCCGGCGACGGCACCGGGCCCGAGGTCGTTCGTGAGGGGACCAAGGTGCTCGCCGCGCTCGCGGAAGGCGGTTCGGCGCCCTGGCACCTTACCGAGTACCCGGGCGGAGGCCAGTACTACCTCGCGACCGGCCGGGAGTGGGAACCCGACGCGAAGGCCGCCGCGGAGGCGGCGGACGCGATCCTCCTCGGGGCGGTCGGATGGCCGGGCGCCACGCTGCCGAACGGGGACCTCGCCGGCCGGGCGCTGGTCCTCGGGCTGCGCGAGCAGCTCGACCTCTTCGCGAACGTTCGGCCGTGCAAGCTCTACCCCGGCGTGCGCCACCGGATCAGCGGCACGTTCCGGGAGGTCTGGACGCCCCGGAACGTCGACCTCGTGATCGTCCGGGAGAACACGGAGGACCTCTACACGCCGGCGCGGGGACGTCTCTCCCGGGGCGGCGAGACGGAGGTGGCGATCGACACGCGTGTCGTCACGCGCAAGGGGTCCGAGCGGATCGTCCGCGCCGCGTTCGAACTCGCGCGCGCCCGCCCGCACGGGGCGCCCCAGGACGGCCGCAAGCGGCTCACGTGCGTCGACAAGTCAAACGTCCTCGAGGGGTGCCGGTTCTTCCGCGAGACGTTCGACCGGGTGGGCGCAGAGTACCCGGACGTCGAGCGGGACTACGCGTACGTGGACGCGTTCACCCAATGGCTCGTGCGCGACCCCGAGCGCTTCGATGTGGTGGTGGCGACCAACATGATGGGCGACATCATCACCGACCTCGCGGCGGTCCTCCAGGGCGGAATGGGATTCGCCTCGGGAGCGAACCTCGGCTACGACCATGGCCTGTTCGAGCCCGTCCACGGGAGCGCCCCCAAGCACGCGGGGCACAACCGGGCGAATCCGTTCGCCACGTTCTTCGCGATCGTGCAGATGCTTCGCTGGCTGGCGGAACGGCACGCGGACCCCCGGCTCGCGCGGCAGGCGGACCGCCTCGAGTCGGCCCTCGCTTCGGTGCTCGCGAACGGGACGGCCCGCACGTACGACCAGGGCGGGTCCGTCACGACCAGCGCGGCGGGCGACCGCGTCGCCGACGCGGTCCGGGCGGTGCCAACGTGACCGGCCGCGCGGTGGCCCTGGTCGGCGGGGCCACGACCCGCTTCGGCGTGCGGCCCACGACGTGGGCCGAGATGGCGCAGGAGGCCGGCGCCGCCCTCTTCCGCGCGATCCCCGAGCTCCGGGCC
>JAJZGO010000050.1 GCA_021798415.1 Thermoplasmata archaeon | reverse complement strand
GTCTCGTCGACGGCTGGATGCGGCACCGGTCGGCCCAACGACGCGACCCCGTCTTCGTGCCCCTGCGTCTCGGTTCCGGCTCCGATTTCGCCCGCGGGCTCGGAATCCCGGCCGATCCGTCCCTCGCCCTCGATCACCTCGCGCGGACGCCGGTCGTGGGGATCGATGTCGGCCGCATCGAGTTCGGGCCCGCGGGCGGGCGGGACCGCCACTGGGTCAACCAGTCGTACGTCGGGCTCGGTGCGGCCGTCGTCGGTCGCGTGAACCGTCGATCGGGGGCGCGCAACCAAGGAGCGTACGTGCGATCCACGGTGCGGGAAGTGATCGGCTGGCGTCCCGTGGGCGTGGAGATCGCCGGGTTCGACGGGGCGCCCGGGAACTTCGAGCTGACGAACCTCCTGGTCACGAACGGGCCGTACTCGGGGTCGGGGATGCTCACGTCCCCGCACGCGGACCCTTCGGACGGCCGCTGGGAGGTCGTCGCGGTCGGGCGGATCCCCCGACTGCGCCTCCTGCGCGAGCTCGGACGCTTCCGGACGGGCGAGCACCTCGGCCGCCCGGGGGTGTCCCTCTGGGCGGCGACGAGGGTCGAGCTTCGGGCGGTCGACCCCTCGGCGATCGTTCCGGTCGAGGCGGACGGGGACGTCGTGGGAAGGCTGCCGGCGCGCTACGAGCTCCTCGCGGGCGCGATCCGAATGCCGTTCGTCCCCCGCCGATAACTCGCCGCGATCGAGGGGAAGACCCGCTTACCGAAGCGCATGATCGGGGGTCAGGGGAGCGCCGGGCCGAGAAGGCTTGCATCGACGTCGGCGAGGTTCGTTCGCCCCGCGAGCGCCATCGACGTGGCGAGTTCGACGCCGAGCAGGGAGAAGTAGTGGGCGACGCCCGCCCCCCCACCGGCCGCGAGGGCCCAGAGGACCGGCCGGCCGAGCCCGACGGCGCGGGCCCCCATCGCGAGGGCCACGAGCACGTCACTTCCGCGACGGACGCCGCCGTCGAGGTACACCTCCGTCGCGCCGCCCACCGAAGCGACGACCTCGGCGAGCGCGTCGAGCGCCGCCGGGCTCCCGTCGAGCTGGCGGCCCCCGTGGTTCGAGACCACGATGCCCCGAGCGCCGTGGTCGACGGCGCGTCGCGCGTCCGCCCCGGTCAGGATCCCCTTGACGACGATCGGGAGTCGGGTCGCCTCGCGAAGCTGGTCGAGGACCTCCCAGGTCGATCCGGCGTCCGAGCGCAAGCGGTACTCCTCGCCCTGGAGGAGGGGCGCGCGCGACGGGGGCACCACGTCGGCCCCATTGCCGACCGGCACGCTCGCGTCGATAGCGAACCCGCCCCGGGCCTGACGGTCTCGGCTACCGAGGACCGGTACGTCGGCCGTCAGGACGATCGCGGCGTAGCCGGCACGCTCCGCCCGCTCGACGAGGCTCTTCGAGACGCCGAAGTCGGGCTGGAGGTAGAGCTGGAACCAGCGCACGCCGTCCCCCGAGGCGGCGGCGATCTCCTCGAGCGAGCGGGAGGAGAGGGTCGAGAACGCGCCGAGGAGGCCGGCGTCGCGGGCCGCCCGGGCGACCGCCACCTCTCCCTCCGGATGGACCATCCCCTGGTAGGCGGTCGGTGCGACGAAGAACGGTGCGCGGGTCCGACGGCCGAGGACGGTCGTCGAGAGGTCGATGGACGTCGCGTCCACGAGGACGCGGGGTCGCAGGCTTCGGCGACGGAACGCTGCGAGGTTCGCGGCCAGCGTCCGTTCGTCGCCGGACCCGCCCTGGATGTACGCCCAGACGTGGTCGAGCACGCGGCGCGAGGCGCTTTCTTCGAGGTCGCTGAGCGTGCGGAACCCGTACGCGAGCTGGTCGTCCACGGTCGTCGGAGGGCAAGGGGCCGAGGGGCCTGCCGGACTTGAAAGCATCGATGGCCCCGGTCCCGCCGGGCCGAACGCACCGGGGTCGGCCGTATGCTCGCGGGGCGGCAGCCCCCGGACGCCGCCCGAGGCGCCGATAGGGACGGGGGATACCTTCATAAAGGTAGAGCATGCGTTTCATTGGGCGTGACCGCGTCCAGCCCCTCGCTCGAATGGCCCAAGTGGCCGCAGTGGAAGCTCCCCGAAGTGCCGCCGCCAGATACCTCCGAAGGTCGACTCGTCGTGCTCGGCGTGCTCGTTGCGGCGGTCTACGTCCTCCTGCTCCTGGCCGACAACACCGCCCTCGCCGACCTGGCGGGCGCTTTCGTCCCCCTCCTCCTCGTCCTCGGCACGGTGATCATCTTTTCGATCGGGGGCATGCTCGGCGCGGACGAGGCGCGCCAGCGGCACTTTGAGCTCGAGCTCGCCCGGACGGTCGCCGTCCACTCGGGCGCCGGGCAGCTTCCCGAACCGAACACGCCGCTCGGGCGAGTGCTCGTGGAATACCTGCGCAGCGCCGAGGAGATGCGCCAGCACGGTCGGATCCACGCCTACGCCGCGGGTCCGGCGCTCTACGGCGCGGCCGCTGCGCTCGGTGCCGCGGTCTTCTGGGGGATCGGCCTCGCGACCGGCACGATATGGCTCGGCTACCTCGCGATCGTCGTCGAGCTTCCGGCGATGGTCCTGCTCGCGTTCTCGGTCGCGATGCTCGCGAACGGCTCGAGCCGGATCCGAACGACCGCCGGCTTCAGCGTCTTGACGCCGCACCGGTGGCGGCGACACGAGACCCAGAGCTCCGCGTTCACCGAAGCGCTCTCGAGCCTTCCGTGGCTCAAGGAGGCCGCGGAGACGATGATGCCTCCCGGGCGAGCCCCGACCCCCGTCGCGCCGATCGGCGCGGGCGCGGTCAGCGCCCAACACTGAGGGCGCCTTTCGCCCGCACTCCCTCCCCGCGGCCGCTTCCCGTCCGTTCCCATCGGCCCCGGCCGGTTGTTCCGGCGCCCTCGCACCCCCGGCCTCTCCATCGGACGATGTCGTTCCTCCCGCTCTCCGAGCACCGGATCGGGATCGCTCGCGCGGATGAGAGAGGATCTTCGTCGCGAGCGACCCCCCTCGAGCCGCCGCAGGGGGTCGGCCCGTGCTCGCGAGGGGAGCGGCGGGAGCTCCTTGACCTATCGAGGGGCGCCGACGCGTCGGCCCACCGTCGCAGTGCCGGGCGACGGCCGAGACGACCCACCGGAGCTCCCCGCATCGACCAGTGCCTTCGGAATTAAGGAGGCAGCGCGGGTGAATTCGATTTGACCTGCGAGTGAAATATCCTCGCCCCCACGCCTCGAGCGGGGAGAATGTTGTGTGGGTGTACGTTCTGTTCGGAAACCGCACCGAAGGCACGGCCCGCATCGCCCGCGCCATTGCGGCGGCGGTGGATTGGTCGAACGAGGACCGGGCGAGGGCGGCGGCCGAGGTCGACCCGAGCGCGATCCGGACCCCCGGAGTGATCTTCCTCGGATGCGCCGCCGGAGGGTCGGAGCTGGACCGCTCGATCCGCCGGTTCCTCGACCACCTTCCCGCGAGGACGTTCTACTCGTCGAGCTTCGCCGTGTTCGACACCCGGACCGACCCGGTCCCCCGGGTCGCCGGCTCCGGGGTCCGCCGCCTCCGCCGGGCGGTCGTGCATCGGGGCGGCCGCCTCGTTAGCCCGGGCGAGAGCTTCTACACGCCGCCGGGGACCGAGCGAGTCCCCACCGCCGAGCTCGACCGGGCCCGGTCGTGGGGGTACGGGACGATCGCCACCGCCGTGCGCCAGTTCCACGACCCCGAGGTCCGCTCGGGGGTCCTCTCGATCGAGGTCCGCCACGAACCCTGGGAGATCCCGACGCTCGTTGCCCCGTGAGCCGCTCCCTCCGCACGGAACAGGTTTCACGTTCCGTCCCTCGCACCCGGAGTAACACCCGGCGACGCGATGGGCGCGCGAGCGCCCATGACCCGTCGGGGACCCGGCCGCAACCTCTTCGCAGCGGCGGCGCTGCTGATCGCCGCGCTGGTCCTCCTGTCGGGGGTCGGGCCGGTCCATGGCCCGGCCCTCTCTCGGGGAGAGGTCTCGGGCCTCCACCCGCCCCCGAGCGGGTCGGCTTCGCCTCGTGAGGACTCAACGCCGGTCGGGGAAGTGCCTCGTGTCCTGACGGACCGTGTGCTCGAGGCCACGCTCGCGGGCCGAAACGTCCCCGCTTTCGACATTCGACCTCCCGACTTCTCGGCTGAGGGGCCCCGGGGAGCGGGTCCGGTGGAGCCCACGTACGACCGCGCTCCGGCCCCGATGGGGGTCGCGGATCTCGGGCTGAGCGGGCCACCCGCGGACCCCACCGGGTATTCCCTCGACACAACGAGCGTCGAAGGTTGCGCGAACCTCACCGACGCGCGGTCGGTCTACCTCGACGGCGGCGAGCCCGACGCGTTCTCGGTCCAGCTCGCGGCCGTAGCGACGGGAGTGTCGCTCCTCGGGAATACGTCGTACGACTTCTGGGCGGAGGAGTTCATCACCTATAGCCCGTCGTCCGAGCAGCTCACCTTCGGCGACAACCTCTGGAACTTCTCGGCTCCCGGCGCGGGCTTTCCGTCGAGCACCCTGTTCGCGCACGGAGCGAACGGCTCGCTCGTGGCGCCCGCGTTCTATTACGCGACGGGTCCGACGCTCCACCTGTCCTACCCGTTCGAGGTCTCGTTCTACCTCAACGCGAGCCGCGTCGGGGGCCAGTCGACGATCTTCTTCAACTACACGCTTCGCGCGGCCGGACGGGAGTTCTCAGGGTCGGTCGACGAGGCGGTCTTCGACTCGGGCTCGACCGACCGGACGGCTCCGGACCCGCCGGTGTTCCGGGTCGACGGCTCCGCCTACGGCCCGACGGGACTTCCGAACGACTTCGAGCTCGTCGTCGTCGGGAGCGGATCCGGCGACACGACGACCTTCTTCCGCGTAAACGCAACCCTCGCGCTCGCGACGTGGAATGCGTCGACCGGGGGGTTCGAATCGGTCCCCACCGCGCTCGATGCCGGTTCGGATTCCGGGGAGACGAGCGACGGCCTCGCCGTCTGGGCCGTCGCGCGCACTTCTCTGGCGTACCTCGGCCGCGGCCCGTCGTTCGTCGGCCCCCTCTTCGGTAGCGGCGGCGGCCTCGGCTCCCGGGCGGTGACGATCGCCGTCGCCCCGGCGAACGCCTTCCTGCTCGTCAACCCCGGGCCCACACGGAACGCGAGCGGCGCCGAATGGGTCCCGACAGCGCCGACCGGGTCGGTAACGTTCCACCTGCCGAACGTCGGTCCCTACTTCCTCGACGTCGAGCTCAGCGACCACGCCCCTATCGGGCTCGCCGTCGATCCTCCCCCGAACGGGAGCGCGTCGGCGACCGTCACGCTCGCCCCGGACCCGGCCGCGGGCGTCTACACGCCTCTCTTCGCCTGGGGGAACGGCGAGCTCCCGAACATCTCCTCCTCGGGGGACGGCTCTCGAGGCGATCCGTTCGTAGTGTACGACAACGAGGCGGGTCCGCTCGACGGCGAGTTCGCGGCGTGGAACGATTTCGAGTTTCCCGTCTTCCCCGGCCTCCTCCTCGTCGATACTTCCGCGTTCGTCACGGTGACGCCGCCGCCGATGACGGTCGACTTTCCCGCTCCGATGGCGGCCGAGGCCCGGGCGCTCGGGCTCCCCTCGACCGACGAGCTCGGACTCGAGCTCTGGAACGTCACGAACGCCGTCGTCCACGATGGCCGAGCCGTGAGCGGATGGTCGTCGGCGAGCCTCGCGCCGTTCCCCGAAGGGGAGATCCTCGGCGTAGCCACGTTCGGCGACCTGATCGCGAACAACACTTTCGAGGACGAAGGGTGCGGCGTCACGTTGGTCGGGGGAACCGGCGACGTCGTCTGGGGGAACACCTTCACGAGCGTCGCGGTCAACGCCTCCGACCCCTCCGCGGTGCTCGACGGCGGAGGCAACGTCACGGCCGTGACATCGGTCGGCTCGGGCGACCTCGTGTACAACAACGTCTTCCGGGTCCCGGTCGGGGGGAGCACTCCCACGTTCGCGGGCCTCGACGTCACGGGACTCCCCGCGGGTGGGGCTCCGGTCCCTTCGTGGAACGTCTCGCGCGAGCCCGCGTCCGCCGTACGAACGGTCCTCGGGGTGCCGCTCACGGGAAGCATCCTCGGCACGGACTACCAGGGCGGGAACGTCTGGGCGGAGTACGGCACCCGGGCCGAGCCATACGGAGTCCTTCCGTTGAACGCGTCCGGGAGGATCGATCGCGGGGGTGACTTTGTACCGCTCGTCCCGTTCGTCCTCTATCCGGTGACGTTCGTCGTCGAGGGGCTGCCGGCCGCAACCCCCTGGACGGTCACGACGCTCGGCGCCGTCGTGACGACGAGCGGGAACGCCTCGCGCCTCTACGACCCGAACGGGAGCTACTCCTACGGGATCGGCTCGGTTCCCGGCTACGCGGCCGTCCTCAACGGCACCGTCGCGGTATCGGGCGAAGGTGCGACGGTCACGACGACGTTCGTGCTCAAGGGCACGTTGACGTTCGTCGAGACCGGGCTCCCCGGCGGCACCCCCTGGTCGGTGACCGTGATCCCGGGGTCCGATGCCGGGTCCCCGCGGACGACCGCGACCTCCTCTACCGCTACGGTGAGCGTCTCCCTCGTCCCCGGGCCGTACGCGTTCGTCGTCCTCGCCGTCGGGTACGCCGCCGTCCCCTCGAACGGCTCGGTGGTGCTGGCGGCCGGAGAGACTGTCCTCCCCGTCGCGTTCGGCCCCCCGCCGGGTCCGAGTGGCGCCCCGGCCGGCGCGGCTCGTCCTCACATCGTGCCCGAGAACCTCCGGCCGTGTGCGAAGGGACCTTTTTCACGCGCCGGTTCCCGCCCACCCGGCGGG
The DNA here is from genome assembly GCA_021798415.1 of Thermoplasmata archaeon. Classification (GTDB taxonomy): domain Archaea; phylum Thermoplasmatota; class Thermoplasmata; order Lutacidiplasmatales; family UBA184; genus Lutacidiplasma. Next base: position 3,176 of record JAJZGO010000050.1, on the reverse strand, counting down.
GACGACGCGGCCGGGCACGGGGACCCTCCCGCGGCGGACGGCAGGACCCTTCGAGGGTGCTCGCCTCCTTCGGCGAGGGTCTCCGCAGGGTGGCTTGACGCATTCGCGAGGGCCCTGCCCGGGACGTTTCCTCCCGATACTCCGTACCGTAACACTCCCTCCGTGATCCCGTACCGTGCATAGAATCGAGTGGCCTTCTCCCCGTCCCGCGCGATCGTCTCCGGGAGCCCGGACGCCCTCGCGACCACCGCCCTCGGATCCAGGCTTTGCGTGGTGGCGGCCATCCGATCTCCCTTTCGCCGGCAGTTCGTCTGAACTAGAGGAACCGGACCGCCCAAGCTCCGGGATATGCCGGGGTCCCCGGGGACCCACTGGACCGGCCCGGGGTCGGGGGGACCCGGCCCTCGGTGCGGCAAGGGGACGTTTTCCCATGGGGCTGATTAGGGGTCCCTGAGGCTTGACACGCGGCAAGTTCCTGTGCGCCATGTCTAAAGTCTCGGCGCTCCCGTGACCGCACGATCGAAGAGGCGTTCAAGGGCGATTCCACAGATGGCGGGCGTCCATGAGCAGGTGATCGTACGCCTCCCGATCGCCAGCTTCCGCCGCCCGGCGAAGGGTCCTCAGCGCGGACCCCAACCGGGCGTAAACTGCTGGGGACGCCGGGTTCAGGGATTGAATGTCGAATGCAAGCTCAGGGTTCTCGTTCGTAACGATGCGCGCCACGTCTGCCTCACGGAGGAAGGAGGTCGGCGCCACTCGGGACAGTTGCGTCGCGGTATGGCCTGTCCTCACGAGGGCGGTTGAAAACAAGAGGCTCACCACGTGCGAAAGGCCCAGCACGCTTCCGATAAGCGGGTCGTGCTTCTCGATCGCTAACTCGGTAACGGAGAGCGAACTCCGGCGGAAGAGCGCGGTCACTTGGGAGTTCGCTTCGGGATCCCCGCAGTCCAGGACGAGCAGGTTCCGCTGCGAGAGGCTACGGGTCGTCGGCCCGAAGAGGGGATGCACACTCGTGACTTTCCACCCCCGTTTCTTCGCGCGCCGAATCTCCGGGAGAATCGGGGACTTGATGGAGAGAATGTCGAAGAGGAGGGCCCGTGGTCGGCACTCCCCAATCTCCCGGTACACCTTCCGGGTCGCTCGCATCGGAGTGGCGACTACGATGATATCGGCCCGACGGATCGCGGGCCCGAGCCGTCGATGGACTCGGTAGGAAGGAAACTCCCGCGGCCTCGCTCGGGGGTCGAATATGCCGACCTCGTGCCCGTAGGATCGGAAGAATCCGCACATCCACCCTCCCATCGAACCCGCTCCTCCCACGACGAGGACCTCCGACCCCGGCTTCGCCACCCGGGTCGCCTCACCCAGCTCCTCCTGAACGCGAACGGACTCCTCCACTAGCCACCGGGCGAGCGTCTCCGCCCGCTCGGGGGCCACGCGGGCCCTCTTCATTGCCTCCTGCCATCTCGCCACCACGTTCCCTTCCATCGTGTAGTCCCGGACCGGCAATCGACGGGTCCGTTTCGCCACCCCGATCTGCCGGGCGAGAGCCAGACGACGTTCGATACCGCGGCCAATCGTCCGGTCGGCGCGGGCTATCGCCGCCCTCAGCTGGTATAGCTTCGCGTCCGCCATCCACTCGGGTCAGCCGTGCTAGGCTATAACATGGTGACCGATTCCCTCGGAGCGGTGGCCCAAGGGCAGCCGGCGTAGAAGATCTGCACGAGCTACCGCCTCCCAGGTGAGGTACTTCGCCCTCAAGGTACTCATTTCGCAAAGTCGCTTTGGGTGGGTGCTGCGGAAGTTGCACCCATCCGGGTCGATACGATTGGGCTTTGCTACTGCCCGGGCAGCACGCTTGTGGCACGGCTGGGCGCGACTCGCCGCCCCGTTGTGGGTAAAGCGGGAGAAGCCTGCTTGAAATCGAACTCGAGTAGGCACCCGTCCGGGTCCCTCAGGGGAGCGACGAGAACGTCCTGTAAGAAGGATCGCCCCAGCGCCGTAAAGGGAGATAGGGGGATTCCGTAGAATCTTATCTTGAGGAGCGTTCAATCGCTCCTTCCCGCATACCCTTCGGGGAATGGTCGGAGAAACGGACCCGCCCGTCGCCGTGAAGGGGGTGGCGTTCGCCTGCCCTCGTTGCGGTGCGCCACTGCCGATTCCGGCGGAAGATGGATTCGTCACCTGTGAGTACTGTGGTGTTCGAACCGTTGTCTCCAGCTTGGTCCCAACCGACCGCCCGCCCACCCCCGCCGAGGAGAATTTCCCGTCACTCGGGCCGCTTCTCGAATCGAGCGAGGACGACTTTCAAGCTCGTCGCCCCTCTACCATCGTTGGCGTAGGGATTGCAGTCGTAGCGATTGTGATAATCATTGCCGTGTTTGCCGCCTCGCAACCTCAGTCGAATGCAGGCGGCCCTTCCGTCGCGAACTGTTCGGTCGCCATCAATGCATCCGCCACCTCCGGGCCCGCTCCCTTTACCGCGAGTTTCACTGCCGAGGTAACTGCACCACCTGGAGATAACGCAGGCGAACCGATCTGGCAGTTTGGCCCCTTCCCCCCGGGCTTTGATCTCAACTTCACGTATGGGTCTACCGTTACCCATACGTGGAACACCAACGGTTCCTATGGGGTCCACGTCTCAGTCCCTGACAGCAGTGGCCAGGGTTGCTTCGCAACCATGAGCGTCAACGTGACCTAAGCTGGAACCTTGGTGGAACCACGGGTCTCCGCAGGTCGCCTACCGACACTCAATCCGGGGCGGATGAATCCTCGAAAGGGACACCTCCTGAAAACCCCTCGAGTGCGTGGTTTGCGGGGGTGCTTGGCCGATTCCCCCATTAACCGAAAGGACACGATCTCGACCGGACCGAAAGGGTCAGGTGACCGGGTTTTGGTCCATTCCTATCCTCGCGTGGGCAACCCGCAGCTTATGGGCCGAGGGCAGGTGCGTGCACCCGGCGGGGCGTGGAGTTCCATGGTCGGCGTCCGTGGGGCCACAAAGCAGAAGGTCCTGGACACGTTCCCGGCCTTCGAAGAATTCTGGAAAAGGGTGCGCAAGGAGCCCGTTGCTCGCCAGATATCACGCTGGGAGAGCGAGTACATGGCACCCTGGCCTGAGCTCCTTGCGAAGCAGACGGAGAACTATGCCTCCGGAGGGGTGGACTGGAAGCGGG
>JAJZGO010000049.1 GCA_021798415.1 Thermoplasmata archaeon | reverse complement strand
CGGCGGGTAGTTGTGGACGTCCACCACGAGGTGCGGTCGGTAGGCTCGAAGGAAGCGGTGGAAGGCCCGCGTCTCGGGGTTCTGGAGGAGGAGGTGGTCGCGGTTGAGGTCGTTCCCGAGCGCGTTACGGCGAGTGTGGCGGGCCGCACCGTCCGGGTTGAGGGAAGGGATCGCGGCGATCCCAACGATCACGTCGAGGTCGGGGGCCCGGGTCCGTGCCGCACGCTCTCCCCACCAACGACGGACCGCCTCGCTTCCCCACGGCTCGTCGCCGTGCTGGCCGCCGACCGCCGCGATCCGTAGCTCGGCGGTCCTGCCCCCGAGGACCCACGCCTCGATGGGCCGCCCCTCCGGGGTGCGGCCGAGGAGCTCCCGGCGGGGCTCGCGCGAAAGGCCGGTGGGGGCCGGAGCCGGTTCCGGTCGGGTCCGTTGCGCCACGTGCACGAGCGGTGCGCCCATCCTACGAAACCCCCGCGGCGAGAGGGGAGATCGCGAGCGGCCGCACCGGCGTCTCGGTCCGCGGGGCCGGACGGGTCCGGTCCGAGACCGCGCCGTGGTCGAGGGAGATGACCTCGTCCGCGACCGTGAGGAGCTGGTCGAGGTGGTGGGCCACGAGAACGATCGTCATGCGGCCCTTGAGGCCGGCGAGAACGTGCACGAGCCGGGCCTCGGACTCGTCGTCGAGCGCGGAATTCGGCTCGTCGAGGAGCAGGATCCGGGGCTGGCGGAGGAGCGCTCGGGCGATCGCGAGCCGCTGGGCCTCCCCGCCCGAGAGCTGGCGGGCCCCGGAGCCGACCGGGGTCGAGAAACCGAGGGGCAGCTTCCGAATGAACTCGAGGCTCCCGGACTCCCGTGCGGCGCGCTCGACGTCGGCGTCGCTCGCTCCCGCGCGGCCGAACCGGATGTTGTCGGCGATCGTCCCGGTGAAGACCACCGCGTTCTGGGGGACCGTGGCGATCTGGTCCCGCACGCTGAGGAGGCGGACCTGCCGCAGCTCCTGGCCGTCGATCAGGATCCGGCCCTCGGCCGGGTCGTACAGCCGGGCGATCAGTTTGAGGAGGGTGCTCTTGCCCGAGCCGTTTCCGCCTACGATCGCCGTCAGGCGGCCGGGCAAGAGGTCGAGGTCCACGTGGGAGAACAGCCGGCGGGAATCGTACCCGAAGCCGACCCCGCGGACCTCGACGTGACCGGCGGTGATGCGCAGGGGCGGGAGCCGGGGGTCGTCCCGCAGGTCGGTCGGCGCGTCGAGGATCTCCCGGATCCGCTCGAAGGCGACCAGCCCCTGCTGGTAGGCGGTGACGACGGTCGTGAACTGCTGCATCGGCCGGTCGAGCAGGACCACGTAGGCGGTGATCGCGACGAGCGCCCCGATCGTGAGGGTCCCGTTCAGCACCTGGACGCCGCCGATCGCCCACGCGAGCGCGACGCCGAGGGAGGTGAGCGTCCAGGTCGCCCCGTTGATGAGGCCGGTGTAGCGGCGGACCTTGATCTGGTCGGCCGCGAGCTGGTCGGCCCGCCGGGCGACGATCCCGAAGGCGGTCTCTTCGGCGTGCGAGCTCTGGATCGTCTCGATGCCGTCGAGGTGCTCCTTCACGACCTGGGTCAATAGGCCCTTCGACGAGCGCGCCGTGCGGCTCGCGACCCGGAGCTTCTGCTGGAGGCGACGGGAGACCTCCCACTGGATCGGGAGGAGGGCGACCGCACTCAAGGCGACCCACGGGTCGAGGAAGACGAGGAGAACGACCGGGTAGGCGACCTTGAGGACGTTCTGCACGGTCGAGAAGAAGACCTGCGTGACGAACGTCCGGGTCGAGTCCGCATCGGTGATCACGCGGCTCAGGAGCTCGCCCGAACCGTGGCGGTGGTGGAGCTCGAGGGGGCTGTGGTTGAGCGCGTGAGCGAGCTGCTTGCGCTGCTCCCGCGCGAAGATCCGTCCGAGCTCCTGGCTCGAGGCCGCCTGGAGGTAGGCGCTCGCCCCGTAGCCGACCGCAACGAGGACGAGCCCGACGATCGCGAACCAGAAGATCGTGGTCGCGCCCTGGAACGTGAGGACGCCGTAGAACGACGCGGGCTGGCCGACGAGCCCGTTCACGAGCATCCCGACCAGCATCGGCACCTGCATCGGGATGACCACGAAGACGATCGACCAGAGCATCGCCTGGGCGAAGACGCCCCGGAACCGGGCGAGCTCTCGGAAGATGTAGCCCGCCAGCCGGGGAGATGGGGTCGGGTCGTTCGACCCCGCGCTCATACGCTGGCCCCTTTCACGATCGCTCCCGAACGACCCCGGTCCGTCTCGGTTCCCACCGCCCGCCTAGGAGCGAGCGGCCAGCCGGTCGACCCGGCCGTCGGCCGGGTCGAGCAGGCTCTCGCCGGTCGATACCCCGGGGATCGAGAGCCGGGAGAGCACGTGCATCGCGAGCGCCGGGTCCCCGCCGGTCGACGGGAAGACCGGCACGTGGCTCAGCTCGCGGAACTCGCGGACCGAGAGCGGGGCGGACGTCAGGGCTCCCGAGACGGCGAGGAGCGGGTAGCCGAGCCGCGCCAGCCGCTCGCTCGCGGCGAACGCCGAGAGCGGGCCGTCTGCCGCGAGCACGACGCCCGACACGTGGCTGCCGAAGAGCGGATCGCTGAGCATCATCGCCGTCTCCCGCTCGAGGATCCCGTCGGCGATCTCCATCACCATGAGGTCGGGTCGTCCGCGCGCGCTCGCGGCGAGGATCGTCGTCCAGAGCGCCGAGATCTCGGCGGGGTCCGCGAGGTACGTGGACGGGAAGCCGTAGTCGCTGAAGTCGATGACCGACGCGGCCGAGGCGGCCCGCATCTCGTCCGAGTCGCGGTTCGAGACGCTCCCCGTGAGCTTGCCCGCCGCGACGCGCAACCCCTGCTCGGAGAGGTCGTGGATGATCTGCGAGACGACCGTGGTCTTCCCGGCGTTCATGCCGGTCCCGACGACGATCAGGACGGGGCAGTCGAGGGAGAGCGGGGCGCGCTCGGGGACGAAGAGACGTCGCTTGGTGTTCGCGCGACCGCCGTCCGCGTCGACGGCGAAGCCGACAAGGGAGAGCGTGGTCGATCGACCCATGTCCCGGTGGCTCGAACGGACGGTCCCGACCATCGCCGCGGCGGTCAGGAGAGCGACCTCACCGACCCCGTCGACCTCGGCCTCGAAGCCGTCGGTCGCGTACCGGTTCCCGAAGACCCCGACCAGGAGGTCCCCCGGATAGATCCGCAGCTTCCGACCGTCCCGCACGACGATCGAACTGTGGTAGCCGATCCGCTCGACCCGGAAGACCGCGACGTCGCCCGGTTCGGGGGGCTCGGGCCGCGACACCGTCTCGAGCGCGAGGGACGTTTCGGGGATCGCGCGCAGGGCCCAGCCCCACTTCGCGTTGGCCGGTATCGACCGGGGCGTCGAGCGGGCCTCGGCGGACCCCGACACGTCGGCCCGGGCCGACGGGGCGTGGGCTACGGGTCCGACCGAGGCCGAGGCGATCGGGGAACGGTCGAAGACGGATTCGGGTCGGACGGTCGACAGCGCGGCGTTCGTCAGCGGGATCATCGGGGTCGTCATGGTCATGCTCCAAGTGGGAGATGTGGGGGGTATCGGTTTTGGTGCGGGACGGAGACTGGTTGGTGCGCAACCCGCTGGCTGCGGAGATTGCACCAACGCTCGGGCTCCGCAGCGCCGTTCCGCGCCCCGGGGGGACGGGCCGAGTCGCGGCGCGCGTCGGGCTGCGGGAGGTACGCGCCGGGACCTCTCGGGCGGCCCCGCGCAAGGATGGGACCGGCGGCCCTTCCGCGGGCGGTCGGGCGCCCGGGGGAACATCGGTCGGAGCGGCGCGCCCGCGATCTCAGCTTCGGGATTTTATTCCCTCCCGCGCCCCCCTTGTGATTTTATTCGCCGTCTTGTGATTTTATCCAGTGTGCAGGGGGACGCAAACTTGGAACTCGCACTCGTCAACCAGATGGCACTTATGACCGCCTTGATGACGTTGAATCAGATTTCCGATTGGTTGGTTGGACCCAACCTTGGACAAGTTCACGCCCGTAACGGGGACCTGATTGAAGCGCAGCGTTCCATGAGAATCCATCCGAGAGAGACGACCCAAAGACCGTCAATCTGGGAATCTGTCACATAGACTCGGCGGGCGGCCAATGTACCGAGCTGCCCCACTGGGCCGCGATATTCTGCAAGGGGATATCGTTCGGCCGGTCCCTCTTGTCGAGGCAGCCACGATCCAGCATCGTTCTGTTGATGGGCCGCTGGAGATTGTTCAGCAAGAGGCGCAATCGCGAATTAGTCACCGCATGGTTGTCGTGCTTTCCCATTCATGTGACACCACCCTCAGAACGCCTGCGGGAAATCCGGTGGTAGTCTCACCCATGGTTGAAATCGCACCCATTTTCAGGACTTAATCCGAGAAAGCGGCGGTCCCGATAGAATCAACTCTATGGAGAACCCCACTTTTCTGAATTGGTTTTACTTCGCCCCTACGGAGGAACTGGGCGACCGGGAGTGGCTTGTCGATTTCACGCGGATGCAAAGTGTGCGACTCTCCAAGTTGCAGGCCGCTACGAAGCTCGCCGAATTGACCCCCGAGGCACGCGAGGCATTGAAGCTCAAAATTCATTTGCATTTTTGCCGGCCTGAGGGCGACCCTGGAGAGAGCGCGTAGTTCAGGGCGGAAGTTGCTTTTGGATTAGCAGGGTGGGCCTTTGGGTTTCGAGGGCGCCCCGTCCGTGTCGCCCAACCCCCGTCGGTTCCCGAGCCCCCGCTTTGGCGACTACTCGCGGACGCGGTTCGAGTCGCAGCGTCCCGAAGTGTGAGGGACCAATGACCGACTCGAGCATAGGACTCATATCTCCATTGAACGCTCAGAGGACTTACCGAGACGAACCTTGCGCCCCGGGTTTCCATGTCGGAAGCGAGCCAAAACCTCATCTTGGCGCTCGAAGGGTTGATAGAGGCGTTCCAGCAGGAGCAGCGAATGCTCTTCCGCGACCGGAAACCGACCCCGGTCCAATTCAAGGTCCTCCGATGGCTCACGAGGGACCCGGAGGCCAACATGTCGACAGTAGCCGGGCTCCTGGGTGTCCGACCCCAAACCGTGACTCCTATCGTGGACACCCTAGAGAAGGCGGGATGGGTGCGGCGGGTACGGTCCACCGCGGACCGGCGGGAATCGCTCCTGCTGGTGACCCCGAAAGGAAAGCGCCTCCTCGAATCCGTTCAGGCCTCCTTCTATGAGAAACTGGGTCGCGCCCTGGACGAGGCACCGGCACCGTATCTCGCGACCGCTAGCGAAGTACTCCAGATCGCCACTTCCGCCCTCGTTCGTGACCTCACGCGCACGGGGGCTCCCTCTGGCAAGCCAAAGCGGCACACGGATCCGGGGCGGGCTGTCGTACGATAGGTATATGATTCGTGCATGCTGACTATCAGGTCAGCCGCACATGACTTTTCCATCGGTCGAGACCCAGGGCTCACCAATCGCTTCGGTGACTTCGCGTCCCTCGACATGCTGGCCCTCAAGCTTGAGGGAGGCAAGCGCGTTGGCTTTCTCGGCCCCAACGGGGCGGGGAAGACGACCGCGCTGAAGCTGCTCACCAACATGTTGTTCCCGACTGAGAGGGAGTGCTTTGTCAACGGCGTCTCGGTCCAGCGCGTCGAGCTGGCGGAACAGGCTGGACTGGACGGAGAGGTTCCCGGTGAAGAAGAGGCGGACATGGCGGGGGAATCGGGGGAGTCACCCAGACCGTCACGAATGCGACCATTCCGGAAGGGATTGCCATCATGCTCGCCTATTTTCTGATCACAACCGGCCTAGGCCTGCTCATGTTCGAGTGCGAGGAGTTCACTTAGGAAAGGTCTCGGTGGGAGGGATTCGTCTTGGCTAATGATTCGTTGCCATCTGGTGTTGGCCTCAGGGTGTCAGAACCTCTGACTACACCAGTAGCCAAAACGTTGGAGACCTACGACAAGAGTTACTCCCACTCCGTAATCCTGGTACTCGCTGGTATTGTCGCGATTGTTCTCTACGTCGAAGGGATGCTCTTACCCTCTCTCCCTGTCATTCAGAGCGACTTTAACGTCGACACTGCCCAGGCGAGCCTGATCCTCTCCGCCTACGCCATTTCGGGGGTAGCCCTGAGTCCTGTGGTCGGAAAGCTGGGGGACATCTACGGGAAGCGCAAGGTCATGATGGCTGTCATGATTGCTTATGCCGGGGCGGTCTCAGTCACGGGATTCTCACCCAACTTCACCTTCATGGTCGTAGCTCGAACGGTCCAAGGTATCGGGCTCACCATCCTGCCGCTCGGCATGTCGCTCGTCAGAGAGCAGTTCCCCAAGGAACTCGTTCCCAGGGCGCAAGGTCTGCTGAGCGCGACGTCCGGTATAGGGCTTGCAGTAAGTCTTCCTCTCGGCTCTTGGGTCTCACAGGATTACGGATGGCGCGACACCTATCACAGTGCAATACCCTTCGTTCTGGCGTTGACTGTTCTCGTGTTCCTTGTGGTCCGGGAATCGACCTATCGCCGACCGGACACTCGCGTGGACTATGGTGGTGCAGCACTTCTTGGGGGATCTCTCGCGGGTATCGTAGCCGCACTCTCCGAAGGGCAGTTGTGGGGCTGGACTTCATCGCTCACGCTGGGTTTCCTAGGGACAGGCTTCGTGTTGCTGATTCCCTTCATTCTTTGGGAAAGCCGGTGGAAGAAGAAGGGAGGTGAACCTATCGTCGACCCAAGACTGTTAGGGGAACGGAACGTGCTAGTGGCCAATACTGTACTTGCCATCACAGGTCTGTGCTCGTTCATGGCCCTGTTCGCGCTAATCTACAGGTTCGAGTACCCCGCCGTATCTGGTGGGTTCTCGCTGGACATCCTCTCGGCCGGCATCGACATCGTCCCGATTGCAATATCGATGATGGGGGTTTCAATCCTAGCGAGCTTTGTTGTTTCCGAACTCGGGGTCAAGCCTCTCGCTTTCGGGGGCGCTGTGCTGACGGCCTTCGGACTCCTGTTGCTGTCTTGGGCGACCACGATCGAGCAGGTTCTCATCTACGAAGTCGCGGCCGGCGCGGGCGTCGCCCTCCTCAACGCCACGATCATCAACATGCTAGTTTTGACCGTGGACCCAAAGGATATGGGACAGGCTACGGCGATGAACAATGTGTTTCGCAACTTGGGCACAAGCGTGGGCACTCCTATTGTCGGGTCTATTCTCGCTGCCTACGCTATCTATTACTACGGCCAGACTCTTCCGAAGCCGATTGCCTTCCAGTACGCCTTCTGGCTTGGAGCCATCATTGTCCTGGCGGGGGGAGTCGTCGTGCTCTTCGGGGAGGAGGTGCTGGGCCCTAGGAGACACGAGAAATTCGCCCACCTCCCTACGCTCAAGGACCGGAGAAATGGCAACGATCGCTCCTCAACCGAGCCCACTTCAATGCCAATCCTTGCCCGTTAGAACAGCACCGTGGCACCGTACAAAGTACAGGTCAGATATTCCAGTCACTGTGGGAGAAAGACATGGCAACTGAGGCGCGGAAGACCGTAGGATCACCGGTGGTCGAAGGTGTTGGCCGCATTCCCGGATTGGGCAACTGCTATACGTACTGCGAGGGCGACGAGATGTTTCTCATCGACACAGGCTTCTCCCGAAGAGCCAAGTCGATTGTTAGGGCATTCGGGGACTCCAATATGCCTATGGCTCGCGTGGGGAAGATCCTCCTGACCCACTGGCATGTGGACCACATGGGAGGCGCGGCGCATCTCGTTGAAAATCTCCATGTTCCTCTAGCCTGTCACGCCAATGACGCTCCTTTCGTGGACGGTCGGACAAAGGACCCAACGCCCCTCTTGATGCGCCTCTTCATGCGCGTCCATCATGCCCCGGTCGCGATCTCACTGAAGGACGGTGACCGAGTCGGGCCACTTGTGGTCGTTCACACGCCTGGTCACACTCCGGGGTCAGTGGTCTATCATCACCCCGCCCGCAAGATCCTCTTTTCGGGGGATTCTGTGGTCGAGCGAAAGGGTCATCTCACAATGCCAGGCACTGGGTTCGCAACCAGCCCGGACCAGGCTGTTCAGTCGCTCTCTCGGATCCGGGAACTGGATGTGGAGGTTATGCTTCCGGGTCACGGGGTTCCCGTCACAAGCAACTTCGTGCCACTTCTCGACGACCTCATTAAGCGGGCTCCGGTCGAGTTCCTTAGTCGTCCCTAAGTCTTTCCGCTACGCAGCCGTCGGCCTCCCGGACCTCAAGGGTTACAGGGGTCTTGCCTGGTTGAGGGTCATTTTGCAACAGCCATCGGACTTCTGTCACATCGACCCGGTCATTTTCCTATCAGTCACAAAGCCCGGATGGATAGCTGTGTCCCATAATTCGATGAGCGGGTAGACCTCTCGAGGAGGGAGGCCCTCTTCCACTGGAGCGGAGGCGGGTCTAAATGGCCGGAATCTCTCCTCGAGATGCCCGAAGACCGCCGCGCCGCCTACCGGGCCTACGATCGGGTCCGTCGGCATGAGCTCGAGATCGTCACCCGACTGCTCGAAGAGATCCTCCCCGAGATGCCCAAACCTCGAGGATGGAGCCACCAACCCCACGTCGGTCGTCCCGGGCCTCACCGACGGGGACGTCCCGAGCGGTTCCAGTGGGAACCGATGGCGAAGGCGCTCGGGCTGATGCACGCGATGGGGTGGGACTACCGCCAGGCCGAGTGGAACCTCTGGGTCGCCTCCGACATCCGTCGTCAGATCGGTCTCGAGGAGGCCCCCTCCCGTATGACCCTCTGGCGGGCCGAGCGTCGGTTCTCAGAGGAGTGGCTGCGCGAGCTCAACGAGAGGGTGCTCGCCGCCTTCAAAAAAAGAGCGTGAGCCTGGCGGAGGAGTTCGAGCGATTGCGGCGGACTCGACAGGGCTCGGGGAGCACGCGCGGGGGGAGTGGAGGTCGTTCCGCTTCGGGCGGAGCCTCTCGGTCCGACAGTTCCGCAAGCTCCATGTCGTCAACGAGTGCCGTGGCGAGGGACGGGGGCTGATCCGCGCGTGGGCGCTGACCGCGCCCCACGCCGCCCATGGCCCGATGATGCGGACCCTGCTGGACGAATGGAGGCCCCTCTGGGCCCGGTCCTTGGGGACGCGGCGTATGCCGGCCGCAGGAACGTCACGTATGTCGCGGAGCGAGGGGGCGAGCCGTACTTCCCTCCGAAGTTCCGATGGACCGCCCGTTCGCGAGGTCACCCCGCCTGGCGGAGGATGATTTTGCGCTACCGCCACCACCCCGAGGTGTTCCACGAGACCTATCGGTTCCGAGCGAACGTGGAAGGGGCGTTCTCGGCGATCAAACGACACCAGGGACCGTTCCTCCGTGCACGGAGCGCGGTGAGGCAGCGGCGTGAGGCCGGGTGGCGGATGATCGCGAGGAACGTCGATCTACTGACCCGAGTTCGAGCCGCTCGGGAGGCGTTGTGAATAATGGGACCCAGCACGCGATCTCGAGCATTTCATATAGTCGGAGTACGATATGTCAATCGTCAGACAAAGAAAGGTGCATTGTCTGACGAACATGGTCGACACGTCGGAGCGGGTCACGGTCCGGATCCCGCAGGAGCTGCTCGAGAAGCTGCGGCACCTCCAGCAGGCGAAGGGCACCCCGACGATCTCCGATACGATCCGGGAAGGCCTCGAGCAGTACCTCGCGTTGAACCTCCCTCCCCAGAACATCCGCAAGGTCGTGGTCGAGCTCTCCCGGCAGGACAACAATCGGCTCGAGGAGTTCGTGCGCGAGGGCAACTCGGTGAGCGTCGACGACGCGGTCCGCTCGGCGGTGCGGGAGTACATCCGCAGCCGGATCGAACAGTTCGGCCCGCCGGCCCGGACCCACCGACGGGAAGGGGATCCGTTGACCGCCGAAGGGTCCCCTCCGCCCTAGGCGGTGGGGACGATGCCGTACGGGACCGAGACCCCGGAGTCCTGGGCCGCGCTCGCGGTCACGCCGGGGATCGCCGTGGTCGGTCTCGGGGGCGCCGGCAGCGAAGCCGTCCACGACCTGGTCGGGCTCGGCATCCCGGGCGTGCGCTCCTTCGCGATCAACACCGATGCGAAGCACCTCGTGCGGATGGGGGTCGACGAGAAGATCCTCCTCGGGCACCGCGAGCTGAAGGGCCGAGGGAGCGGGGGCGACCGCGCGACCGTCCTCCGCGCGGCCGAAGAGGCGAAGGAGGAGCTCCTGCGTCGCCTCGCCCCTTTCGAGATCGTCTTCCTGCTCGCGGGGCTCGGTGGCGGAACCGGCAGCGCGCTCCTTCCATTCCTCTCGCGCGAGCTCCGGGCGACGGAGACCCTGCCGATCCCCGTCGTCTTCCTTCCGTTCCAGGTCGAGCTCGAGTCGAACCCGAACCGACGGGGGAACGTCGAGGCGACGATCGACGACCTC
>JAJZGO010000048.1 GCA_021798415.1 Thermoplasmata archaeon | reverse complement strand
TCCCGTTCGAGTTCCTCTCCTCGGTGGGCCGGGGTCTTCGGGGCCATCGTCCTCTACCTCCGTTCGCTCACTTGTGCAGGTGGCCCCGCTTCCAGGTGTGACGCTTCGGATGGCGCGTCACCCGGCGGTCCGTCCGTTGCATGACCCAGGCCGGTACCCGGCGGTTGCTCTTGACCACCCGGAACAGGCGGGTCTTCCGTGCGAGGCTCTTTCTACGATTGGCCATCGACTTCCCCCGTCAGCGCCTCGTGATCCGGATCTCCCGGCGGTCGGGCGCGATCCGCTCGAGCAGCGCGCGCAAGGTCGCGTCGTCGACCTGCCGCTGGATCCGTCCGCTCGCGGCGAGCTGGATGAGCTGTTGCTCGACCGACGCCGCCACGTCCGGCTTCGCGAGGCGGATGCGGCCGAGCCGCTCGCGGGCCTCGGGCGAGAGGATCCGCCGGAGGATCTCGGCCCGCTCGGCGTCGCGCCGCTGCATCTCGGCCTCCTGGGCCGCGTACGCGCCCGCGTTCGAGGACTCGGCGCCCTGAAGGTCCTGGATCTGGCGCACGCGCCGGCGGCGGAGCTCGTTCAGCTCGGGGTCCTCTCCGTACGCCATCGAGCACTCCTCCTCGCCTCACCGTACGGTCGCTAGAGGTACTTGGCGAGTTCGGGTCGGCTCGTCGCGAGCTTCTGCAGGATGTCCTTGGCCACGGCGGAGAGCAACTTCTCGCCCTCGGGCGTCAGACGGCGTCCCCGGGTCTTGTAGGGCTGGACGAGCCCGGACTTCTCGAGCTGGTGGACGATCTCGCGCAGGATCGAGCGCGAGCCGCTCCGGGCGTGGTACGGGGCGCTGCCCCGGTCTCGCTTGCCGCCGTACTCGGCGCTGAGGCGCGTGACCCCGATGTGCCCCTTCACGTAGATCTTCCGCAGCACCGAGGCGCTGCGCAAGTACCACCAGTCGGGCTCCACGGGGGCGCGCTGCTTGTGCACGCCGGTCTTCACGAACGTCGCCCAGGTGGGGGGGGCGACGGCCTGACGGTTCCGTAGCTCGGTCGCGAGCTGCGGGAGGAGCATCGACGGGGGCACGTCGTTCGGATGGGTCATGAGGCGGCGCGCCCACCCAGCCCTGCTATTTAAGCGCTGACCCGGAAGCTCGGGGGAGGGCGCTCGCCGGCGCACGCGCGCGAGCGGTCGACCCCACCGAGCTGCGCCGGCCCGCGCCCGCGTCGGCAGGACCGGACCCTTAACTAACCGGGGGTCGTGCCCGAGAGCGCCGCCCGCGACCCCGGGGGCCCGGTCCGGATGACGATCGCCGCTCTCCTGCTCGCCGCCGGCGAGTCGACCCGCTTCGGGGAGCTCCCGAAGGCCCTCGTGGACGTCGGGGAAACGAGCGCGATCCGCCGGCTCGCCGAAATCTGCCTCGCGGAGGGGTACGACCCGATCACCGTCGTCGTCGGCGCCCACCGCGCCCCGGTGGTCCGGGCGCTCCACGGCCTCCCCGTGGAGGTCGTCGAGGCGGAGCGTTGGTACGAGGGGCGGACCGCCTCCGTCCAGGCGGGGGTGAGCGCTATCCCGCCGGGGCGGGACATCCTCTTCTGGCCGGTCGACCACCCGTTCGTCGCCGCCACGACTCTCGAGCGCCTCGAGTCCGTCGCGAGCCGCGACCTTCTCGGCGTCTGGTTCATCCCGACGTACCGCGGGCACGGCGGCCATCCGGTCCTTTGGCGCTCCTCGATCCGACCCGACCTTCTCGAGCTGAGGCCGGACGCTCCGGTCCGCGCCCTCCTGCCCGAGTTCGGCCCCCAGATCCGCCGCGTGGAGGTCGACGACCCGGGGGTCGTGGCGAACATCGACACGCTCGAGGCGTACCGCGCGGCGCGGGAGGAGTGGATGAGCCGGGGGGGATTCTAGTGGACCGCCGCCAGACGCGCGAGGCGTTGCGGCTGCTCGAGTCCCACCAGCCGTTCGTCCGCGCGGTCGTGGTCCGGTCGACGGGGTCGGTGCCCGGGAAGCGGGGAGCGTCGATGCTCGTCCGGGCGGACGGGTCGTGTCTCGGGACCGTCGGGGGCGCCGCGCTCGACGAGGAGGTGAAGGCGTTCGCCCGTGCCGCGCTCGAGCGTCGGGAGGGCGACCTCCGACACTTCGAGCTCCAGGCGTGGACGGTCGGCGGTCTCCCGAGCCTGTGCGGCGGCTCCGTCGACGTCGCTCTCGAGTACGTTCCCGCCCGTCCGAACCTTCTCCTGTGGGGGGGCGGCCACGTCGCCCACGCGCTCGCCGCGCTCCTCCCGACGCTCGAGTACGACTTCAGTGTGGCCGACGACCGCCCCGACTGGGTCGGCGACGACCGGTTCCCCACCGCCGACCGGCGCGAGGTCGTCGGCCCCGAGGCGCTCTGGGAAAGGTTCGACCCCACGTCGTTCACCCACCTCTACGTGCTCGGGTACGACGCGATGAAGGACCTCGAGGTCCTGGCGGGGGCGATCGCCCGGTTCCCCAACGCGATCGGGCTCATCGCGAGCACGTCGAAGCGCGAGCACCTCTTCGCACTCCTTCGCGACCGCGGCGTCGCCCGCTCCGCGCTCGAGCGCATCCGCTCGCCGGTGGGGCTCCGCATCGGCGCGGAGAGCCCGGCCGAGATCGCGGTCAGCATCGTCGCCGAGCTCGTCCGAGAGGCGCACCCGAGCACGTTACCCAGGCGCGGGCGTGAGGTGCCCGCGTCCGTTCCGGAGGGCGATGTCGTCCCGAGAGCTCCTTAGCTTCCGCTTGAACGGCCACCCGGTCGAGGTCCCCTGCCCGTCGCCCCGGGTCCTCCTCGACCTGTTGCGGGAGGACCTGCGGCTCACGGGCACGAAGCGGGGGTGCGACCTCGGCACCTGCGGGTGTTGCGCGGTCCTCGTCGACGGCCGCCCGACCCTGAGCTGCCTCACGCTCGCCCGGCTCGTCGACGGCCGTTCGGTGGAGACGATCGAGGGGGTCTCTCCGCCGCGCGGCCTCAACCCCGTCCAGGCCGCCTTCGTGGCGCACGGCGCGACGCAGTGCGGCTTCTGCACGCCCGGGTTCGTCGTGACCGCGACCGCGCTCCTGCGCTCGAACCCCCGACCCAGCCGGGCGGAGATCGAACGCGCGATCTCGGGGAACCTGTGCCGGTGCACGGGCTACATCAAGATCATCGAGGCGATCGAAGACGCCGCGCGAACGGAGGAGTGATGCCGTCGTCCGAGCCGGGGCCGTACCGCCTCCTGGGGGGACGGATCCCGTACGTCGAGGGTCCCCTCAAGGTCACCGGCCGCGCGGAGTACACGGACGACATCCAACGCCCCGGCATGATCGTCGGCCGCCTCTTGCGGAGCCCGTGGCCGCACGCCCGCCTCCTGTCCGTCGATGTGCGGGAGGCCCGCGCGCTCCCCGGGGTCCTCGCCGTCCTCACCGGGGACCGGTACCCGACCCCGTTCGGGGTCTTGCCCATCACGCACGACGAGACCGCGATCGCCGTCGGGAAGGCCCGGTACATCGGCGACATCGTCGCGGCCGTCGCGGCGACGGACGAGCTCACCGCGGAGAAGGCGCTCTCGCTCGTTCGGTTCGAGGTCGAGCCGCTGCCCGAGTATTCGGATCCCCGGTCCGGGCTCTCGAAGGTCGCCGAACCGATCCACGCACGCGGGCTCCTCGGCTCGAACATCCAGAAGGAGGTCGTCCAACATTTCGGGGACGTCGACGCCGCGTTCGCGAGGGCGGCCGTGACGGTCCGCTTCCGCGGGCGGTTCGCGGGCGTGACCCACGCGTTCACCGAACCGATGGCGACGGTCGCGGAGGCGACGCCCGACGGGCGCCTCACGGTCTGGAGCGCGACGCAGGTTCCCCACTACCTCCACCGCGCCCTCTCCGAAGTGCTCGAGATCCCGATGCACCGCATCCGGGTGATCAAGCCCGAGGTCGGCGGCGGGTTCGGGGGCAAGTCGGACCCCCTTCCGCACGAGATCGTCTGCGCGGCCCTCGCGCTCGAGACCGGGCGACCGGTCAAGATCCTCTTCGACCGCGAGGACGTGTTCTACACGAACCACGGTCGGCACCCGACCCAGAACGACGTGCGGATCGCGGCGGACGCGGACGGCAACCTCCTCGGCTACGACATCGAGGCGCTGATCGAGGGCGGCGCGTGGAGCTCGTTCGGCACGGTCACGACGTACTACAACGGGGTGCTCGCGATGGGCCCCTACCGGGTCCCGAACTTCCGCTACAAGGGCCAGCGGGTCTACACGACCAAGCCTCCGTCCGGCGCGATGCGCGCGCACGGGGGGACGAACCTCCGCTACTCGATCGAGCTCGCCCTCGACGCGCTCGCCGAGAAGCTGGGGACCGACCCCTTCGACCTGAGGCTGCGCAACGCGCTCCCGCCGAACTCGACGACCATCAACCAGTTCCGCATCACGTCGACGTCGTTCGTGAAGTGCCTCACCGCCGTGCGAGAGCGCAGCGGGTGGGACGCGAAGTTCCGCCGCCTGCCCTACGGCCGCGGCGTCGGGCTCGGCTGCGGGTTCTACATCTCGGGCTCGAACAGTCCGATCCACTTCACGCCGAAGATGCCGCAGTCGACGGTCCACCTCAAGGTCGACATGGACGGCGGGATCGCCGTCCACTCGATGCAGGCCGACATCGGCCAGGGGTCGAACACGCTCCTCGCCGCGATCGTCGCCGAGGTGCTGGGCGTCGACCTCGAGCGCGTCCACGTCCAGCGCGTCGACTCGGACGTGAGCCCCGTCGACCTCGGTTCCTATTCGAGCCGGGTGACGTTCATGATGGGGAACGCGGCGCGGGAGGCCGCGGAGTCGCTCCGCGACCGGCTCGTCGCGGCCGCCGCCCGGACCCTCGGGGAACCGGCCGAAACGCTCGAGGTCGGGCACGAACGGATCGGCGTGCGGGGTCGGCCGGACCGCTTCGTGACGTTCCTCGACGCGCTGCACGCCGCGATGGAGACGTCGGGCGCCCTCACGGCCTCGGGGTCGTACCGTTCCCCGACGATGGGCGGGACGTTCAAGGGGGCCCGGGCGGGAACGGCCCCCGCGTACTCGTTCGCGGCGTACGTCGCCGAGGTCGACGTCGACGTCGAGACCGGAGCGTACCGGGTCCCTCGCCTCTGGGCCGCGTTCGACTGCGGCCGCGCGCTCAACCGGCTCGCGGTCGAGGGACAGATCGAGGGTTCGATCCACATGGGGCTCGGGCAGGTGATGGGGGAGTCGATGAACTACCGGTCGAGCCGGCTCCTCAACCCGTCCCTGCTCGAGTACAAGATCCCGATGCCCCAGCAGATGCCGAAGGTCGAGATCCTCCTCGTGGGCGACGACGACCCCGAAGGCCCGTTCGGCGCGAAGGAGGCGGGCGAAGGCCCGCTGATCGCGACCTTGCCCGCGGTGGGGAACGCGCTCTACGACGCGGTCGGCGTCCGGTTCTCCGAGCTCCCGATCACGCCCGACCGCGTGCTGCGCGGGCTCGACCTCCGCGCGGCCGAGCACCGTCCGTGGAAGGGGGCCTGAGACCGGTGCACCTCGACCCGTTCGAGCTCCACCGGCCGACGACGGTCGACGAGGTCGTGCGGCTCGCGACGGAGCTCGCCGGCCGCTTCGATTACCTCGCCGGGGGGACGGACCTCCTGCCCAACTACAAGATGCACCTCAACGCGAAGCCGCACCTGGTCGCCCTTGAGGACGTGCGCGAGCTGCGGGGCCATTCCGACTCGCGCCTCGGCGCGATGGAGCGGCTCGCCGACCTCGAGGCCGACCGCACGTTCGGGCGGACCCACCCCGGCCTCACGGACGCGATCGGCGAGGTCGCGACGCCGCTCGTGCGCTCGAGCGGTACCGTCGGGGGGAACCTCCTGGTCGACACGCGCTGCTTCTTCTTCAACCAGAGCTACTTCTGGCGGTCGAGCCTCGGGTTCTGCCTGAAGGCCGACGGGGACCGTTGCCACGTCGTGCCCCAGGCCGAACGCTGCTACGCGACGTTCTCGGGCGACCTTGCGCCGGCGCTCCTCGTGCTGGACGCGGAGGTGGAGGTGGCCGGTCCCTCGGGGCGCCGCCGTCTCCCGCTTGGGGCGCTCTACGACCCGGGCGGGGACGGGATCCGGCGCACGCGGCTCGCTCCGGGCGACCTTTTGGTCGCCGTTCACCTGCCCCCGGGACCCCCGGGCCGCCGGGCGCGCTACAAGAAGCTCCGAGTGCGGCCGTCGTACGACTTCCCCGAGCTGGGCGTCGCGGTCGCCGGGGCGTGGGACTCGGAGCGCGTGCGGTCGCTCCGGCTCGCGGTCGGCGGGGTCGAGACGCTGCCGCGTCGCTTCGATGACCTGACCGACCCGCTCGTCGGGACGCCGCTCACTCCCGAGGCCGTGAACCGCCTTGCCGACGAGGTGCAGCGCCGCGTCCGGCCGGTCCACAACACCTTCCTGCCACCGGACTACCGGCGCCGGATGGTCGGCGTCTACGTGCGGCGCGCGTTCGCCGAGGCCCGAGAGGGGTCGGCGGGATGACGCCGTCCGCGCCGCACGAGCCCGAGTTCGTGCTCGTGCCGATCGAGCGCCTGCGCGCTCACGAGGAGGTCGAGGAGGCGAACGTGGCGGAGCTCGTCGAAGAGATCCGCCGCGCCGGGGTCTTCGCCGACCCGATCTGGGTGTCGCGAGGTTCGTTCGTGATCCTGAACGGCCACCACCGGGTGGAGGCGCTCAAGCGGCTCAACGCCGTCCGCGCGCCCGCGTGGGTCCTCGACTACGAGACCGACATCGTCTCGCTCGAGCCGTGGCGGCCGGGGCTCCCGATCACGAAAGCCGAGGTCGTCCGGCGGGCGCTCTCGGGGGCGCTCTACCCGCCGAAGACGACCCGGCATCGGGTGCGCTCGGAGCTTCCGTCCCGACCGACGCCGCTCGCGGACCTGTTCCACGGCGAAAGTCCCGGGTCGGTTCACCGGGGCCGGTCGGACCCGCCGGGTCCGCGCGCCGCCGACGCTTCGCGACCCGGGTGAGGGAACGGGTAGCTCCCGTCGGCGAACCGTCGGATCGTCTCGGCGACGAGCTCGACCTCGACCGGGTGCAGTCGGGCCCGTAGGCTCTCGGGCGTGTCGCCGGGAAGGACGGGGATCCGCGCCTGGGCGATCGGCGGCCCCGCGTCGACGTCCCCGGTGACGAGGTGGACGGTCGCCCCGCTCTCCCGATCCCCGGCGGCGAGGACGGCGCGGTGGACGCGAGGCCCGTACATGCCGGGCCCTCCGTACTTGGGGAGGAGCGACGGGTGGAGGTTCACGGCGCGGCCGCGCCAGCGCCGGACCCAGCCGTCCGGGAGGATCGTGAGGAACCCCGCGAGGAGGACGAGCTCGACCCCGTGCGCCTCGAGCGCCTCGGTCAGTCGGTCTCCCCATCCCTCGGGGTCGACCCCGCGCGACGGGAGCACGAGCGTCGGGAGCCCCCGACGTCGAGCCTTCTCGATCGCGGGCGCGTGCGGGCGGTCGGAGACGACCAGCGCGATCCGCGCCGGCAGATGGTGGCCCAGGACGAGCTCGGCGAGCGCGTCGAGCGTCGTGCCTTCGCCCGAAACGAGGACTCCGACCGAGAGCGTCCGCGTCACGCCCGGTCGACCGGAAGCGATTAGAAGACGGTTGCGCCGGGGCGAGGGCATCGGGACCCCGGACGGGGAGGCGCGCCCGCGGCGGAGCGGCACGGCCCGGCGGCCGCGGGTCGGGAGCGCGAGGCCGGTCCGGGGGCGGCTCACTCCGGCCAGAGGGCCGCGAGCCGAGGCTGGACCTCTTCGAGGCGGTCGAGGTCGAGGCTCGTCAGGCGCATAGCGCGCGAAGAGTCGAGGTACGGTGTGCGACTGCGGAACCGGTCGAGCCCGAGACGGGCGGCGAGCGCGCGGTTCTCCCAGGCGACCGGACCCGGGGCCGAGACGGTCCTCGGCGGCACCGCCGGAATCGGCGGCGACGAGCGGTGCACGCACCGAGTGCGGACGCCGAACGCCCTCCACCGCTCGCTGACGTCGACGACCCTCCCCGAGCCGACCCACCATGCGCCGGATCCGCCGGCCCGGAGGAAGAGGACCGGCTGGCCCGGGGCCATCCCGAGGGTGCGCGCGTCCCCCCAGTCCCGCTCCGCGCCGACCTTGAGCCACGGCGCGAGAGGCTCGTCCGGTTCGGTGACGAACACCCAGCCCGCGTCCTGGTCCGCGACGAGGGTGACCCGGTGGTGCGGCAGGAGCTCGGCCTCCCGGTTAGATCGGGCCAAAGCCCATCGGTCCGCCGAGGAACGTCCAGAAGTCGTCCTGCCAGAAGTCGACCTCGTCGCGGACCGTGCGCAGGGCCACCGGCTTCGCCCCGGCGGCGACCGCGGTCCGCAACCTCGCCCGGAGCTCCTCCGAGCTCTCGGCCGAGAGCTGGTCGAGCACGCGGCCGAGGTTCCCCCGAAGACCGAGGTCGAGCGCCCGCGCGGGGTGGCGCACGACCAGGCGGTAGTGGTGGGGGCGGCTCCCCTCGACCCGGAGGACCTGCCACTCGAGCGTTTCCCCGCGCTCCCGCTCGAGCTCGAGCGCGGCCAGGTTGCCGAGCGCCCCGGCGACGAACGGCTCGTCGGGGATCCCGGGCCGAAGATAGATACCGACGTCGATCCCTCGCGACATGGGCCGCCCAACGTCCGGACCGATTTAGGGCCTGCGCCCCGGGGTGCGCCGCCGTATCGCGCGTCGCTCCACTAGCCGGGCACTGGGCCGTAGCTGGCGGTGAAGTCTGCTTTCGCGTCGCCCAGGGTTCCGGACGACGTCCAGAGGTACACCGAGAAGACGTAGCCACCGGGATAGTGGTTGGTGAAGGAACACGATCCCAAGGTTCCGGTCTCGAAACACACATCCTGGGGGCCGTTCACCGAGCAACCGCTCGGAAGGCAGGACTCGTTGGTCGGAGGAGGACCCCGACAACTCGAAGCGGGAGCCCACTCGCCCACACCGACCGTAAAATTCACTTCGGCTCCCTGAACGGCGTGCCAGTCTAGGGTAACCCAGGAACACGCAGGGAAGGAGAGCCCAACGGTCGGTGTCGAGGCGTCCAAAGTGTACGGCCCGTAGCTGCCGCTCGAACCGGTCGGTGGCTGGGCGACGCTCCAAACAAAAAGCCCGACGCCCGACAACGCGACCATCAAGACTAGAGCGAATTGGACGACCGTGGAGCGGGCCGGCTTCATCTTCGCCACTGAGCCGTCAGATCCAGGCGAGAGTTCGGCACTTCGGATGGGCTCGGACACGCCCGCAAGCCCGCCACCATCGTCGAGGGGGGACGGTTTCCGGGGGTATCAACCCTTACTCAAACCGCCGAACCTCGTCTAGAGCATCACCCGAAGGTTCAGCTTCTCGGTGAGCTCCTTGTAGCGGTTGCGGATCGTCACTTCCGTGACGCCGGCGACCTCGGCGACCTCGCGCTGGGTCCGTCGCTCGCCGCACTGGACGCTCGCGATGTAGATCGCCGCCGCGGCGACGCCGGTCGGGCCCCGACCGCTCGTCAGCTCGCGCTCGGTCGCCTCCTTGAGGATCTCGTTCGCGCGCGTCTGGATCTCGCCCTTGAGCTTCAGCTCCGAGCAGAACCGCTGGATGTAGTCCTGCGGCCTCGTCGGCATCAGCTTGAGGTGGAGCTCGCGGGTCATGAATCGGTACGTCCGCCCGATCTCCTTGCGGCCGATCCGCGATTTCGAGGCGATCTCGTCGAGCGTTCGCGGGACGTTGCACTGGCGGCAGCTCCCGTACAGCGACGCGGCGACGACGCCCTCGATCGAGCGGCCGCGGATGAGGTTGCGGTTGACGGCCTTGCGGTAGATCATCGCGGCGGTCTCGCGCACGTTGCGCGGGAGCGCCATCCCCGACGCGATGCGGTCGAGCTCGGCCAGCGCGAACGCGAGGTTGCGCTCGGTCGCGTTGGAGACCCGGATGCGACGCTGCCACTTGCGCAGGCGGTAGAGCTGGGCCCGGTTGCGGGTCGGGATCGATTTCCCGTACGGGTCGCGGTTCTTCCAGCCGATCTCCGTCGAGAGCCCCTTGTCGTGGATCGTCAGCGTCGTCGGCGCTCCCGTGCGGGCGCGCTTCTCGCCCTGCTCGGCGTCGAACGCCCGCCAGTCCGGACCCTGGTCGATCATCGACTCCTCGAGGACGAGCCCGCACTCGTCGCAGACGAGCTCGCCTCGTTCGTAGTCGCGGGTCAAGTGGGTCGACCCGCAACTCGTGCATCGGGTGGCGACGACGACGTCCTCCGCGGCGGCCGAGCGCTTTTCCGGGTTCGTCGGAGCTTCGCCGTTCGGCATTCTCTACCCACCTACTCTCGGACCAGCGTCGTGCCGAGGAGCGCGAGGCCCTCGGCGGGGGTTGGGGCGCGCCGGGGACGCACCGTGAGGTAGGGTCGGGCGACCGGTCCGAAGACCCGGACGACCCGACCGCGCACGGTGCCCCGCGCGTCCCGCACCAGCGTCCCCTCCGGTGCCACGTCCGCGGACCTCGCGCGGACCGTGAACTGACCGGTGGGAGTGACCGCGAGGACCGTCCCGACGTCGTTCGATGCCGGGCGGTCGCCGCCTCGCGACAAGTGGTATAAACCACTTGCGATACCTATAAAAGGATTACGGGCGGCCCCGGGGCCTCGGGCGCCCGCGTCCGAGCGCTTCGGCCGACGCGGCCGCCTCCTCCCCTCCGGGGGCAGGGTAGTCGGGGGACGCGCCGGGGGCCGGGTAATCGGG
>JAJZGO010000047.1 GCA_021798415.1 Thermoplasmata archaeon | reverse complement strand
CCACCCTTCGACGGGGGCCCGTGGGACCCGGACGGAATGGGAGAGGGTTCGTTCTCTCCGGAGCGGCGCACTTCTCCGTACGCTTTCCAGAGGTTGTAACCGCCGATGAGGCCGACGACGACGACGATCAGGACGAACGCGACCCCGATCGAGTCGAGGTTCGGGATCGGGTTGCCCGTCGAGAGCGAGAGGGAGCGGAGAGCGGGGAACGTCACGAGCAAGGCACCGATCGCCGCGAAGGCGAGTCCGCCCACGTAGAGGGTGCGGGCCGCCGTGGAGCGGCCGACACGCTTGATCTGATCGGTCGAGAGCTTGCGCAACCGGGCGAGTCGGGCGAACAGGGCGCCGGTGATCATCTGCATGACCATCGTCCCGAGACCGAAGCACGCGCCGGTCAATGCCGCCCAGCCGACGTTCGGCATCTGGGGGGCGAGGATGAACACGATGATGGTGGCGTAGGCCCCGAAGCCCCAGCCGGCCACGAACCCGTGCACGAGCGCCATCCGCGTGGGAATGGGACGGATCCCCGCCTCGGGGACGGGGGAACGCTCCGCTACGGTCGTGTGGTGGCGGTGGTCCCCGAGGAAGCGGCCGAAGAGCCGCTCGATGGCCCGGTCGAAGGGAAGGTGGATGTCCGAACCGCGCAGAAGGTACCATCCGGCGAAGAACATCACGAGCCCGACCAGCACGTAGACCGGTCCTTCGAGGTTGTAGACCGTAAAGACCGCCGCCAGCCCGAGAAACCCGAGGGCCGCGAGGATCGTCCTCTGGAGCGTGAACCCGGCGGAGAAGGTGAGCCCGGTCGTGAACCCGCCCCGGGTCGAGTAGCTCCCCACCGAGTAGCTGAACGTGATCGGCCACGTGTGCTCGTCGGGCGTCGCCCCGTGCAATAGCCCGAGGATGAGCGCGATCCCGAGGATCGTCGGGATCGTGAGTCCGGACGGCGGGTTCAGGAGGAAGTCGAGGTTCCACACGCGCGCTACCTATCTATCGGCGGCTCGGGCGTCGTCCGCAGGGAGGGATCGGCTCTCCGTGGGGGCACTTCGAAGGGTGCCCTTCGGCGCGGCAGAGGCGTTCCACGGTCTTGTGGTCGAGAGCGAGGTCGACCTCGCGCGCCGCCGCGCAGAGCTCGCGCGACGGAAAGCCGAGCCGGGCGAACATCTGCTCGGCGACACGGTGGTGCCGCTCGTACTCCGTGAGGCACTCCTGTCCCCGCGACGTGAGGCGGGTCTTCCCCCGGTGGCGATCGACCAGCCCGAACTCTTCGAGGACGGTGAGGTGCGCGAGCGCCGAGGGCGCCCGGATCGAGAGGCGGGCGGCGATCGCGTTGAGCGGGGTCCCGGACCGGGAGGTCTCCCGGCCGGGGACGGCGCGCAGCGCGTCGACCTGTCGCCGGGTCAGCCGCTGGAGGAGTTCCATCGAGCGATCCACCCCTCGCACCTATTTATGGAGGACCCTAATTTTTAGCATACCGAGAACACCCGCGAAAACGCGCGTCAGCCCCCGCGAAGGGTTCGCGGCCGTCCCTACCGCCTCCCCGAACGGCGGTGCACCCGGAGGGGCGGATACGGGGTCCCCGGTCCCTCGCGCGCCCCATAGGGGCGTCCGTGGCCCGTCGTGCCGGGCGGGTAGCGGCCGGGCATCGAGGGGACCACTCTCCCGCGCGAGCGTTCGGGACTTGAGCACCCCGCGGTTGTGGGTGAACGCGGGAGCCTTCCCCCGGGGGGGCCCCGAGCGGCTAGAGTGGTCCAAGAAAAGCGACGGTCGGCCGACGACGAGGTCGTCGTCACTCTCGAGCTGTCGCACCCCCGTCGTCCGCGACGTCGCGCTGGGTGAACACGACGTCACCGCAACTAGATACGGCTCGACGTCTTACCCCGGTCGAGGCGGGTCGGACCGCCCCGGGAGCAACGAGATGGCACCCATCCCCGATTGGTCGATCGTCTACCTGGTCGCGCTTGTCCTCGGACTGGTCGTGGGCCTGATGCTCCGGTTCCTTCTCACCCTCGTCGTCGTCGCCACGATCGTCTTCATCGTCGGCACCTGGGTGTTCGGTCTGTTCGACCCGGCGGCGTTCGCCTCGTTGCCGAAGTTCGTGGAGCAGTACCTGGGCGGCGTGTCGGTCGGTCCGCAGACGTTCCTCTCGGTCGGGGGCCTCGTCTTCCTCGGCGGGGTGCTCGGCGGGGTGTTGCTGACGAGCCGCTTGAGGGGCCTCGAGCACGCTCGCTCACCCGCCTAGCGCTCGGTCGGCTGAACCCCTCGAGGACCGGCGTCGGCCCTCGTCGATCCTCCTCGGCCGACTCGCCCTCCGTGGCGCCCCCGAGTCGACCGGCCGCTCGACGGTCAGTCCTCGCCGGTCTCGGGCGAACCCCCGTCGGGGAACCACCTCCCCGGCACCGTGGGCGCCTCCATACGGGGAAAAGGTAGCTCTTTAACCCGGAACCGGGTCCGGCGGTGCATGTCCCCGCTTCGCTCGACGGCGCCGCCCGAGGTTGTCCGGATGCTCGAGAAGGTACCGATGTTCTCCCGCCTCAGCGATCGGCAGCTGCGCGGGCTCACCCGAGATGCGAAAGAGCGGACGTACGCCGAGGGATCCGTCATCGTGAAGCAGGGGGACGTCGGCGCCGGATTCTACCTCCTCCTGGACGGGCGGGTCGACGTCCGCCGCAAGGGGCGACGTCTCGCCACCCTCGAGGTCGGGCAGTTCTTCGGCGAGATGGCGCTCTTCGACGAGCAGCCCCGCTCGGCCGACGTGGTCGCGGCCGCGCCGACACGCTGCCTGATCCTCACGAAGTGGGCGTTCTGGGCGTTCGCGACGGGCCAACCCGCCGTGCTTCGGGACATCCTTCAGGAGATGGCCCGCCGCCTCAGCGAGACGAATCGGTCCTTGACGGAGTAGCGCCTCCTCGTCGCCCGACTCTCGACCGCGTTCCGCCGCCTCCAGAACGATCGGCGGGAGTACCGCCCATTCGGATAGGACGGGCCCCGGGAGAGCCCAGCTACCGAGCACTAGAGGCCGGCCTAGCGCTCGCCCGCTCTGGTCCTTCCGAGGGTCTTAGCATCGAGCGAACGGAGCGTTTAAACAAAGGCCGGGAATCCAAGCGGTCATGGCGGTAGTGAGCCCGAACAAGAAGCTCGTAGAGGCTTACCTGAGCGCGGACCGCTCGAAGTCCGGTGCGCTCATGACCGACGACGTGCACTGGGTAGAGTGGGTGGATGGTGTACCGCCTGCAGGAAGTGTAAACAAGGGGAAGGCGGCCGTCATGGGGAACCCCGGAGACGACCAGCTTCGAAACGAGATCACAAGGATGACGGAGGAAGGCAACGTCGTGGTCGTCGAGGGCATCTGTCACGTGACCAAGAAGGACGGCAAGGCCCTGAAGGTTCGATTTTGCAACGTCTTCGAACTGGAGAACGGCAAAGTCAAGCGCCAGGATTCCTTCGGAGCCTTGCTCAACGACTCGGCGTAGGCAGCGATCTCTCGCTCGGAGTGTCGATGGTATCGGAACTCGAGTCGATTCGTGCGTGGTTCGACTACTTCGCCGCCGCACGCCGAGGCTACATCGAGACGCTCTCGAAGTTGCCCGCCGCAGAACTGACCCGGGATCGGGGTGCGTCGTACCCCTCGCTTGTCGACATATTCGCGCACTCTCAGGGCGCCCTCTATTTCTGGATGAAAGGCATCGCCCGGTTCGAGTTCCCCCCGCAGGAGGGGGACCCCGATGCCCCGCCCTCCGTAGAAGTCCTGAGGAAGGACGAGGCGTATGTTCAGACCCAGATCCGGAGGGTCATGAAGGAGCTGACCGAGGCCGACCTCTCTCGCACGATCTTCCGGGAGAAGGGCAAGGGGTCGAGCCACGATTGTCACCTTCCGATACGAGAGGCGCTGTGGCATCTGGTGGAAGAGGAGCTCCAGCATCGAGGCGAACTCAATGCGCTACTCTGGCAGATCGACGTCGAGGCGCCGGTCTACGACTGGATCGAATGGGATCACGAGGTCGGCCGGATCCAAGACCCTCGTTCGAAGTGACTGTCGAGTCGTCACTCGCCGCGAGTCCCCTGCTCGGCGGGAACCTGAGATTCTCTGCCGAGCCGCGTGAGATCCGCGGAAAGCGAACGTCGGCAGGCCGGCGTACGACGACCGAGAATGTGCAGAACCGGCCGCTTGAGCTGCCGGGGGCTCGTCCCCGGCAACCAGAACGGGACTCTCGAGGGGTGCCGTCGGTTCTTCCGCACCGTCTCTCGGAACCGTTTCCCCCGGCGGATCCGCTCTTCGTTCCGATGGTCCGCCGCCACGTCCAGTGCCTCCCTCACCCCCGCCACCGTGGTGAACTCCTTCACCTCAGGGCCAGCTCCTCTATGTCCTTCGGGTGAGTCTCCACCGGGTTCTGCCAACTCGCACGGGTCGCCGTCGGCACCGAGACCACCTCTCGGACCCGGACGGCCAAGCCCCGGGGGAAGGCGGCCCGCCGGAAAGTACTATCGATTCAGACGCCGAACAACCCCACCGGCCGCTCCGCTAGCGGGCAGGGGGGCGGCGTCACAACCACGACCGCACCTTCTCTGACGCGCCGGGCCCGAGGGGATTCGAACCCCTGACCTTGCGGTTAAGAGCCGCCTGCTCTACCGGGCTGAGCTACGGGCCCACGACGGGGTGGGCGGACCCAGACGCTCCCCTTAAAGCCTCCCCGTATCGGCCGTCCGTCGGCCCGCGGGGGCGAGCTTCCTCGACGGGACACCGAACCCTCTCTCCGTTGCGGGGGAGGCTCCGGCCGTACGGTGCGGGTGCCGAGCGGGTGCGTGATCCGCCTACGGCCGCCGAACTAGCGGCGCAGGCGCTCGAGCGCCGCCCCGACCATGAGCGGGAGGAGGACGGTCGCGTCGCCCTCGACGGTCGTGTGGCGGGCGGTCGCCTTGACCTTCCCCCACGACACCGCCTCGCGCGTGCGGGCCCCCGAGAGGCTCCCGTCCCACTCGACCGCGGTCGTCACGTAGAGCGCCGCGTCGAGCCCGTCGCGGAACTGGTTCCACCAGATCGTGTGGTGCTTCGAGATCCCGCCGCCGAGCATGATCGCCCCCGAGCGCTTCGCGTCGTAGACGAGGTCCGAGAGCGTCTGCTCGTCGGAGAGGAGGTCGAGCGAGAGTGCCTTGTGGTCCTGCCAGAAGAGCCAGACCTGCGAACCGACGGCGCCGTCCGTGATCCCGGGGACGATCACGGGGACCTTGCGGTCGTAGGCGGCGCGCAGGATGCTCGAGCGGTCCGTCGCCGGGATCGCCTCTCCGATCGCGGCGGCGAGCGCCCGTGTGGAGAGCGCGCGCGTCCCCCCGTCCCAGAGGCGGCCGAGGATCGAGCGCATCTTCCGTTCGATGATCGCGCCGTAGTTCGCTTCGGGTATCACGAGGTTCCCGAGGCGGTAGAGGTGTCGACGATGGAGGTCGGCGTCGTCGAGGTCCCACGCGCCGTGGTAGTACGACCGGAACGCCCGCGCGAGGTCGTGGTCGAGCGTGCCGCACGTGGTGACGATCGCGTCGATGTACCCTTCCCGCACGAGGGTCGCGAGGACCCCACGGGTCCCCGTCGCGACCAGGTCGGCCGGGAACGAGAGGAACGTCGTCATCTCGCGGTCGCCAAGGATCCGCGCGAGCAGGTCGACGCCGACCGCGACCTCCTTCGCGCTGAACCCCCCGCCCGCCTCGAGCCGCCGCACGAGGGTGTCGAGGGAGGGACGGTCGTCGATGCGGATGTCCTCGACCTTCCGCGGCACGCCGCGGCCGGGGCTCGGGGGGATTAAAGCGCTCCGCCCAGGCCGAAGGAGAACGAGTGGAAGACGAGGACGTAGCTCAGGAGGTAGCCCGCGAGCGCCCCGCCGTTCAGGAACGGTAGGCCCGCCTGCGGGTTCCCGCTGCGCAGCACGCGCATCAGGACCGCGTAGCCGACCAGCGAGCCCGCCAGCACGCCGATCGCGACGAGGAGCCCGGCCCCGATCCCGAGCCACTCGGGCGTCGCGGGCAGCCAGACGAACGCGCTGACGACGAGGGTCCCGGGGATCACGACGTCGCCGAGCCCCATGAACATCGCCGCCCGTTCCTCGGTCGGCTGGCCCCGTTGCTCTCCGTAGCTCGGCGCGGCCGTGTAGTCGTAGCCCGCGCGGTCCGGCATCACCATCAGGATCGGGAGCTTCATCTCGGTCACGATGTCCGCGAGCGAGACCATGTGCTTCGTGCGGTAGACGGCGATCGCGTCGTAGACCATCAACGCCCCGAGGAGGATGAACGCGGGGAGGATCGCGAACGAGATCCCGAGGATCGCGACGAGCGAGCCCGCGGCGAGGAATCCGGCGAGGTCGACGACGTACCACTGCGGCTCGATCAGGAGCGCGAGGTAGATCAGCGCGCTCGCCGTCGCCGCGACGATCAGCGCGGGGTCGACGAGGAGCTCGGCGGCGTACGGGGGCGGCAGGTACGGGGTCGTGAAGACGACGAGCGCGAGCGTGGAGTAGAGCGTGAAGTAGAGCGCGCCCGCGATCGCGACGAGGATCAGGTGGCGGAGAGCGGCGACCCCGCCCTTGCGACGGGCGAGGAGGAGGATCGCGATCGGCGCGGCGACGATGACCGCGATGAAGACGAACGGGGCGGTGGGACTCTGGGGGTTCGAGGTCGACGCGAGCCCGGCGGAGCGGAACGGCTCGGCGAGCGCGAGCCCGACCGCCTGGGCGCCGATGTAGAGGGCGAGCAATCCCGCCCACCGCAGGCTCCGCATCGGTCGCGTCTACGGTTGGACGATGGCGTACGCGTTGTTGCCGAGGACCTTCGTGATCTTGGCGTTGACCGTCGTGCCGCGCTGGTTCGCCCCCGTGACGAAGACGACGAACCCCTCCTTCTTCGCGACACCGTCGCCGCGTCGGCCCACGTCCTCGATCGTGAGCCGGTAGACCTCGCCGACGACCACGGGGGTCTTCGGCTTCTCGGGAGCCATGACGCGGCTCATCGTCACCGGCCGCTGGGCGCCGCACGCTTCGCAGACGAGGAGCGTGAACCGCCCGTCCTTCTGGAGGTGGGTGTCGGGTCGCTTGCACTCGGAGCAGATGACGTACTTCGCCGTGTAGTCGCGGACGCGCTGCGCGAGCTGGTCCTTCGTGAGCCGGCTCTTGAGGACGCCGCGCGGGAGGTCGAGGACCCCGGGGCAGCCGAACTCCCGAGCGAGGTAGCCGATCAGGTGCGCGGGCTCCCGGCGCACGACGCCCGTGATCTCCTGGAAGTTGCGGATCACCGTGTTCTTCCCGTCGATCATGACGTCGGGTTCGGGAACCTGGAACCTCTCGCCGCCGGTGCGGACCGGGGGGAGCTTCGCGCGGGCGCGCTCGAGCAGGGCCTGGTAGGACTCCATCGGACGGACCGTAAACCGGGAGAAGGGGCTTAAGCGTTCCCCGTCCCCGTCAGGTGGGGGGAAAGCGGCGGAGGGCGTCGGCGACCTTCTCGAGGTCCGGCTCGACGACGACCTCGGTCGCCGCCCGTCGCGTCGCCTCGTCCTCGGGCCGGAAAGCGACTCCGACGCGGCTGCGCCGGAACAGGCCGACGTCGATCTCGGAGTTGCCGACCGACGCGGTCTCCGCGACCCCGACGCCGAGCTGGGCCTGGAGGCCCGCGAGGACCCCCTCCTTGCCGTGGATCGGGACCCGGACGATCCCCTCGCCGGTCAGACGGCCGTCCGGGCCCGATTCGACGCCGTTCGCGAGGACGAGGTCGATCCCGAGTTCGCGGCCGACGCGCCGCGCGAGGAGGTCGAGGCCCCCGCTCACGATCGCCGTGCGCACGCCGGCGCGATGGAGCGAATCGAGGAGCGGGTGGGCGCCCGGCATCAGCGGGACGTCCGCGAGGATCTCCTCGAGGTCGGCGAGGGTGAGCTCGGGCGCGTGCTTCCACCAGACCCGGATGTCGAGCCGGATGAACTCGTGGTCGTCGATCTCGTTCGCGAGGAATCGTCGGAGGCCGGTATCGTTGTGGTCGCCAAAGTACTCGTGGACGACCCGCCAGGAGCTCGGAACGCCGACGAGCGTCCCGTCCATGTCGAAGGCGACGAGCCTAAGCACGATCGCCCCGCGCGATGGCCTCCGCTTCGGCGAGGACCCGGTCGCTCGGGCGGGCCGACCACGCGGCGAGGTTCGAGTCGACCTGCTCGGGGCGGCTCATCCCCACGAGCGGCGCCGCGCCGCGGGCCGCGAGCCAGTGGAGCGCGATCGACGCGAGCGGGACGTCGTGCTCGCGCGCGAGGTCGCGGAGCCGCCGGGCCCGCGCGAGGACCTCCGCCCGCCGGTTCGGCTCGAAGAGGTTGTGGACGAATCGCTCGACCTCCGCCGGCACGCGCCGACCGTCGAGGTAGCGTCCGTGCAGGAGCCCCCGGGCGAGGGGCGAGTAGGCCTCGACGAGGATCCCGTGGCGGCGGCAGTAGTCGCCGACCGCGTCGCCGTCCTCCCGGTTGAACAGGTTGTACTCGATCTGGTTCACGACGATGCGCGCCTTCGCGAGGTGACGGGACGCCTCCTCGAGCTCCTCGACCGAGAAGTTCGAGACCCCGATCGCACCGACCTTGCCCTCCTCCCGGAGGGCCTCGAGCGCGCCCATCGTGTCGGCGAGGGGAACGCGCGCGTCGGGGGCGTGGACGAGGTAGAGGTCGACCGACCGCCGCGCGAGGCGCTCGAGGCTGCTCACGAGGCTCGCGCGGACCTGGGACGGTCGAAGGTGCTCCCAGGAGACCTTCGTGACCACGAACGCCTCCTCGGTTCCGGCGGGAAACTTGAGAAGCGCTTCGCCGAGCAGGCGCTCCGACCGGCCGCCGCCGTAGACCTCGGCGGTGTCGAACCAGCGCAGACCGCGCTCCCAGGCGCGCCCGATCGTCGCGCGGGTGCGGTCCTCGTCCGCGGGCTTCCATCGGCCGAGGCCCCAGAGGCCGAGCCCGATCGCCGGGTGCGGCTTCGCGAGCCCGTCGACCGCGATCGTGCCGATCGGAGGGACGGTCGGGCGGTCGGCCGGGGCGCGGGGGCGGCGGGCGGGCGGGCGGCGTCGGGGTGCGGACGTCATGCGTTAGGTCCGGACGACCCACCGGCCCTCAAGTGCTCGTCGATGCGACGGAGGCGCTCCTCGAGGTCGGCCGCCTTGCCCTCGGTCTCGCGGACGACCTCGGGCGGCGCCCGGGCCCGGAAGCCGTCGTCGCCGAGGCGGCCCCGGGTCTTTTCGAGGAGCTTAGAGAGCTTCTCCCGCTCGCGTTCGAGGGCCTCGGTCTCCCCGGGGCCCGCGTGCGGCCGTTGGAGGTAGCATTCCCCGAGGGGGGCCACCCGGCCGCTCGCGCCCGCCGGAGGCGGGTCGCTCGGGCCGAGGAGCGTGAGCGCGCTCACCCGCGCGAGCCGTTCGACCGTCGCCCGTCCCTCGGCGAGGACCCGGGCGACCTCCGGGCCCGAGGGCCGGACCCACGCCGGCGGGAGGGTCTCCGCGCCGACCTTCTCTTCGGCCCGAAGGTTGCGGAAGAGGCGGATCGTTTCGAGGAGCGGCTCCATCTCGGCCTCGACGAGCGGGTCCGCGGCGATCTCCGCCAGCGTCGGCCAGGGGGCCAGCGCAAGGAGCTCGCCGTCGTGCGGCAGGGCGTGCCAGAGCTCCTCCGTGACGTGCGGGGCGAACGGGTGGAGGAGCCGGAGCGTGCGCTCGAGGACGTAGAGGAGGGTCGCCCGCGCCTCGCGTTGCGCCGGTTCCCCCCGTTGGCCGCGGAGCGCGTCCTTCGCGATCTCGACGTACCGGTCGGCGACGTCATGCCAGAGGAACGCGTGGAGGGCGGTCGCCGCGGCGGTGGGCGCGTAGACGCCGAGGGCGCGGTCGACCTCCTCGAGCGTCCGCCGGTAGCGCGCGAGGACCCAGCGGTTCTCGCGCGCGCTCGCCGGCCCGAGGGTCGGGGGGGCGTGCGGCGGGGCGGACCCCGGTGGTAAGAACGGGAGCGCGAGCCGCTCCAGGTTCCAGACCTTGGTGAGGAAGTTGCGCGCGCCGTCGAGCGCCGCGCGCCCGAACGGCCCGTCCTCGTCGGACGGGTTCGGGAAGACGAGGGCGAAGCGCATCGCGTCCGCACCGCGCTCCTCCATCACGTCGATCGGGTCGGGGGAGTTGCCGAGGTGCTTCGACATCCGGCGGCCGTGCTCGTCGCGCAGCATCCCGGTGAAGTAGACGTCCGAGAAGGGGCGCTGGCCGGTGAACCGGTAGCCGGCCATCATCATCCGGGCGACCCAGAAGAACATGATGTCGCGGCCGGTCACGAGCACGCTGGTCGGGTAGTAGTGGTCGAGCGCCGCGGTGCGCTCCGGCCAGCCGAGCGCGAGGAACGGCCAGAGCCAGGAGGTGAACCACGTGTCGAGCACGTCCGGGTCCGCGATGAGGTCCGGCGACCCGCAGGCCTCGCACCGGACCGGCGGCTCGATCGTCACGGTGTCGTGGCCGCACGCCCCGCAGCGGGCGACCGGCACGGCATGGCCCCAGAGGACCTGCCGCGAGATGCACCAATCCTGGATCTCCTCCAGCCACCGGAAGAACGTGGTGAGCCAGCGCTCCGGGTGGATCCGGACCTCTCCTCGACGGACCGCCTCGACGACCGGCTCGGCGAGGGGCCGCATCCGAACGAACCACTGGGTCGACAGCCGCGGTTCGATCGGCGCGTCGGTGCGCTCCGAACGGGCGACCGAGTGCCGGTACGGCTCCGAGCGCACGAGCAGTCCGAGCCGCTCGAGCTCGGCGACCGCCGCCGCTCGGGCCTCGTCGACGCCCAGGCCCCGGAACGGCTCGGGCACCCAGTCGCCGGTCAGCCGCGCCTGGGCGTCGAGGATCTCGGGCGGCATCGGG
>JAJZGO010000182.1 GCA_021798415.1 Thermoplasmata archaeon | reverse complement strand
CGTCGGGGTCTCGGGAGGGGTGCCTCCGCGCCGGCCGATCGTGCGGGGCCGGGGTGCGACCCTGGTCGTCCTCGCCACGCTCGACGCCGAGGGCCGGCCGCTCTGGCACGCGATCCGGGTCGACGCGACGGGGGCCCGCGCGGTCGGCCCGCCGCCCCCCTCAAGCATTCTCGCGGAGACGGCGCACTCGGACCCGGCCACTTCGGCGCTCCTCGACCTCCTCCAGGCGTCGGCGCGTTCGTGCCTGGAGCGCCTCGAGGAGCTCGGCCTGCGCTTGGACGAGCTCGAAGGCCGGGCCGAACCTCCGTCGGTGGTCGAGCTCGCGAGGGTGCAGCGGGCGGTCGGAGGGGTGCGTCAGCACGTCGAGCGGCTGAGCGTGGTCGCGGCCGACCTCGGCGGACCGCTGGGGGCGGCGTTCGCGGGGCTCTCCGCACCGCTCGCCACGGTGGAACGCGAGGTCGACCACCTGGAGGGACTCTCGGCGTCGCTCGCCCAGGGGGTCCGCGACCTCGTCGCGATCCGCAACGCGTTCGAGGCGAACCGTCTCGCCGAGGCCGCGAACGCCCTCGGAGAGACGTCGAACCGGATCGCCGCGCTCGCGAACACGTCGAACCTCCGGATGCTGGGGGTCGCGTACCTCGCCCTCGTGCTCGCGCTCGCGAGCGTGGTCGTCCTCTTCCCGAACACCGCGGCGACGATCCTCGGAATGCCGTCGGCGGCGTGGGTCCCGGGGGTGTGGGTCGATATCGTCCTGGTCGCGCTCGCGGTCGTCCCTCTCGCGCTCGTCCTCTCCCGCCCGTGGATCCGCCGGATGCTCGCGGGCCTGGGCTCGTACGAGTCGCGCTCCGCGGAGGGACTCTCCGACCTTCCCGAGGTCTCGGGCGACGGCGACGCCGCGGCCGAGAGCCTATTACGCCGGTCCCGCTGACGTCGCCGATGCCCCCTTCCCCGCCGAGCCCCCCGACGGTCGTCACCGACGCGCTCCTCGTGACCCAGGACGCCGGCCGTAGGGTCGTGCGCGGCGACCTGCGGTTCGAGGGGGGGCGGATCACGCACGTCGGCCCGGGAGCGCCGCGGGAGGGGGCCGAGGTCGTCGACGGCCGCGGGACGGTCGCCGTGCCGGGATTCATCAACGCCCACGCGCACGTCGCGAACGCGCTCCTCCGGGGGATCGCGGACGACCTTCCGTTCCCGAAGTTCCTCGAGACCGTCTTCGCCGTCGACGCGCATCGGACCGAGGCGGACGTGGAAGCCGGGGCCCGCGCGGGGGTCGCCGAGATGCTCCTCGGGGGCACGACGTCGTTCCTCGACCTCTTCTACTTCGAGGACGCGGTCGCGCGGGCGTCGGTCGGGCTCGGGATGCGGGGGTTCCTCGGGTGGGCGGTCCTCGACCCGGACAAGACGACGCAAACGGGCGTCCCCCTCGACAACGCGAGAGCGTTCGTCGGCCGCTGGAAGGGCCACCCGCTCGTCACGCCGCTCGTCGCCCCGCAGGGCGTCTACGCGTGCGGCCGGGAGACGTGGCTCGCCGCGAAGGAGCTCGCCGAACGGACCGGGACCCTCCTCCACTACCACCTCTCGGAGACGCGGGGCGAGGTCCACGAGCACGAGCGCGCGACCGGCCTGCGTCCCGCCGCGTGGCTCGAGTCGATCGGCTTCCTCGGTCCGGGCCAGGTGGCGGCGCACGCCGTCTGGCTGACCGGGGCGGAGATCGGGACGCTCGCCCGGCACGCGGTCGCCGTCGCGCACTGCCCGAGCTCGAACCTGAAGCTCGCCTCGGGCGGCGTGGCGCCGGTGGTCGAGCTGCGCGCCGCGGGCGCTACGGTCGCGCTCGGGACCGACTCGGTCGTGACCAACAACTCGCTCTCCATGTTCCGGGAGATGCACGTCGCCGGCCTCGTGCAGAAGAACCAGCGGTGGGACCCGGCGGTGCTGACCGCCCAGGAGCTCCTCGACCTCGCCACCCTCGGGGGGGCGCGAGCGCTCGGCCGCGCCGACGACCTCGGCTCGCTCGAGGTCGGAAAGCGCGCCGACGTCTTCCTCGCGCGCCTCGACCACCCGAGCCTCGTGCCGGCGCGTCCCGACGCGGTCGTCTCCCACCTCGCGTACTCGGCATCGGAGGAGGCCGTCGACACGGTCTTCGTCGACGGGCGCGCGGTCGTGCGCGGCCGTCGGCTCCTCGGGGGGGACTGGTCCCGGATCCGAACGGAGGCCGAGGCGGCCGCCGAGTCGCTCTGGGCGTCGCGGCCGCGCTAGTCGGCCGACGACCCGGGGGGCGCGAGCTCGACCTCGAGGGCCGCCGCGAGGTCCCGGCCGAGCGTCTCGCTCGGGTCGGCGATACCGAGCTCGCGCATCCCGATGAGGCGGTCGGCCGGCCCGGGCGAATCCCAGCCGAAGATCCCGGCGATCAGCGGGCGGTCGACCTCGAGCGGAACGATCCCGTGGTGGAGGAGCGAGGTCGCGGTCGCGTGCTGGGCCGCCCCTCCCAGGATGCGGTCGCCG
>JAJZGO010000181.1 GCA_021798415.1 Thermoplasmata archaeon | reverse complement strand
CGCAGTCCCTCACCGCCGTGGCGGGCGAGGTCCTGGGGGCGGAAGAGGAGGGCGTAGGCGTTGAGGGCGTGCTCCTCGGCGCGGCGGCGCGCGAGCTCCTCGAGCTCCTTCGGTCCGGCCGCCTCCGACTCGAAGACG
The DNA here is from genome assembly GCA_021798415.1 of Thermoplasmata archaeon. Taxonomy (GTDB): domain Archaea; phylum Thermoplasmatota; class Thermoplasmata; order Lutacidiplasmatales; family UBA184; genus Lutacidiplasma. Next base: position 2,371 of record JAJZGO010000181.1, on the reverse strand, counting down.
AAGCACTCGACGATCGGCTTCGCCGAGAGAACGCCCGTGAACATGAGGCCGAGCGACGCCTCGTGGGCGCACGTCCGGTCGTACTCCGCCTTCCCCGGCATCCCGAGGGCGAGGCAGAGGTCGGCGCCGTCCTCGAGGAAGAGCCGTCGGCACGCGACCGGGAGGTCCTTGATCCCCGGCACGGTCCGTCGGACGACCTTGAAGCCCGTGCCGCGGCCCTTGAGGGCCCGCACGGCGTGCCGCGCCATGTCGACCCGGGCGAACGTCGTGTCCGCAACGCCGACCGTCTTCATCGCGCACGCTCGTTCGCCGTCCGGGCGACGATCCGTTCGACGATCCGTCGGGTCGCGAGGTCGTCGTGCGGCGACGCGCCGATCCGGACGACCTTGAGGGGAACGCCGCGGCGGGCGCATTCGGCCTCGACCTCCTTCTCGTTCCATACTTGGTTGTAGCCGAGCGCGATGATCGACGGGCGCTCGCGCACGACGGTCTCGTAGATGTCGGTCGTCGAGCCGAGGACCGCGCGGTCGACGGGCTTGAGCGCCTCGACCATCTCGCGGCGCATGAGCTCGGGGACGTACGGCTCGTGCTTGAGCCTGCGCGCCGTCTGGTCCCGCGCGACGACGACCACGAGCTCGTCGCCGAGGCGCTTCGCCTCGGTGAGGAAGTAGAGGTGACCCGGGTGGAGGAGGTCGAAGACCCCCGTCGCCATCACTCGGACGACCATTCCCGCCACGCCTTCACGATCGTCTGTCCCTCGAGGAACGGCCAGCCGTGGGCCTCGGCGTACGCTCGGGCCGCCGGGGGCGCCCGCGGCCCGCCGGAGTCCCCGAGCATCTCGCAGACCGTCATCGACTCCGAGAGCCCCCCCATCCGGGCGAGCGAGACCGACAGCTCCGTATGACCCTTCCGCTCCTCGAGGAGCCCGGGGGCGGCGTAGATGATCGGCAGGTGGCCGGGCGAGCTGAACTCGGAGGTGAACCGACGCTTGAGCTCGGCGTCGGCGAGCCGTCCCGCGTCGCGCGCGAGCTCGCCGATCGCGCGGATCGCGGTCGCCCGGTCGTTGTCGGGGATCCCCGTGTAGGTCGAGCGGTGGTGCACGTGGACGCCGAACGGGCTGCGTCGGTCGTACCGAAGCTCCTCGTTCGCGAGCGCGCGCAATATCGGGTAGTCGGACGCCGCCCGGGCGAGCAGGTCGGAGTAGAACGGAAGGTCGAGGCGGCGGCGCAGCTCGTCGGAGATCGCCGTGCAGACCCAGCCGCCCGCGTCCTGGCGAAGAAGGCGCACGAGCTCGGGCGTCGCCCGCTCGCTCTGGATCACGAGGTCGGTCTCCCCTTCGCGGTCGGCCGCGTCGAAGATCAGCACCGGCTCGCCGGCGGCGAGGGACCGCACGGCGGCCGCGAGGCTCGGCGGGACCGCTTGGGCACGGGGGACCTTCATCACGCCCCGGTCAGCGTTCGGGCGCTAATAAGGCAGTTGTAACTACTCAAAAAAGGGTTGATAGCCCATCCGGAAAGGAGACGACGAACGACGTACGCAGACCGGACCCGACCTCGCGTCGCCGACCGCGTACGGCCGGCGTTCTTAGGAGGTGATCCATCTGCAGGTTCCCCTACAGATACCTTGTTACGACTTAGTCCCCCTTGCTGAACCGAAGTTCGAGCGACCCAGATGAGCCACCCTCACTCCGACCCAACTCGGATGACTTGACGGGCGGTGTGTGCAAAGAGCAGGGGCACATTCACCGCGGGATGTTGACCCGCGATTACTACGGAATCCATTTTCATGAGGGCGAGTTACAGCCCTCAATCCAGACTACGATGGGGTTTCAGGATTGCCTTCCCCTTTCGGGGTCGGATCCCATTGTCCCCACCTTTGTAGCGCGCGTGTTGCCCGGGAGATTCGGGGCATACGGACCTACCGTAGACCTCTCCTTCCTCTGCCTTAGCGGCAGCGATCCCCTCAGTGTGCTCTCACGATCGCTCGTGAAATCGCGACTGAGGGCGAGGGTCTCGTTCGTTATCTGACTTAACAGAACGCCTTACGGTACGAACTGACGACGGCCATGCACCACCTCTCGGAGAATCGGGCAAGGTCTTCGGCCTGGCTTTCATCCCTCCGTCGCCCCCGGTGAGTTTTCCGGCGTTGAATCCAATTGAACCGCACGCTCCTCCCGTTGCGGTGCTCTCCCGCCAATTCCTTTAAGTTTCAGTCTTGCGACCGTACTCCCCAAGCGGCAGACTTAACACCTTCGCTCCGGCACTGGGAGCCCACGCAGGACCCCCAACACCAAGTCTGCAGCGTTTACACCCTAGACTACCGGGGTATCTAATCCCGTTTGCGCCCTAGGGCTTCGTCCCTCACTGTCGGA
>JAJZGO010000180.1 GCA_021798415.1 Thermoplasmata archaeon | reverse complement strand
ACCTCCTCGGCCGACTCGCGACGCGCTGGAGCGCCGCCGCCGCGAGCGGGGTGACCGAGGTGTCGGGAGACGCCGAAGGGCTCTTGGTGCGGCGGCCGGTCTTCGGCGGCCGCGCCACCGAGACCCGACGCCTCGTGGGGGACCGCGCGGCGGTCGCGCTGCGACCGCACGCTTTCCCCTCCCCGACCGAGGCGCCGGTCGCGCTCACGGTCGAGGCCGTCGAGGCCCCGGAGATCCCCGCCGCCCTTTTCGGCCCGAGGCGAACCGCGGTCGAGACCGCCGGTGCGGGCTCGGGGCCGGGCCTCGCGGACGCGGCGATCGTCGTCTCGGGAGGGCGCGGCCTCCGCGCTCCCGAGAACTTCCGCCTGGTCGACGAGCTCGCGGCTTCGCTCGGGGCGGCGGTCGGCGCCTCCCGCGCGGTCACGGACGCCGGATGGCGGCCCGCCTCGCTCCAGGTCGGCCAGACCGGGCGCGCGGTCTCCCCGCAGCTCTACATCGCGGTCGGGATCTCGGGCGCGATCCAGCACCTGGTCGGGATGGTGAGCTCGCGCGTGATCGTCGCGATCAACTCGGACGCGTCCGCCCCGATCTTCAAGGTCGCCGACTACGGGATCGCAGGGGACCTCTTCGAGATCGTCCCGGCGCTCACGGCCGAGGTCCGACGGGTCCGCGGGATCTAGTCGGGGAAGGTCCCTAGACGCTCCGGACCACGTCCGACCCGTCCCGGAGGAGATGGAAGAGGGAGATCCCGGACTCCTTCTGCACCTCGCGGAGGAGGTGTCGGAGCGGGCGCTTCGGACCGCCGGTCTCCGACATCATCGCGTGGAAGAGCGCCGTCGCGAACTTGGGGTACGCCGAGTAGATCCGCGGGTTCCACTTCACGTCGTCCATGCGCTCGAAGTCGCGGAAGTCGGAGAGCACTCCGCTCGCTTCCAGGCGGCGGTCGTACTCCGCGAGACGCGCGGCGGAGGGATCGTTCGCGGCCCTCGCGGCGAGCGCCGTTTCGGCCGCGGCGAGGCCGGTGCGGACCGCGTAGTTCATCCCCTGGATCACGAGCCCGTTCGAGAAGACGAACCCGGCGGCGTCGCCCGCGACCATCCAGCCGTCGCCGTGGAACGCCGCCGGACGGCTGGCCCACCCCGAGCTGATCAGCTTCGCCCCGTATTCGACGAGCTCGGCTCCGCGCAGGGTCCGCGCGATCGTGGGGTGGAGCTTGAACTGCTCGATCATCTCCGTCGAGTAGGTGTTCCGTCCGAAGAGCGAGGCGAGGTTGATGATCAGCCCGAGCGAGATCGTGTCCCGGTTCGTGTAGAGGAATCCCCCCGCCATGACGCCGGGCGCGAAGATCCCGGTGACCCACTCCTCGGCGTGCCCCTCGCCCGGACCGAGCTGGAACCTCTCTTCGATGACCGACGCGTCGAGCCGGTAGACCTCCTTGACGCCGAGCTCGGTCGCCGTTCCCGAGAGGCGTGGGTTCGGCCGGATCGGGGTGCCGAGGGTGACCCGGGAGTTGGTCCCGTCGGCCACGATCGTGACGGGCGCCGTCATGGTCTCGCCGCCCTGGACCACCCCGCGGACGCGGTTCCCCTCCCAGTTCAACCGGTCGACCGGTACGGAGGTGACGACCGTGGCCCCCGCCTCCTCGGCCTTGCGGGCGAGCCAGGCGTCCGTGCGCGCGCGCAGGACGGAGTGGGCGACGAACGGCTCGCGTCGCCACCCCGCGTCCTCGTAGTCGAAGGCGAGGGTACGCTCGGGGGTCATGAGGCCGAAGCGCTTGCGCACGATATGCCGCTCGACGGGCATTTCGTGCCACCACCCCGGGACGATCGCGTCGAGGTCGTGGCCCCAGAGGACCCCTCCCGAGAGGTTCTTCGCCCCCGCTTCGGCGCCGCGCTCGAGGAGGAGGACGTTCGCCCCGGCCTTGGCGAGGCGGATCGCCGCGGAGCTGCCGGCGAGGCCGGCGCCGACGACGATCGCGTCGAACTCGTCCGCCATGGGGCGTGCTCACGCACTCGGCCCCACGCATTTAACGGTGCGCGGGCCGGGCGCCCGTTCGGACCGCCCGATCGTCAGCGCGGAGGCGGGTTGGTCCACGCGACCGGGCCCCGGGCGCTCTGGAGGTCGACCGTCGCGTTCTCGATGCGCTTCTGGAACGTGAACGGTTTCGGCACCCCCTTCCAGTCCTCGTTGCCCAGGTGCTGGCCGCCTTCCGAGCTGACGCGGACCGTCCCGTAGCCGAGGAGACGCTGGCCGGCGGTCTGGTGGACGTCCACCCCGCGCACCTGAAGGATGGGGATCTCGTCGAACTCGCGGCCGAGGATCCCGCGTTGGACGATCACCCGGCGGTTCGTGACCGCGTAGACGGTCGAGATCCACCGGAGGTAGCGGACCAGGATCCAGAGGAGGCCGATCAGCGCGAGGAAGCCGAAGAGGTACTCGACGTAGCGCGCGGACGAACCAAGGTGGGAGAGCGCGTCCGAGTAGGCCGCGATCTGGCCGAACCAGCCGTGGACCTTG
>JAJZGO010000179.1 GCA_021798415.1 Thermoplasmata archaeon | reverse complement strand
CTCGGACGTTTCGTCGGTCATCGCGACGAGCCTCGAAGGAAGGGCCCGAGTATTAGGATTCTCTCGCCCGGGCCGAAGGCCGTCGGGGTCCCTCGCGGCGCACCCGATCGGGGGCCGGCGGGGCCGCGCTCAGCGCTCCGGTTCCGGGCGTCGGGCCCGACAGAAAAACGGCTCGGTTTGCGCCCGCAACCCAAGCGTTATAACGCGGCCCCGGCTCGGTAGAAATGCCCGGCGATTCCGGGGAATTTCCGATGGCCCAACAGTCGATGGACACTCCCGCGTACACCGCCAGTTCGATCCAGGTCCTCGAGGGGCTTTCGGCGGTCCGGCGACGCCCCGGGATGTACATCGGGTCGACGGACGCTCGAGGGCTCCACCAGCTGGTCTACGAGGTCGTCGACAACTCGATCGACGAGGTCCTCGCCGGAGCGTGCACGGAGATCGTCGTGACCCTCCACGCGGACGGGTCGTGTTCGGTCCGCGACGACGGCCGCGGGATCCCCGTCGAGAACCACCCCAAGTACAACCGCCCGACGCTCGAGATCGTGATGACGGTCCTGCACGCCGGCTCGAAGTTCGATCGGAACACCTACAAGGTCTCGGGCGGCCTCCACGGAGTCGGCGTCCACGTCGTGAACGCCCTCTCCGAGTGGCTCGAGGTCCGGGTCCGGCGGGAGGGCCAGGAGCATTTCCAGCGCTACGAGCGCGGCGCTCCCGTCGGCGCGATCAAGGTCGTGGGACCCTCCACGACGACCGGCACCGAGACCCGCTTCAAGCCCGACGGCACGATCCTCGAAACGGTGGCGTTCGACCGCGACACGATCGGGCGTCGCCTCAAGGAGCTCTCCTTCCTGAACGCGGGGGTCACGATCCGGTTCCGCGACGAGCGGGACGGCACGGACGAGACGTTCCACCACGCCGGCGGGATCACCGAGTTCGTCGAGGACCTGAGCCAGGCGGCGAACCTTTTGTTCAAGCCGCCGATCTACCTGCACGCGAAGCGCGAAGCGAACGACATCGAGGTCGCGCTCCAGTACGACGACGGCTACAACGAGACGTCCCTCGCGTTCGTCAACAACATCCACACCACCGACGGCGGCACGCACGTCGTCGGCCTGCGCGCGGCGCTCACCCGGACGTTCAACGACTACGCGCGCCACCGCGGGCTCCTCAAGGGGGACAAGGAGGGCCTCAGCGGCGAGGACGTCCGCGAGGGCCTCACTTCGGTCCTCTCGGTGAAGGTCCTCGAGCCCCAGTTCGAGGGCCAGACGAAGGCGAAGCTCGGAAACTCCGAGGTCAAGGGGCAGGTCGAGAGCGCGGTCAACGAGAAGCTGGCCGAGTTCCTCGAAGAGCACCCCGCCGTCGGCCAGTCGCTCATCCTCAAGGCCGTGCAGGCCTCGCACGCGCGCGAGGCGGCCCGCAAGGCGCGCGAACTGACCCGCCGCAAAGGACTGCTCGAGGGCGGGGGACTTCCGGGGAAGCTCGCCGACTGCCACTCGCGGGACCCGGCGCAGTCCGAGCTGTTCATCGTCGAGGGGGACAGCGCGGGCGGGACGGCGAAGCAGGGGAGGGACCGGGAGTTCCAGGCGATCCTTCCGCTTCGGGGCAAGATCCTGAACGTCGAGAAGGCGCGCCTCGACAAGATGCTCGAGAACGAGCAGATCCGATCGCTGATCACCGCGATCGGCATCGGGATCGGCGACGAGCAGGACATCGAGAGCCTGCGGTACCACAAGATCATCCTGATGACCGATGCCGACGTCGACGGCGCCCACATCCGGACGCTGCTCCTTACCCTGTTCTATCGCAAGATGCCCGAGCTGATCTCCGAGGGCCGCGTCTACATCGCCCAGGCGCCGCTCTATCGGCTCCAGAAGGGCAGCCGGTCCGCCTACGCCTACTCCGACGAGGAGCGCGACCGGGCGCTCGCGGAGCTCGGCGGCTCGAAGGGAGTGACGATCCAGCGGTACAAGGGGCTCGGCGAGATGAACGCCGAGCAGCTCGCCTCGACGACGATGCATCCGGGCTCGCGGACCCTCTTGCGGGTGACGGTCGAGGACGCGGCGCACGCGAACGAGCTCTTCCAGGTCCTGATGGGCGAAGAGGTCGAGCCCCGCCGCCTGTACATCCAGGAGCACGCCGTCGAGGTGACGAACCTCGACATCTAGGGGGGACACCGCTGGCGCCCGAGGCCGCGACGCCGACCGTCCTCGACGCCCTATCGGCCCTCGGGGTCTCGGGAGGGGTGCCTCCGCGCCGGCCGATCGTGCGGGGCCGGGGCGCGACCCTGGTCGTCCTCGCCACGCTCGACGCCGAGGGCCGGCCGCTCTGGCACGCGATCCGGGTCGACGCGACGGGGGCCCGCGCGGTCGGCCCGACGCCCCCCTCCAGCATTCTGGCGGAGTCGGCACACGTCGATCCGGCCACTTCGGCGCTCCTCGACCTCCTCCAGGCGTCGGCGCGTTCGTGCTTGGAGCGCCTCGAGGAGCTCGGCCTGCGCTTGGACGAGCTCGAAGG
>JAJZGO010000178.1 GCA_021798415.1 Thermoplasmata archaeon | reverse complement strand
GGCTTATGACTCCACCACCGGAAGCGTTCTGCTCTTCGGCGGGGCGCGTTGCGCCGACTTGGCCTGCGGAGGGCCGACCTACCTCAACGACACCTGGACGTTCCAAGGGGGCGTGTGGCGGAACGTTTCCTCCGGCACCGCACCGCCTCCTCGGTTCGACGGCCAGATGGCCGACGACCCCACGGATTCCGCGGTTATCCTGTTTAGTGGGCTAGGCGCGATCGTCCCTCAACCGAACGACACCTGGGCCTGGGGGGTCAGCCCGCCGATCTCTCCGCCCTCGATCTCTGTGAGCCCGGCAGTCCCTGTTCCCGGCACTCCCGCACAGTTCAACAGCTCATTTCAGGGAGGGATCGGCCCGTTTACCCACAGCTGGAGATTCGGCGACGGTGGCACGAGTTCGATGCCAAACCCCTCACACACTTTCCATGCTGACGGACTTTACGTGGTGAGCCTTTGGGTGAATGACAGCGCCGGCCACACGGCCACTGCCTCCATCCAGGTTCGCGTCTACGCCCCGCTCGACGTCGTCATCACCAACGCGGCTCCCGACCCAGCGGCGCTGGGTCAACCCGTGAACTTCACGGCGAACGCGACGGGGGGTACTCCGCCGTACACCTACGCGTGGTCCTTCGGAGACGGCGGAGTAGGTGGGAATCTCTCGGTCATCACCCACGTCTACACAACCAATGGTCCGTTCACTGCGCAGGTCACCGTCCACGACGCGGCCGGCGGTTCCGTTGGGGCTTCTTTCAACGTCTCGATCCTGCTCCAAGCCTTGGTCGGGTCCACGACGACGAACGGGTCTCCACCGCTTACCGTACACTTTGTGGGACAGGCCCAGGGGGGGTCACCGCCGTACCGGTTTGGTTGGACTTTCGGCGATGGTGAGAGTTCCCAGCTACAAGACCCGACTCACACCTACAACGCCTCCGGAGCGTTCACGGTGGCATTGACCGTCCTCGACAGCAGGAACGATCGCTCCGTGAGTTCGCTTGTCGTTCGTGTAGGGGTCCCTTCAGCCTCCGCTCCGTCCGGTCCGAGCTGGCTTGTCGAGTTTGTCGTTGCCGGTGTCATCGCGGCGACGGTGGGCACCGCATGGGCGACTTCATACCTCGTTCAACGGGCGCGTCGCCAAGAAGGAGAACGATGGATCAAGGAGCTGACTTCGGATCCTGAGAGCCGCGGGAAGAAGCCCGAACCATAACTCCTGAGCGCGGGGGATCTGAGTCAGACCGCTTTCGCCGAGGAGGACCAGCGACCTTACTTCTCCGACGAGCTAGGGAGTTCTCGAGCGAATGGATGCCCTGGTCTGGTCCGAGTTTACTCTCGTGGCCCTCGTCGGGGTCGTGGCTGGTTGGGTTCTTCGTTCACTGTTCCGGCGCGAGCCGGGAGAGAGCCGGGTCGCGCAGCCGCAGGGCCCATCGGCGTCACCCGCCTCCAAAGCGCCCGCGGACGAGGCTCCGACGTACCGCCCTCCCGGTCCGGGGGCGGTCGTTGCTTCCCCGGGGCTATCGCCCGGCACCGACGCGGCCGGTCGGGTGATCACGCACCTCGCTTCCCTGGGAAGACTTGGGAATGACGAGGTGGGCCGACTTGGGTTCACTCAGAAGGGAATGAGCGAAGCGCTGGCGATCCGACAGGGAACACTGACCAAGGTCTTGTCGCGACTTGAAGCGGCCAAAGTGATCGAGTCGGACAGGAGGCATGTCCGGGGCCAACCGCGAAGACTGAACGTCTATCGACTGACAGCGCTAGGAGAGTCCGTCGCGCGTGACCTACGCCATCGCAGTACGGCCCCTGCGGCCCTATCCGGGAGTCGGCCCATTGCAGACCCGGCGATCGAGTCCCGGGAGCGAATCTAGCACTAGCGACGCACGGCGACGGCCGACTCACTGACGAGGAACGTGCCTTCGGGAGCACGCTCCATCCGCGGGTATCGGACCCCCCTCCTCACACCCCGCGTAGCGGCGCAGCCGCAAGGAACCAAGTATGGAGAAGTCCTCCACGGCACCATGCCGTCGGACCCGGTCCTGACTTGGCTGCTCGAGCCGAGCCAACCGTCGGTCCGGTACCTCACGCTGACCCGTCTGCTGGGACGGCGAGCGTCCGACCCGGAGGTCCGTGCCGCCCGGCAGGAGATTTCCCAGGACCCGTGGGTCCGGGAGATGCTCTCCCGCCGGAACCCGGCGGGCTGGTGGGTGCGCGACGGGGGCCGGATGGAGCCCCGCTTCCTCGGGACACATTGGACCATGCTCGCCCTCGCTGACCTCGGCGCGACGCGCGAGATCCCCGAGGTTCGGCAGTCGAGCGAGTACTGGATGGCGAAATCGCCGCTCGTCGGCGGCGGGGTGGGCGGCCTCGGGAAGGGAAAGGGGCACCACTGTTTTACGGCCAACATGGCCCGGGCGCTGATCCGGCTGGGGTACGCGGATGATCCCCGGGTCCGACACACGATGGAGTGGCTGGTCAAGACCGCGCATCCGAAGGGCGGCTGGTCGTGCCGATTCTCTACCGAAGGTCCGGCGACGAGTCGGACGTT
>JAJZGO010000046.1 GCA_021798415.1 Thermoplasmata archaeon | reverse complement strand
CGCGTCGCGTCACCGTCCGGCACGCGAACGGGACCCGGCTCGACCTCGCGATCGAGCGCGCCTCGCTGACCGTGGCGGACGGACGGGTCCGGGCGGCCGCTCCGACCCTGCGGGGGTCGTGGACCCAGGTCCCGACGGGGTTCGTCGCCGTGCGCCTCGCGGACGGCGTCGCCGAGGGCACCTGGGAGTCGAACCGCCCGACGTACGACCGATTCGCGGACGTGCCCGTCGCGGTCGGGGCACGGTTTTCGTTCGCCGGCGGGCGACTCGTGGAGTTCTCGTTCGACCGCGGCGGGGAAGCGTTCCAGTCGGCGTACCGGCGGGGAGGGCACGGGCGGAACCGGCCCACCGCGCTCACGATCGGGCTGAACCCCGCCATCGATCGCGCCCCCGAGGTGGGCGAGCTCTCGGATCGCACGGTCGGGCTGTGGCTCGGCGACAACCGCTCGCTCGGAGGACGCAACCGGTCCCGGTTCAGCTACCTCACGACGCTCGGCGGGGCCCACGTGGAGCTGGACGGGCGGCCGTGGTGGTCCGACGGGCGCGTGGTACGCGCTTCCGCGCGCCGAAGAGGCGCCCGGTCGGCCGATCGGCGCACCTAGGGAGCCGCCTCACCGCGCGAGGCGGGACCGCTCTCCCGCTCCGTCCGTAGGCGCGGGCGGCCGGACGTCGGTGGGCTCGGGATCCGGGGACCGGCGCCCGGGCGAGGGCGTCGGGAGGCGACGGGCGAACTCGCGCAGGAGGTCGGCGGCCGGCGCGAGGTGACGCGCGGAGACCTGCTCGACGTTGACTCCGAGCGGGACGCTCAGTTCCTCCGCCCGCGCGGCCGCGACGACCGTCTCCCAGACCTCGACGGCGCGCGACGCGCTCCGCCGCGCGGCCTCGGCGTCGTCCCCCTCGAGGATCGTCCGCTCCGCCGAATCGGGGAGATCGGCCCCGAGCCAGCGGACGAACTCGATGTCCGCCTCGTCCGCGATCGGCGCGAAGCTGAGCAGCACGGCGGACGGAGGGATCGACGCGAGACGGCAGAGCAGGTCGTACTGGCGGACCATCTGGACCGTAAGGTCGGCGTCAAAGAGGAGCTGCGTCGTGAAGAACGCCGCGCCCGTCCTCGTCTTCGCCAGCATCCGGTGCGGCTCTCCGACGCGCTGGGGGATCGCGATGTTGCCGAGGAGCCCCCCGACGGCGCGGAAGACGGGACGGCAGACCCCGTTGGCCTCGGCGACCGGAGGCCCCGGGTACGGGATGTACCGGCTCGCTCCACCGACGAGAACGACCTGGTGGATCCCGTGCGCGACGGTCTCGCGTCCCCACCGCTCGAGCGCGTCGGCGCTCTCGAGATACGCGACGACCTTGTTGACGACCGCCGGCCGGCCGGTGCGCTCCTGGAGCGCTCGGGCGAACGCGCGCAGGTCCCCCGAACGGTAGTGAGGCTTTCCCTCGTGGTTCTCGTCCACGAGCTCGGGAACGTCGATCGCGTCGACGCGTCCGACCGAACGGACGAGCGCGCCGACCTCCTCGACGCGCTCGGCGATGCGGGCCGCGCCCGCGCGCGACGGAGGAGGGACCGGCTCGAAGAAGAGCGGAAAGGCGCCGAGTGCCTCCGTCAAGGGTCGCCCCGCCTTCGTCACGTTCCGCCCCGGGACACCGCGGCTTTGGACGGGAGGCGCGATAAATCGTTTCGTCTCGTCCGGTTCGTTGCGAAGGACGCAAGCGACGGTCGCCGGGAGCAATCGGCGCGCGGACCGCACGGAGCGCGCCCCGCCGGCCGGACCGGACCCCTAGGCTCATCCGAGCGACCGGTCTTCCCGCCGCGTGCCGCCCCGCCCCGTCGCGCGACGCCCGTCGACCGGGCCGCGCCTCGGCGACCCGCGGGCGCGCGTCCACATCGCCCCGGTCGGGTTCGAGATCGAGAGGATCACCGAGCCGATCGAGGCCGAACGCGCCGACCGGGTCTACCTCATCACCCGGGCCGAACGCGACGCGGCCGCGCCGTTCGTCGAGGAGGTCGTCCGTCGCCTCGGGTCGAGCTCGTGGCCGGTCGAGGTTCGCGTCGTCCGCACCGACCTCTGGAACGTCTTCGGCGTCCTCGCGGCGCTCCGTGCGATCTTCGAGAACGAGCGCCGGACCGACCGGAACGCCTCCGACGTCCTCCCGATCCGGGTGAACGTCTCGACCGGCACCAAGATCACGGCGATCGCGGGGACGCTCGCCTGCATGCTCTGGAAGGGCGAACCGTACTACGTCCAGGTCTCCCGGGCGTGGTACTCGGGCCGGCTGCCCCGGGTCGACGCCGTCCACGACGTCGTGGACCGGATCGATCCGGTCGGGGTTTACACGCTGCGGGCCCCCGCGCCCGAGCTCGTCGCGGTCCTCGAGGCGCTCGAACGGCGGGGGGGCTCGCTGCGCAAGCACGAGCTCCTCCGAGAGCTCGGGCTCGACCGTCGCGGCCCCGGCGGAGCCCCCGCGGCATCGCCGCAAGCGCAGCACGGGCGCCTGCGACGACGCCTCGAGCCGCTCGAGACCCGCTGGGGGTTCGTGCGGTCGGAAGCCCCCGGGCCGCGGGCCCGCGTCACGCTCACCGAGCAGGGGCGCGTCGCGGTCGCGATCTTTGGACGGGCCGGTCCGCCCCTGCCCACAATTCGTTAATGTAACGATTGTAACGTTACTATAGTCAAATACCCCGTAGTGGGTAGGGACGGACGTGGACGACAGGAACGGACCGGTCGGATTCGGAGGGGAGATTGCGATCCTCCGTGTGTCGGCGTTCGCGGTGCCGAAGACGGCGCACGCGCCGTGGCCAAACGAACGTCCGATGGACCGGGACCCCGGTGCGCCAGCGGTCCCGACGCCCCCGTTCCCCCACCCCCGGAGCCCCCGGCGACGGCCCCGACGCAAAGGGTCGGCCGGGAGCCCCACTTCCCCCGCCCTCCGGTCGTGACGCGGACGGCTCCCGCGAACGGCTAAAGGCGGTCGACGCCCTCCCGCCGAGCGTGAGCACCGGGCGATTCGCCGCGGTCCTGTCGCTGGCGCGGCAGGGACTCTCGGTCGGTGTCGAGTTCGGGCCGCACTCGCTCGAGGCACTCGTCGGGATCGCGGAGACCGTCGAGGAGTCGGTCTACGCGCCGGGGTCGCTCGCGGGGACGGACGCCGGGATCTCGTTTGCGCTCGCCAACCCGCCGCTGCGCACCGGCGCCTTCGGCGAGGTGCGCCTGCGGATCGACGGGGCGTCGGTTCCCTCCGATGCCTTCCGGGTCCGGACGGCGGCGGCTCCCGACTGGCGGACCGCGTCGACCGTTTCCGCCCGGGCCCCGCTCGAGCTCGCCGCGGGGGTCCGCACCGAGTTCGCCGTGGACGGCGACTGGGGCCGGCGCGAGGGCGAGCTCACGGTCCGCCTCGAGCTCAAGTCGGTCGCGATCCCTCCGCTCGTCTGGTTCGAGTTCCGGGACCGGGTGCGGTCGGGAGCGCCGGGGTGACGGCGATCCCGACCGACCCGGCCCGTTACGGGCCCCCGCCGGTCCTCCTCACGACCCTCTCGTCCGCGGCGCTCCTCGACGGCCGAGGGGACCTCGAGCTCGCGCGCGAGGCGCGCGGCGCGCCCGCCGAATGGGGCGGGGTGTTCGGCGAGCTCGTGCGCCTGACGGGGCCATGGAGGCTCTCGCTCGTCGCGGACGGGGACTCCCGGACCCTGCCCGAGACGCTCGTCGAGGCTCCCGGCGGGACGGACCGCTGGCGGACCCGCCACCGCTTCGGCCGGCTCGAGGTCGCGGAGACCGTCGTGGCCACCGAGGAGCCGCCGGGCGCGGTCCGTCGCCTCCGGTGTTCGCTGACCGACGGACCGGCCCTCACGCTGACCCTGCGCAGCCGGTTCGTGCCGTTCCTGTTGCCCGTCCTCGTCGAGGGGATCCGGCCCACCAGCTACCGCGCGATCGCGCGACCTGGCGAGCTGCGGGTCCGCCAACGCAGCTACGCCCTTTCGTTCCGCTCGAGCGTGCCCCCCTCGCGCCTCTACGTCAACGGGGCCGCCTGGGACGGGACCTCTCGGGAAGGGCCGGTCGAGGAGGTCGCGTCGGACCACGAGGTCGTTCTGACCCCCGAGGGACCGGTCGAGGTCACGTTCCTCATCTCGGGAGGGCTCGAACGCTCGGTCCCCGACCCGGCGTCGTCCGAGCTCGCGATCGGCGACCCGATCGAGGCCGCCGACCGCGCCGAGCGCGCTCGGGTCGCCTGGGAGGCGCGCACGCCGACGCTCCGGTTCCCCGAGGCGCCCGAGCTCGAACGCGCGTACGCGCTCGCCCGTTCGGCGCTCCGCCGCCTGTACTCGGCGCCCGGCGACGGCCTCGTCGGCCTGGTCGCCGGGTACCCTTGGTACGCGGCGATCTGGTGCCGGGACCTCGCTTGGATGCTTCCGGCGGTCCTCTGGCTCGGCGATTTCGACTGGGCCGAGCGCTCGATCGATTCGGTCTTCCGGTTCCAGTCGCGGTCGGAGCTGCCGCTCCTGGGCGGGGAGCCCGGCGAGCTCCCCATGCAGATCGCCCCGGGTCCGCTCTTCCTCTACGGCACCTCCGACACGACCCTCTACTACCCCGAGCTCGTCCTCCGCCTCGCGCGCCACGCGGGCCGTGCCTCCGTGCCGGGGCCCTGGCGAGACGCGCTCGCCCGGATCGCGGGATGGGGCCGCGCCCGGTCCGACGCCGAAACGGGCCTCCTGAGGAACGGCGGCGAGGCGGAGACGATGGAGGCCGCGGCCGGACCGGTGGCACGGATCCGCTACGGCATCGACGCGCCGGACACGACGATCTGGGATTCGACGGACCGTCGGGACCATGCGATCGACGTCCAGGTCCTCTGGCGGGGAGCGCTTCGGGCGACGGCCGAGCTCCTCGCGGGTTCCCCCGGCCCGGAGGAGCCGGCCGCGCTCACGGCGCTCGCCGAGCGGGTCGCCGCCTCCGTCACGAGCCGCTACGCCTGGCCGCAGGAGGGGTACCTCTACGACTCGCTTCGGGCGGGCGAGCCGGTCGCCAAGCTGCGGCCGAACGCCCTGCGGGCGGTCAGCGCGGGACTCCTCTCGCCCGAGGCGGCGCGCTCGGTCGTCCGGCGGGCCGCTCGCGACGACCTGACGACACCGTGGGGGGTGCGGACGCTCTCGAGCGCGGACCCGGCGTTCGACCCGCGCGCCTACCACGACGGGCAGGTCTGGCCCATCGCGACCGCGTGGGCCGCCGACGCGGCGCTCGCGGCGGGAGAACGCGACCTCGGATTCGCCTACCTTACTTCGATCGCGCGCCAGCTCGCGGCCGAGGCTCCGCACGCGAACGAGTGCTTCCGAGGCGACCGGGAGGAGCCGTTCGACTCGTGCTTCGTGCTCGGCTTCAGCGTCGCCCCGTTCCTCACGATCCTCTTCGAGCGGCTGTGGGGGCTCGCGGTCGACGGGCGGGAGCCCTGCCTTGCGGTCCGGCCCGCGTTCCCGGAAGCTCTCCTTCGGGCATCGATCGACGGCCTGCGCGTCGGGACGGGCACCGCCCGGCTCCGCTACGACTCGGGTCGGCTGTCGGTCGACTGGACGGGCGGTGCGGCGCTCCGCCTCGAGACCGCGGGCGGGAGCGCGTGGGTCGGCCCGGGCGAGAGCGTCGAGGTCGACGTCTCCACGGGCGCGGCCGCCCCCCCGCCCCACCCCTAGCTTTCATTACCCGCGGGCTTTGAGGGGGACGATGCCCACCGCGATCGAGGTCCGGGGACTCGTGAAGCGGTACGGCCCGCTCGCCGCGGTCGACGGGATCGACTTCGACGTGCCGACGGGAACGGTCTTCGCATTCCTCGGCCCGAACGGCGCCGGGAAGACGACGACCACCGAGATCCTCGAGGGCCTGCGGCGCCGGACCGAGGGGTCGGTCCGGGTCCTGGGGCTCGACCCGTGGTCGGACGGCACCGCGCTCCACCGTCGGATCGGCGTGATCCCCCAGGACTTCCGGTTCTTCGAGAAGATCACCCCCAAGGAGGCGGTCGAGTACTACCGGGCGCTCTTCGGCACCGACGTCGACCCGGGGAAGCTCCTCGCCCAGGTCGAGCTCCTCGACAAGGTCTCCGCGCGGTTCGACACCCTCTCCGGTGGCCAGAAGCAGAAGCTCGGGCTCGCCCTCGCGCTCACGAACGACCCCGAGATCTGCTTCCTCGACGAGCCGACGACCGGACTCGACCCGCACGCCCGCCGTGCGATCTGGGCCGTGATCCGCGCCCTGAGGCGCGAGGGCCGCACGGTGTTCCTGACCACGCACTACCTCGAGGAGGCGGAGATCCTCGCCGACCACGTCGCGATCATCCACCACGGCCGCGTCATCGCCGCCGGGACCCCGAACGAGATCATCCGCGCCCACGGCCGCCCCGCGCGCCTGCGCGTCGAGGGGTCGCCGGAGCTCGCCGCGTACCTCCACGCGACCCTCGGCCTCACCGCGTTCGCGGAGGGCGGTCGGATCGATGTCGAGCTCGGGAGCGCCCGGGACGCGCTCCGGGTCCTCAACGCCATCGAGTCGAGCGGCCTTCCGTGGAGCGCGTTCGAGACGGCGCAGGACACGCTCGAGGACGTCTTCGTCCGGCTCGTCGGGCAGATGGACGACGGAGCGCTCAAGTCGGAGGCGCCGACGTGAACGGTCGTCGGGTCGGCGCCGACTTCCGGGTCGTCGCCCGGTCGTACTTCCGCAATCCGATCGCGCTGTTCTTCTCGCTGATCTTCCCGATCATCCTGATCGGGCTCTTCGGCCTCATCTTCTCCAACGCCGGGGGCGGGGCCGTCACGCTTCCGGTCGTCAACGCCGACCCGGGGTGCCCGTTCGACCCCGTGACGCACAACACGACCACGTACTGCCAGGAATTCCTCGCCGCGCTCAACAGCACGCACGTCGTGAAGGTCGACGTCGTCTCGATGCCGGTCGCGGCGTTCGCGTCGTGGCTCGGTCAGAAGGACTACACGGTCGGCCTCGTGATCCCGCCCGGGTTCGGTGAGAATTACACGAACCGCCTGCCCGCGAACGTCACGGTCTACTCGAACCCCCAGGACGCCGCGTCGTCCGGCACCGTCTTCGGCGCCGTCCAGGGCGTCGTCAACGGCTTCAACCTGCGCGCGGCCGGAGGCACCGCGTTCCTCGGGTTCCGGACCTCGAACATCGGGAGCCCGGTCTACACCTACATCGATTACCTGATCCCCGGCCTGATCGGCTTCTCGATCCTGACGAGCCCGATGTTCTCGATGGTCGACATCACCTCGTCGTACCGCAAGGAGGGGATCTTCCGGCAGCTGTCGCTCACCCCGCTGACGCGCTCGGAGTGGCTGATCTCGCGGGTCCTGTGGTACATCGCGCTCACGTTCGTCACCGCCGGGATCATGCTCGGGGCGGGGATCGAGCTCTTCGGGGCGCACGTGACGTTCACCCTCGGCCTCCTCCCCTTCCTCGTCGTCGGGTCGTTCTTCTTCGTCTCGCTCGGGATGCTCGCGGGCTCGATCGCGAAGACGCCCGAGAGCGCCGCGCTGATCGGGAACATCATCACGTTCCCGATGATGTTCCTCTCGGGGACGTTCTTCCAGGTCTCGAGCATGCCGCCGGGCCTCCAGGAGTTCGCCCACCTCCTGCCGCTCTACTACGTGATCGACGGCATGAACCAGGTGTTGCTGTTCTCGAACACGACGCAGGCGCTCTACGACCTCGCGATCGTCCTCGTCGGGTCGCTGATCGTCTTCGCGCTCGCGGTCCGCTTCTTCCGTTGGCGCGACGAATGACGGCGACGGCCCCCGACGTCCCGGTCGACAGCCTCGGGTTCCGTCGCCTGATGGGCCGGTGGGCGACCGGGGTCTCGGTCGTGACCGCCCGCGACGGCCCGACGGACGCGGGCCTCACGGTGAACGCCCTGCTCTCCGTCTCGGTCCACCCGCCCGCGCTGCTCGTGAGCCTCATGCACGACGTCGACACCCTGCCCGTCCTCCGGCGCGCGGGCGCGTTCGCCGCGAGCTTGCTCGCGCACGACCAGCGCGCGCTCAGCGATCGGTTCGCCGCCGCCGTCCCTCCCGCCGAGAAGTTCCTCGGGCTCGCGGTCCATCGGGGCTCGACGGGCGCTCCCCTGCTCGACGGGACGCTCGGCGCCCTCGAGTGCCGCGTCCGGGCGGTCACGCCTGCCTTCGACCACGTCCTCATCCTCGGCGAGGTCGTCGGTCAGGAGGTCGGCCGCGACGTCCTCCCGCTCCTCTTCTACCGCTCGGGGTATGCGGCAGCGGATGAGCCGAACTCGCTCCGGCTCCCCCCGGGGGGCCCCGGGCGGAAGAGGTAACCTCGGGCGCGGGGGCTTTAAGCCTCCCCGGACTCGTTCGAGCCGATGACGGCGTCCGAGCGCTCGACGCGGGTCGCGATCCTCGGCAGCGGGGCCGCCGGCCTCACCGCGGCGCTCTACGCGGCCCGAGCCGAGCTCGCACCGCTCGTGATCTCGGGCGTTCCGGCGGGGGGCCAGCTGATCATCACGACGGAGGTCGAGAACTATCCGGGCTTCCCGGAGGGCATCCAGGGCCCGGAGCTGATCGACCGGATGCGTCGGCAGGCCGCCCGGTTCGGCACGGAGTTCGTCGACGACAACGTCACGGAGGTCGACTTCGGCCGCCGGCCGTTCGTCCTGCGCACGGGGAGCTCGGGAACGGTCCTCGCCGACGCGGTGATCGTCGCGACCGGCGCGAACGCCCGGTGGCTCGACCTCCCGTCCGAAGAGCGCCTGCAGGGCCACGGCGTCTCCGCGTGCGCGACGTGCGACGGGTTCTTCTTCAAGGGCCGGGAGCTCGCGGTCGTCGGCGGCGGGGACACGGCGATGGAGGAGGCGCTCTTCCTCACGAACTTCGCGACGCACGTGACGGTGATCCACCGGCGGGACCACCTCCGCGCGAGCTCGATCATGCAGGAGCGGGCGCGCGCCCACCCGAAGATCTCGTTCCTCCTCGACTCGGAGGTCGTCGAGGTCCTCGGTACCGAACGCGTCGAGGGAGTGCGCGTCCGCCACCGGCCGAGCGGCGAGGTCCGCACGGTGCCGGTCGGGGGGCTCTTCGTCGCGATCGGCCACGTCCCGTCGACCGAGGTCCTGCGCGGCCGCCTCGACCTCGACAAGGACGGCTACGTCAAGGTCCGCGACCACACCCACACGAGCGTCGAGGGGGTCTTCGCCGCCGGGGACGTCCAGGACCGCCACTACCGCCAAGCGGTCACCGCGGCGGGGTCGGGCTGCATGGCGGCGATCGACGCGGAGCGGTGGCTCGCGGAGCGCCCGGCCGCGGTGCCCGTCGCGCGCGCGACGCACTGACGGGACCCCCGGGCCCGGACCGACGCCACGACGCGCGGAGGTTCGTAGCTCCGTGCGCTACGTACGGCGCCGGCCCCGCTCCGGGGCAGGCTTTAAGTGGGTCCCCGACCGGTGCGGGCGGAGGGACGCCGCGTGCCGAGCAAGAAGAGCCTCCACATCGAGTCTTCGGGGCAGCTGTGCATCTACTGCGGCGCCTGCGTCGGGATCTGCCCCCTCAACTGCATCTACCTCGACGAGACCCGGATCACGTTCGACGAGAAGGTCTGCACGCGGTGCGAGGTCTGCGTGAAGGCGTGCCCCGTCGGGGCGATCGAGATCGGGTGACGTCGCCGGGGGGAATCGAGGGATCCACCATGTCCGACCGAACGACCGAAGTGCTCGTGATCGGCGCCGGCCCCGCGGGGAGCATGACCGCGAAGTGGGCGGCGAAGCACGGGGCGAACGTCCTGATGATCGAGAAGCGCCAGGAGATCGGCAGCCCCGTGCGCTGCGGCGAGGGGATGAGCAAGGACTGGCTCAAGGAGGTCGGCGTCGCGCCCGGCCGCTGGGTCAACCTCGAGGTCGAGGGCGCCCGGATCTACTCGCCGAGCGAGAAGGTCTTCGAGATCAACGAAAAGCACGCCGGCAACGAGGTCGGTTACGTCGTCGAGCGCGACGCGTTCGACAAGCAGCTCGCGATCGACGCGGCCAACGCGGGCGTCGAGGTGAAGCTCAAGACCGCGGCGGTCGGCATCCTCAAGGAGAACGGCCGCGTCGTCGGCGCGAAGGTGAAGGAGTTCGGCGAGACCTACGAGATCCGCGCCCCGATCACGGTCGCGGCGGACGGGTTCGAGAGCCAGGTCGGCCGGTGGGCCGGGATCCCGACGAACCTCGCGATGCGCGACATGGACACGTGCCTGCAGTACCGGATGACGAACGTCGATTGCGACGTCCGCTACTGCGACTTCTACCTCGGCAAGGTCGCGCCCGGCGGCTACGTCTGGATCTTCCCGAAGGCGGACGGCCTCGCGAACGTCGGGATCGGGGTCCAGGTGAGCCAGGTGAAGTCCCCCGCCGACGCGCGGACGTACCTCGACCGCTGGATCGAGGCGCACCCGGGCTACGCGAAAGGCAAGAAGATCGACATGGTCGGGGGCGGCGTCTCGATCTCGCCGCCGCTCAAGCAGACGGTCGCGGACGGGATCATGCTCGTCGGCGACGCCGCGCGGATGATCGACCCGCTCACCGGCGGGGGGATCGCGAACGGCTGCATCGCGGGGAAGATCTGCGGTGAGGTCGCTGCCGAGGCGGTGCGGACGCACGACGCCTCGAAGGAGTTCCTCCAGAAGTACGAGAAGGGATGGCGCGCCCGCCTCGAGGAGAAGCTCTACCGCAACTGGCTCGCCAAGGAGAAGCTCACGACCCTGAGCGACGAGACGTTCGACAAGGTCGTGGACGCGATCTCGGGCGTGCGCCTCGGCAAGCTCAACGTCCACAACATCTTGAAGGCGGTCCACGAGAAGTATCCCGAGGTCACGCGGGAGTTCGAGGCGCTCCTCTAGGGCGCCCTCGAGCGACGGAGCGACGATGCCGGGCGCCCCGAACCGACCCCCCGAAGCCGCGCCGGCGACCCCCCCGCCCGGCCCGGCCCCCGAGACCCCTCACGAGAAGGCGCTCCGCCGGCTCGCGCCGAGCCGGATCGCGCTGCGGCTCGACCTCTGGAAGGGCGCCCCGCCGTCCGACCTCCTCCTCCCGCTCGAGAAGGCCGAAGCGACGTTCGCGCTCGGCGACTACGCGGGCGCCACGAACGCGCTCGACCTCCTGAGCGTCCGATTCGCCGAACCGCGCTGGCCGACGCTCCCCGAGCCGTTCCGGCAGCTCCGGGTGTCGATACCGGCGCCGATGCCTCCCTCGTGGGACCCGGAGCACGCGATGAGCCCGGCGGAGCGGGCGGCGCGACGGGCGCGGCGGTCGG
>JAJZGO010000045.1 GCA_021798415.1 Thermoplasmata archaeon | reverse complement strand
GGAGCGCATCTCTCCCGCTCCGGGGCCCCGTTCCTCGCGGGACGTGCTCCTTCCTCCCCGCAGATCCATCGACCGGTGCGGAACCTCGATGCGTGCCCCGGGCAACGGCAGGGTGTTCGAGATCGGCCGTCAGGGCTCGGGGGAGCGACCGGCCTAGGGCCGACCGCCACCGGATTCGGGGTCGGGACATCGTCCACGAGGGCCGGGCGGGAACGGGCGACCTAGGGTCCGATGGCCGAGGGAACCACGATGGGAGTGACCTCGACGGGGATGTGGGCCTGCTCGAAGATCACGCCGACCGGGCAGGTTCGGAGCGTGATGCGGAGGGCTGTTTCCACGTCCTTGAGGTCGGCTTTCGTATGCACCCGCAGGGTTCCTCGCACCCCGGTGAGGGTCGGGGCCTTCGCGGGGCGTTCGGCCTCGAGAGCGATGCTCATTCCTTGGAACCCCAGGTGGCGCTTGCGGGCGACGAGGGCGAAGATCGTGGTGATGCATCCCGCGAGCGAGAGCAGCGCGAGGTCGAGAGCGGAGGGCCCGGCGCTCCGTCCGCCTTCGTCGACGGGCAGGTCCACGACGACCGAGTGCGCCCGGTCGTCCTCGAGCACCGTCTCGAAGCCGCCCTTCCATGTTCCGATCGCCTGCATCGTCGACCCTCTCTGGGGCGGGGAGAGTGCCGGACGCTAAAAACGAGCGGGACCCCGGGCGGTCACGCCCGTCCCGCGCGGCCCTTGGCCGAGGTCTCCCGACGGAGGCGGGGGAAGTTCGCGGGCCAGTCCCGCGGCGGCGCCGCTCCCGCCTCCACCATCTCCTCGAGGAGCCGTCGGACCATGGGAACCGTCCAAGTCCCCCAAGCGTCCTCGGAGGTGACGAGCCCCGCATCGGTGCGCGCGGCCGTCCGGACCGGTTCGCTCGGAGGGGTCCAGAGGTAGGTGGCATCGGGGATCTCGCCTTCGCCCCGGATCCTCACCCCGGAGCTCCGCGGCCGGATGCAGACGTGGGCGCCCGGGTGCCCGTCGACGAAGACGCACCGGGCGGCTTCGTCACGGAACTGGCATTGGCTCTGGCGGTCGGGGCGGTTCCGGGGCACGTAGTACCTCGAAGACGCTGAGGACTCCCGACCGCATAGAGGTTGCACGTCCGTCGATGGGAATCCGGCCCGGAGCCGAAGAGCTACGGGTGGGACGTCACGAACGCGCCGGCGGAGACCGGTTGGTTGCGGGCAAAGCGTGAGCCTTCGGGGACCTGCTCGGGGATCACCCGGGACTCTCTCCAGGGACGCTCCGCCGTGCCCTCGACCCGGAACACGGCGTCGAAGAACGGGCGGTATTCGTCGAGCGGCATCGAGGCGGCGGTCGCGATGAGGGCGATCCGCGCCCTCCGTAGGACGTGCAAGAGGCGGAGCGCATCGCCCGGCCCGTGGACGAACCGCGGTACGAGGCGCTCGGAGTGGGAGAGCACGACGGCCGAGAAGGTCGGACGGCCGCGCCGGCGTTCGGCGAAGTCTCGGAGCGGTACGGGCAGCCACAAGAGATCCATGAGCTCGGCCGACGCCTCGATCCGTCGCTCGTCCCGGCCCGCGAGGAAGACCCCGAGGCTGGCCGCGGCCGAATCGGGAACGAGCTCGTCGGCTCGCTCGACCGCAAGGAACCGACCCGACCCGAGCTCGGCCCGAAGCCACTCTTCGTCGGGGTCCGGAGCCTCGCCGGGGTCTCGGACCTCGACCCAGGCGTACTCGGGGTCGATCGAGGTGGCGATCGCCATCGCGAAGCGGTCGACCGCCTGGCGCGGTTGCCCCCAGCACATCGCAAGTTCGGGCGGGCGGCCCGGCGAGAAGAGCGGCGGAACGATTCCCCCGTCCAATCGCTCCCCTTCGCCGAGGAGGACCGCGGACTCGGCTTAACCGTGTCGTTCGAACGGGGGACGGGTCGCCCGCGGTTCCGGGGACGGTCGCGTCGTGCTCAGGCCCGGACCAGGAGCTGGACGAACTGCCCCCCCAACCACCCGCCGCTCCACTCGACGGCCCAGAGGTCGTCCGGGGAGAGGTAGAGGGCCGGACGGGACCCGTTCGAGAGGATCCCAAGGGTGAACGAGGAGGCAGAGCCGTTCGCCTCGGTCCCCGTCCCGTGGACCAGGCCGCCCGAGATCGAGTACCAGTCGGTGAGCCACAAAGTGAAGGTGACGTCGCGGAAGCTCACGTTCCACGGCGCCGACGTGTTGGTCAGGAACGGCGCCTTGACGAGGGTCGATTGCAGGTAGTAGAGGTGGCCGTCGAGCGTCGTGACGTTCGGGGCGGCGTAGTTCGGCTTGAGCCCGGGGAGGAGGCCGCCGAAGAGGGCCACCCCCAGCACCCCCATGACGGCCAGGCCCGCGATGAGGACGATGGCCGCTCTCCGGCCGATCGGGTAGTCGCGGTCCATCGTCATGGCGGTCGACGCCCCTCCAGTTCGAGGGGCCCTATTAGGCCGCTCGCCGGTCGGGCGGCACGGGGCCGGGCGCCGTCTTAGATACCGATACCGCGTTCGGACTTCCGTGAGAGCGGTGGCGGTCGACCGGTTCGGCGGCGAGCCCCGGGTCGTCGACCTCCCCGTACCGGTCGCCGGGGCGGGCGAGGTCCTTGTCCGCGTCGCCGCCGCCGGGATCAACCCGTACGACGCGAAGGTCGGCGACGGGATCCTCGAGGGGCGGCCGCACGTTTTCCCGTTGGTCCTGGGAGTCGACGGCGCGGGCACGGTGGAAGCGTGCGGACCCGGCGTCACCCGGTTCGTCCGCGGCGACCCGATCTTCGGTCAGTTCCTGCACGACCCGGTGGGGGGCGGGACGTATGCCGAGTACGCTCTCGTTCCGGAACGTCTCGGAGTGACCAAGGTCCCGCGGGAACTCTCGCTCGTGGAGGCCGCGGCGTTGCCGACCTCGGGCATGACCGCGCTCGCGGCTCTCGACGCGCTCGACCTTCGGCCGGGCGACTCCCTCGCGATCGTGGGGGCGTCGGGCGGGATCGGTTCGATCGCGATCCCGCTGGCAGCGGGACGTCGGGCGTCGGTGGTCGCCTTCGCTCGGCCGGCGTCCGCGGCGCGCCTGCGCGCCCTGGGCGCCGCCGAGACGATCGACTCCGCACCCGACGGCCTCCCCGGGCGATTACGTCAGCGCTTTCCCCGGGGAGTCGATGCGCTCCTCGACCTCATGAGCGCTCCTCCGCGGTTCGCCGAGCTCTCGTCGTCCGTTCGGCCGGGCGGCATCGCCGCCTCGACCGTGTTCGCCGCCGATCCTCCCGGAGCCGGCCCGGGCGGCGTCCGCCGGATCAACCTCTCGATGCAACCGAGCGCCGCCCTGCTCGACCGTCTGGTGGAAGAGGTCGTGTCGCGCCGCATCCCGGTCCCCCTCGAGCGGACGGTGTCGCTCGACGGGGCGGTCGAGGCGCTCCGAGAGGTGAAGTCGGGACGCGGAGTCGGGAAGACGGTGATCGTGCTCTAGGCCTTGGAGCCGCCACCTCGCCCGGTGGGTCGACCGCGTCGCTCGTCTGAAGGCCCCGGCCCCTCAGCGGGTGCATGCCTAGCCGTCGTGGGCGCGCCGGCCCGAACGCGACCGTCCGGGGGGACGGTCCGGTGGTGTTACGATCTATTCTAGGACAGTTAACCGACCGCCGGGAGCCTTGAATCCGACCTTCGCATGAGTCCCGTCGCACAACGGCTTGTGGCTCGAGTGGCCGCACCGGCACAGCGCCATCGCAACCTTCCCGTCGACCATCACCAGATTCGGACCGTTCTCGTTCGACACGATTTCGACCTTCGGCATGATGGAGCGTTCACCGTATCCGGCCCCATAAGCCCACCGTGACGCTCGAGCCGCGTGGTGACGCAAAGGCCACCACGCCCTCCCTGGCCTTCACCGCCCGACCGCGACGGCTCGAAACCGAGAAAGAGGCGGGAGCGGATCTTCCTTTTCGACGATCGAGAAGCTGACCTCGACGGCGGTAGGCCCGGACCACTCGGTCACGGGGAACCCGCTCTGGCGGAAGACGCCGAGCATCCGGGTGTTCTCCCCCCGGACGGTCGCGTGGAATCTCTTGACTCCCGCGGTCCGCGCCGCCCGTGCGAGCCGGTGGAGGAGGAGCGTCGCGCACCCTCGGCCCTGG
Source organism: Thermoplasmata archaeon (assembly GCA_021798415.1). Taxonomy (GTDB): domain Archaea; phylum Thermoplasmatota; class Thermoplasmata; order Lutacidiplasmatales; family UBA184; genus Lutacidiplasma. The sequence continues at coordinate 7,257 of JAJZGO010000045.1, read as the reverse complement.
TAGGCGTCGGCGACCAGGAACGCGACCTCGGCCCCCGGTGCCTGGACCCCGTCCCGCAGGTACTCCCCCTGGGCGATGATCACCTCGCGCCCCCCGGTCACGGTTCCGAGAACGAGGGCGAGCCGCTCGGACGACGAAGCCCCCCGAACGAGCTCGGCGAACGCCGTGCTCCGCGAGACCGGCGAGAAGAATCGGTCCGCGAGCGACGCGTCCGAGAGTCCCGCGAGCCACTCCTCGATCCGGGGTCGCTCGATGGCGCTCAGGCACCGGACTTCGACCGCAAGCCCGTCGCGGAGGACCGCCGGCCCTTCCCCCTCGAACGACGACGGTGGTCTCCCCAACCGTGGGCGCTCGAGCATCCTCTCCTCCCGACTCCCGAGTTGCGTTGCCGATTCGAGGTCCGGGGGATGAAGCCCGCGTCAACGGCCGTTGACGGTAGGCCCGGGGGCTCGGGCGGCCGCTCCGGGGCGATAAGCCCTAGGGGGTCGATCGGCCAGTTCACCGGACGCGAACGAGAGGTCGATGGCAGGACGGTCGCCGGACTCGGTGCGTCCGAACGTCGATCAGGCGAAGAGATCCTCGAGCGGGTTTCCGAGCTCCTTCACTTCCCTCACTTGGACTCCCTTCTCCTCGAGCTCCTTCAACAACCCCGAAACTTCCTCGGGCCCGGCGAGCTCAAACACGTAGTACTCCCCCTGGAGTCTCTCCTTTGGAAGGGCCCGCTCCCCTCCCACCGTACGAACCCCCACGACGTACTTGGCCGACTTGAGCTCCGAAATCCGGCTAAAAAGGTTCAGTCTTCCGGCTTTGATTGCGATCACGTACTTGCCGATCTCTCGAGCCTCGAACAGGTTGTGCGACGAGTAGAGCACGACCCGGTCCTTGCTGAGCTTGAGAATGAGGTCCCGGATCTCGGCCGCGATCTTGGGATCGAGGTTAGCGGTGGGCTCGTCGAGCAGATAGAGTTCCCGTTCCCGAAGGAAGATGCGAGCGATGGAGACCCGCTTCTTTTGTCCGGCGCTGAGCTGCGAGACGTACTTCGTTCGAAGAGGTTCGATCTCCAACAGACGCAGGACCCGGTTCACGTCCGCGTCGGTCGCTCCTTGAACGGAGCCGTAGAACCGAAGGGCTTCCTCGACCCGAAGACCGTCCGGAATCCCGTCGACGTGTGAGAGAAAGTGCAACCGATCCCGAGTGTCCTGCTCCTCTATGGAACGGCCCGCGATTTCGATCGTGCCGGAATAGGGGCGCAGGATACCGGCGATCGTTCGGAAGAGCGTGGTCTTCCCGGCACCGTTCGGGCCGAGAACCACGTAGATGGCGGGCTCGTCGACGGCGAACGTGATGCCGTCGAGCACCTTCTTACCCAGGTAGCCCGAACTGACGTCCACGCACGAGAGCTCGGCCTTCGACGGCCCGTTCGCCGATCGTGAGATAGAAGGGTCGACCACGGCATGACCTCACATTGGCGAGAGGTACCGCTCTCGACTCATCAGCCGGCTCGACGCGACCAGCAACGCGGCGACCAAGACCAGGAATCCCAGCGCGGCTCCCCCCGTGACGTAGTAGTAGGCCGACTTATCGACGCCCTCGGCGATGACCAAGACCAGGACGGGGGGAGCGACGCCAAGGAGCGGAGCCACGCCGACCGGAGAGTTTAGCCCCATTCGCGGAGTGGATAGGGTGGACCAGATGACCCCGCAGGTGGCGGCGAAGAGCGAACTTGCATAGGTCATGGGTATCGTGTACCCCAGGATCGAGTTCTCAAGGGTACTAGAGATCGAATGCCCCGTGGCGACATACCCGGACAAGCCCACGATGAGGGTGGTCCCCATGACGATGGTCGAAAGCACGACCGTCGCGAGAAGGCAGTTCACGAAGAGAGCGCGGGGCCGGACCCCGTAGGAAATGAGGTACTCGAGCACGCCCTTCGACCGGTCTCCCACGAAGAGTATCATCCCCCCCAGTGCCCCCAAGGTAGCGAACAATGGGACCTCGAGCGGGAAGGTTGCGACGAAGACCGCCGAACCGTGCGAGGTTCGAAGCAGCACCACCGTGAGGATCAGCGAAACGATGATGCCGATGACGAGGTAGGCCCTCCCCGCGATGAGGCCCCGCCTCAGCGTCACGCTCAGGAGGGACGGCAAAGTCCGCCCTCCGTTGGTCCTTCCCGCCATCGATCCGGTCCACGAGCTCGCGCTCAAGATAAGATTCTCGGCCCTCTGCCCCTTCGAGAGGGGCGCACCGCTCCGGGGGGGCCGGCGGAGGAGATTCGGGGAATCCCGCCGCGGGAAGGCCGCCACACCCCTGCCCGAGCCTCCCTGGCTCGCGCAGGCTAGCGAACTGGACAGTACGGATCGAGGACCTTGATCTAACGACGCATTCGCGCTCCGGCTGGGCCTCCCCGTTCCAGGGGGACCCTAGAGCCCCGTCCGCCTTCGGGGCGCGAAGGGACCACATCCGGCGCGGCCCAGAGGTCCGTCTACCGTCAGAAACCGAACCGTGGACATGCGTCGAAAGTCCTGAGTTCGAGCGCCCTAACCTGGGCTGGGTCCGCCGTCGGTCGACGATGGGCGAGGACTATGCGGGGACGACTCCCGTTACGAGTGAGGCGCCTCAGTCTCCGAGTGGGCGAAGCTCCCTCGCGAAGAGGCCGAACCAAACCATATCCATACAGCGTCCCTTCACGCAGACCGCTTCTCGCTCCCGCCCTTCCTCGACGAAACCGAGTCGCCGAAGCACGGCCTGAGAAGCCGGGTTCCCATCGAGCGCTTGAGAACCAATCCGGCGCATGTCCAGCCGGTCAAAGGCTAGCTTACACAGAATCCAGGAGGCTTCTGTTGTCAATCCTTGATTCCAGTAGCGAGGATCGAGCCAGTAGGATAGGCTCTCGACCTTCTTCCATTTCCAGTCGAGCCCCCTCAGTCCGACTCTGCCGATGCACGCGGAAGTCGAGTTCAGGATCACCGACAGCGAGAGGTGGGCGTCTGCCCTGAACTCCCGACGCGTCCGGCGGACCATCTCTGTGGGGTTCTTCATCTCCGCGCTCGAATGAAGGGGGGCGCCGGCGGCTCGGGCTGTCAGGCGGTTACGGAACATCCGCTCCAGGTCGGGAACATCCCTCAGTTCCGGCAGTCGGAGCATCATCCTCTTCGTCCGGATTGGCAACCGTACGCGCAGCAGGCGGTGGGTGCGTGAGTCTGTGGCAGTCATGATTCGAGAGCACCATCACTTCTAGGAGAAGTAATGCCTGTTTGTCGGACCGGCTTCGTTCGAAGGCCATTTTGACTAACCGCGCGTGCCGAGACAGATATTGGGGTCCCAGCTGCCTGAACTCGGGAGTCAAGCCCGCAAGTTCGACGCATCCCCAGGGCCGCTGAACGACGTGCCGTTCTCGGAGATTCTGTGGTCCTCCCCCGCACACCGTGCCGCAAAGGCGGAAGTGGACACGGGGGACCCTTCCCCCAGTATGATTGAGGCAAGGCATTGCCCGAAGATACCACCCTCCGGTGTCCGACCCGGGGCGAACCGGTGCCTCGGTCAGGGACAGGGGGAGTAGGAGAACGCCCAGCCGCCGCCGGGTCCGCCGGGTGCGGAGAGGTCATCGATCTGCCATGTACCGAAGTTTGCCGGAAAGAGGTAGTGGAAGTCGACCTCGAACGGGAGCGGAATCGGCACCGTGGGGTTGGAACTGTTCAGTGGGATCGGAGCCCAGATGATGAAGCCGGGGGCCGTGACGTCCTCCGACACCCCGCTCGTTCCGCACGTCGATATCGGTGGGTGGTTCGCCGAAATGAAACCGTTGGCGAAGACAAAGGAGTGCCCTCCTGTAGAGATTGTGGAGGCTTCCCCTACATCCGATAGATTGCTGGGCGTGGCAATCTGGGTCGGCTGAACCGCACCCCTGCCGACCCCGTAGGGCGCCTGCCAGCTGACGAAGTACGGACCGGAGCATCGAACGTTGGATCCGGGCCCCCACACGGTCGAGTTCTGACTCCGGGAAACCGAGACGTTCAGGTCGAGGAAAACGCCGACAGCCATTCCGTCCCAGATCGGGATTCCCAGCCGCGAGGACCCGGCCGGGTACCCGGGCGTTCCCGGTATGTCGGCAGGTACGGTCCCGTTCGCGTATGTCCTTCCCCCGTAGGGCGAGTTCCCAAGAACTGCGGGCACCCACCCTTGTTGCTGGGTGATGGAATCACGGGCCCCGCAACTCGAGTGCAGGATGGGGGCCCAACCCGCGGTAAAGCTAGGCAGCGTCAGTGCGAGAATGAGCGAAACGACCGCAACCGCGATGAGGCGACTCCTTCGACGACGCGATCCGGCCTCCATCCGTCGCTCAAGTGCTTGATACTCGCCCGTGTGTATCTACCTGGCGCCCACGGGCCCGCGCGGGTCGCTTCGTCACCGGGGCAGGCCCGAGCGCCGTCCCAGTCGTGGGCGCACACCACCGCCCCTAAACCACACATGCACTACCGTACCGGACGCGCCAGTATCGTTGTCAAGATAGTAGAACAACGCATCCAGTGGATGATTCGATGGACCGATGGGATTGTAAAAGTTGCAGCTCACCGTCCAACCGAGATTTGTCGAGACCGACGTTGAGTAGCTGAGTCTAAGCGTGGCGTCTTCGCTCAGACAGGCACATTTTTTTGGAACGGACCGCGAGGCATCCGCCTCCGAGGCCCGGGTGGATGTGCCTTGCCTGAAGATGCCGTTTCCCCGTGTTCCCCTTCAGAGGGATGTCATGTATTCAATCAAAATTGAGAATTAATGGACACGGGGGTGTCCATTCCGCCCGGGGGTTCGAATACGTGCGCCCCGTCCCTGCCCCCTTTACCCCGTCCCTACGTCGTCAAACGCGGCCCGTGGGCCGCTTTCGGGTGTCGGGACGGTCGGAGGGACGATCCGCACCGGGATCGCCCTTCAACATCCAAACCGTTTCCTCGAGCGTCCGTCCGCCGACGACCTCGCCTTCGCTCGGCCGGATGCCGTACAACGAGCTGGGCGGGCGGTGTTCAAACAACGGGACCCGACCCCCCATTTCCTCCTCCGTGTTCACCCGAGGGACCCTGTCGCTAGGGGTTGGTGCTGCACGGTGTTGCGGGGGAGGATTGCTCGTTCTCAATCCTTTCCGTACGCCGCCTTGTGATTGCACACCCGGTCGAGAATCACTACGGGCGTCTCGCGTGAGCGGTCGACACCGAATATCAGTCGGTCCGAACCGGTCAGCTCTATCGCGAACGCGCGGAAGGATCGGCCCTCGTATACGACGAGCTGGTTCTTCGCATTTCCTACTTCTTCCGGTCGGTCCGAGTGGCGGAGCTCAGTAACGTACCGCTCGACCCTCTCGACCAGCCACCGGGGAGACTTCTTTCGCTTCCTCTTGAATCCGCGCTTGAAGCCGGGCGCAGGCACTATGTCATTCGTCGTGGGCGTCAGAAGTCTCAGCCTCTTGCCTCAGCGCCTCAAGCAACTCCTCATCCGACAAGTCTCTGGGAAGCGCCGTCAGCTTCCCCAGACGGTACATAATGCGAGATTCCACGACATCACGAACCTCGGAAGGCACAAAGCTGGATGCCGAGAGGGGCGCCCGTGAGGACTCACGGAACACCCGGAAGTCAGGAGCGACGTGGCCGGGATGGTACCTGAACTCGGAGGCCGAATGGACATGCCGGGCTCGACCGTACCCACGGAAACCAACCGGATGCGCCCAACCAGTCGAACGGGGGACCCGAACGTGATACCCGCTATACCGGGTTTCCATTGGCCGGCGGTTCAAGGGTCCGTTCATTTCTTTGATTCCTTCTTCTGTTCGTCCTTTCGTTCCGTTAGCCACCGAGCAATCTGTTCGTTCAAGTCCTCGGCTATGCGCTCTGGTAAAGAGACCTCTACCTGGAGGAGGATGCGGTGTCGATCACGATCGGAGTCATCGGCGGAGTGGGTCCCGAAGACTATTCTGAACCTCCCGTCGTCGTCGAGCCAGAGGAAATCGTCTACGATGACCTGCCGGAAATCCGCCGCGGGTGTGTGGATGTGCTTTGGGTTCTTCTTCCCGGCCACAACTAGTCGGAGTGGTGATGGCCCTAGATATATAATCCCGTCCGGTCACTGGCCCTGAATGGTCGCCTCTCGACCAAGGGGTTTGTCGGGTAAGAGTTGACTCAATCTACGGAGGGGTGACACAAGCCCTGCCGCACCGCCTCGACGTCCTTCTCGGTGTCCACCCGAAGCCGGTATTGCATCCTCGGCCGGCCGCCCGACGGCTCGGACTTGGTCATCGAGCCACCGTGTGGCCGTGTCGCATAAATAACCTCCACGACGGGGAGGGTTCCGCCCCGGACCGTCTTGCGGACGGTGCCCCGGACCGGGACGCCCGTCGGAGCGCAAGGTTGATTGGCAGCCTCTTCGCGTACGTCGAGTCGAGGGCTTGCGTTGGTCGATGCGGCGGAGCCGAATCCGGAGGCAATCCGACGCCTCTACTATCCTTCGAGCTTGGATGACATTCTTGGGCAGCCGAAGGCTGTGGCCACTCTCCGGGGATGGCTCGACGATCTACGAAGGGGCGTGCCACCGTTGATGCCTTTCTACTTCGTAGGTCCGGTGAGCACGGGAAAGACGTGTACTGCTTACGCGCTCGGTGAGGAGGTTCTCCGGATCGCTGAGGAGCAGGGTGTTTTTGCTTCAAGTCATCCGACCTATGAGTGGAGCTGTTCACCAAAGGGGGCGAACGCTCTCATCAACGAGCTCGACGTCTGGCGCCAAACGGATTGGCCGGGGGGCTGGGCACATTCGGTCTTTCTGATAGACGAGTTCGACCGGTTCAGTCGGAAGGATCGAATCCTGCTCCGTAGAGTCCTCGAGAAAGCGGGGTTGTACATACCGATCGTGATCACTGCCAACCTTAAGGTCGGCGATTTGGGACTGGACGCACGGTTTCAGCGAGTCGACTTCGTCCCTCTCGACAAGGAGGCGAGCAGGGCTCTCGCTTTGAAGGCGGCCTCCGCGCGCGGGCTTCGCCCGTCGGATGCTAGGCTTCGGGAGATCGTAGACGAGGCCAAGGGGAACGCGAGAGAGATCTTCAAGCGGCTCGGCGTCGTGAATCCGAACGCCCCTAAGCCTGCTGTCCCACCAGCAACCTTCACGCCACCCAAGCCGGGTTCGAAAGGAGGTCGCCCGCGACGGGTCGTCGATGCGGATTGGGCAATCGCCCTACGCGAATCCGGCAAGTCGTGGTCCCAGATTGCAAGTGAAATC
>JAJZGO010000044.1 GCA_021798415.1 Thermoplasmata archaeon | reverse complement strand
AACTCGGGCAGCGGGATCATCCACCAGGAGATGCCGAAGCGGACCGAGGGGACGTTGTCGGGCTTCCAGCTCTGGGTCAATCTCCCCGCGGCCCAGAAGATGAGCCCCCCGGCGTATCGGGGCCTCTCGTCGACCGAGATCCCCGAGGTCACGACCGATGAGGGGAACCGGGTCAAGGTCGTCGCCGGGTCGTTCGAGCGGGTCGAGGGGCCGGTGCGGGGGCTTTCGGTCGACCCGACGTACCTCGACGTGCGCCTCCCTCCGCACGGTCGCTTCGAGCTCGCCCCACCCCACGGGTTCACCGTCTTCGCGCACGAGGTCGACGGGAGCGCCACGTTCGACGGGAGCGATGCCCGTCCGGTCGAGGCCGGGGAGACCGCCCTCTTCGGCGACGGCGGACCCGTTCGCGCCCGGGCGGCGGACACGGGGGCACGCTTTCTCATGGTCTCGGGCCGGCCGCTTCGCGAGCCCGTCGCGTGGTACGGCCCGATCGTGATGAACCGCCAGGAAGAGCTCGCCGAAGCGGTGCGCGAACTTCGCAACGGCGACTTCCTCAAGCACCGGCGGCCGATCGTCGAAGAGTAGGCACCGCCCCGCGAAGTCGGGCGAGAGCGACCCGCAGCACCGCGACCGAGCGCTCGAGCTCGGCGAGCGAGACCGACTCGCGGTCGGTATGGTCGAGCCGGGCGTCTCCCGGCCCGTAGGCCGCGCCCGGAACGTTCCAGACCGGGGCGACGAGGTTCAGGTCGCTCGTCCCGGCCTTCCGCCACACCGTGGGGCGGCCGCCGACGGCCCGGATCCCCTCGATCAGCGCCCGGGCGACGGGGTCGCTCGCCGGCCGGTCGAGCGGCTCGACGCGCACCGACACCGCGAGGGCCGGCCGGTCCGCCACGGCGCGCAGCCGGCCGAGGAGCTCCGTGGTCGACAGGCCGGGGGGGAGCCGGAGGTCGACGGTCACCCGGGCGCGCTCCCGGTCGCCGGGCCCCTCCGTCTCGAGCGCCACCGCTTTCGCCGTCAGCGAGCGGAACCGCGAGTCCGTCGACCGCTCCCGGGCGATCGCCCGGACCGCACCGAGCCAGTCGACCGCGCGGTCCGCGGCCGTCGGGCAGGGTGAGGAGTAGTGGGTGCGCCGCCCGCAAAACGTCGCGGTGACCCTGAGCTCGCCCTTGTAGCCGACCGTCACGCCGGCCCAGCCGCTCGGCTCGCCCGCGATCACCGCGTCCGGACGCAGTCGGGGCGCGAGGTGACGGGCGCCGCGGCTGTCGGTCTCCTCGCCGACCGACGCGACGACGAGGTATTCTCCCGACCCGGGAAGGTCGACCCCGGCCCGGAGCGCCGCCGCGAGCGGCCCCTTCGCATCGACCGCCCCGCGGCCGTAAAGGCGCCCCCGGGCCCGCCGCACGGGGAGCCGGCCCTCGACGGTGTCGATGTGCCCCAGGAAGACGATCCGGGGGTGGCCGCGCCCGACCCTCGCGAGGCCGTTGCCGACCGCGTCGGTGCGGGCGGAGTAGCCGAGGCGCCGGGCCGATCGGACGAACTCCCGGACCGCCGCCGACTCGTGCCCCGAAGGGCTGTAGCGCGCGACGAGCCTCTCGAGGAGCGCCCCGTCGTCCTCAGCCGCCACGCGAGACCACCTCCACGACCGCCGACAGCGCGTCGGCCCACGCCGCCTCGGGAACGGTCAGCGGAGGGAGGAGCCGCAGCACGGTGGCCCCGGCGGAGATCGCGAGGAACCCTCTCGATTCGAGCTCGGCGAGGACGGGGAGGACCCGCTCGCGCAGCTCGATGCCGAGGAGGAGGCCGAGCCCCCGCACCTCGCGGACCCGGTCGGGCGGCAGCGCGCGCAGGCGGTCGAACGCGACCGCCCCGAGCCGCTCGGCACGCTCGGCGAGGCGCTCGCGAACCGTGAAGTCGAGCGCCGCGAGGCCGGCGGCGCAGGCGAGCGGGTTCCCACCGAAGGTCGAGTGGTGGCTGCCCCGAAAGCGACGCGCGACCTCGTCGGTCGTCACCGTCGCGCCGATGGGGACTCCGCCCGCGAGCGATTTCGCGAGCAGGAGAAGGTCGGGCACGACCCCGGAGCGCTGGAAGGCGAACAGCCGACCCGTCCGGGCGATCCCGGTCTGGACCTCGTCGAACGCGAGCAGCGCCCCGCGCGCCTCGGTCACGGCCCGGGCGGCCCGCAGGTACTCGGGCGTCGCCACGTGCACGCCGCCTTCTCCTTGCACCGGCTCGAGCAGGACGAGGGCGGTCGTCTCGTCGACGGCGGCCTCGAGCGCCGCGGGGTCGTTGAACGGCACGTGGACGAACCCCGGGACGAGCGGTTCGAACGGCGCCCGGAGCTCCGGCCGCCAGGTCGCGCTCAACGCGCCGAGCGTGCGCCCGTGGAACCCCCGCATCGCCGCGACGACCTTCGGCCGGCCGGTCGACGAACGGGCGAACTTGATGCCGGCCTCGACGGCCTCGGTCCCCGAGTTCGAGAGGAAGACCCGGCCGAACGACGGTGGGAGGAGGCCGAGCAGCCGCTCGACGAACGCCGTGCGTACCGGGTTCGAGTAGCCTGTCCCGAGGTAGATGAGGTCGCGTGCCTGGTCCGCGAGCGCCCGGGCGACCTCGGGGTTCGCCGCGCCGAGGCTCCCCGCGCCGTGGGTCGCGCCGATATCGAGATAGCGGCGACCCCGGTCGTCGACGAGGTACGCCCCGTCGGCCCGCACGAGCGAAATCGGCCGGGGCGGGGCCCCCCCGACCCCTCGGTCGGCCGCGTCGCTCACTCGATCACCGTTCCGTCGCCGGCGAGGGCGCGCGCGACCGGCGCGTCGCCGCGGGAGGAGCCGATGACGACCCGCACGACGCCTCCCGCGAGCGCGTCGCGGGCGGCGAGCACCTTCTTCTTCATCCGCCCCTGGGCGAGCGGGACGAGCGTCGCGACGTCGGTCTTCGGGACCCTCGCGATCCGGCTCGACGGGTCGTCCACCGACCGCAGGAGGCCCGGTACGTTCGTGAGAAGGAGAAGGTCGGTCGCCCCGAGCGCGACCGCGACCTGGGCGGCCACCCGGTCGGCGTCGACGTTCACGACCTCGCCGGCCCCGGTGACCGCCGGTGGACCCACGACGGGCGAGATGCCGGCGTCGAGCAGCATCCGCAACAGTCCGGCGCGCACGCTCGTGACCGCCCCCGACAGGTCGTCCGTGAGGCGGACCGTCCGGCCGTTCACGACCGCGCGGGCCCCCTCGCGTCGGGTCGCCCCGAGCAGCCGGTCGTCGACCCCGGAGAGGCCGACCGCCCGGACCCCGAGACGCCCCAGCTCGGCGACGATCCGGGTCTGGACCTGCCCGGCGAGGGCGAGGACGACGACCTCCAGGTGGGCGGCGTCGCTCCGGCGCGAGACGACCCCGCTCGGCGACGTGAAGTACTCGGCCGGTCGGCCGAGCGCGGCGCCGAGCCGGTCGACCTCCTCCGATCCTCCGTGGACGAGGACCCAGTCGCGCCGGTCGGCGAGGTCGGCCAGGACGCCCGAGACGGAGTTGCCGGCGGCTCCGCCGACCTTGACGACGATCGTCATCGCGGCCCGCTAGCTCGGGTGGAGCCCGAGGAACCCGAGGCCGGTCGTCTCGGCGAATCCGGCCCGGACGTTGAAGCACTGGACGGCGTTGCCCGCCGCGCCCTTCATCAGGTTGTCGAGCGCGCCGAGCGCGACGACCCGTCCGGCGTGGCCGTCGACGGCGAAGCCGACCTCGCACGTGTTCGTGCCGGCGAGGAGCTTCGGCTCGGGCTCCCGGTGGATCCCGTCGGACTCGTGCACGATCCGCACGAACGGCTCCGACCCGTACGCCCCGCGGTACGCGCGCCAGAGGGTCTTCTCGTCGACCGCCCGGCCCCCGAACGCGTGGCAGGTCGCGAGGACGCCGCGCACGGCCTCGACCGCGTGGCAGCTCAGGGCGACCGTGAGCCCGGTCTCCTGCTCGATCTCGGCGGTGTGGCGGTGGCCGGTCGCGGCGTACGCGCGCATCACGCCCGAGCGCTCGGCGTGCGAGCCCGCCGGTCCGGCGTCGCGTCCGCTCGCGGACGAGCCGCTCTTCGCGTCGACGACCACCGGGCCGGGGCCGACGAGGCCGGCGGTGACGAGCGGGCGGAGCGCGAGGATCGACGCGGTGGCGATGCACCCCGGCACGGCGATGATCCGGGCCGTCCGCAGTCGGTCGCGGTGGAGCTCGGGCAGCCCGTAGACCGCCTCCGCGAGGAGCTCGGGGTGGGGATGCTCGGCGCGATAGTAGACGGGGTACTGCGAGGCGTCCTTGAGCCGGTAGTCGGCCGAGAGGTCGACCACGATCCCGCCCGTGCGGACGATCTCGGGCACCCGCTCCATCGACCCCCCGTGAGGGGTGGCGAGGAACGTGGCGTCGGCCGGCCCGAGCGCGTCGTGCGGAGTGAACGCGAGCGAGGTCGCCTTGCGGAGGTTCGGGTGGGCCCGCCCGACAGGTCGGCCCGCCATCGAGTCCGACGTGACCTGGACGAGCTCGACTTCGGGGTGGCCGAGGAGGAGACGAACGAGCTCGCCTCCGACGTACCCCGAGCCCCCGACGACCGCGACCTTCACCGGCGCCCGACCCCCACGGCGTACTCGACGATCGCGCCCGCGACGTCCGCGCCCGTCGCCGCCGTGAGTGCCTTGAACTCGGGCGTCGGGTTGACCTCGTGGACGACGAGCCCCCTCGCGGATTCCATCAGGTCGACGGCCAGGACCCCGCCGCCGACGGCGTCGGCCGCCCGCAGGGCGAGCTCCGTGATCTCGGGCGTGAGGGGCGCCGCGGTGACGCGGCCCCCGCGCGCGGCGTTCGTCCTCCACTCCGACGAGTACCGGTACATGCCGGCGACGACCCGGTCGCCGACCACGAACACCCGCAGGTCCCGGTCGGGCTTCGGGACGTACTCCTGGACGTAGATGACCGAGTGGACCGGAGAAGGGAGGGCGGCCTTGTGCTCGAGGATCTGCACCGCGTCCTCCTCGTCGTCGACCCGGGCCATGAGGCGACCCCACGACCCGACCGCGGGCTTGAGGACGGCCGGGTACCCGATCGCGTCGATCGCGGACATCGCCGCTTCCGGCGAGAGCGCGACGACGGTGCGCGGCGTCGGGATACCCCGTTCGGCGAGCCGCCAGGACGCGAGGACCTTGTCGCCGGCGAGTTCGATCACGTCGGGCGAGCTCACGGTCGGGACGCCGTAGTGCGTGTACCCGCGGGCCGCGTAGAGCGACCGGGTGTGGCTCACCGAGCGGATCAGGACGACGTCCGGGAGGTCGTCCGGGGCCTCGAGCCCGAACGTCCGCTCGCTGTCGGGCAGGCGCTCGACCGCGACCCCCCGCTCGGCGGCCGCCGCGAGGATCCCCTTCTCTTCGGGGCGGACGATCGTGTAGAAGACCCCGAGGCGGAACCCGTCACTCACCCCAGTCCTCGGCCTCTTTCGGGGCGGGTTGCACCGCGAACGGGTCGGTCCCGTGGACCTCGAGCTCCGTTCCGCAGTCCGGGCAGGGGAAGACCTCCCCCAGCACCATGTTGTGGCTCTCCACGTTCGCGTCGCACGCTGGGCACTCCGTCATGTTCGTTCCCCGTCCAGGATCTCCCCGATCCGCCGCACCTTGCGGTCGAGCGAGGAGAGGGAGGTCGTCCGGGCCGCGAGCCGCGACCGGGCGAGGGAGAGCTGGTGGGCCACCGCGAGCGGCGCGGGCCCGCCCGGCGATCCCCGGAGGTCGAGCGCCGCGCGGACGGAGGCGTCGTCCCCGGCCCGGGGAAGGTTCGCCGCCGCCACTCGGAGCGCCTCGGTCGCCGGCGCTCCGCCGGCGGAGCGGTAGAACGACCCTACCGCCTCGTGGGCCTCGCGGAACGGGACACCGCCCGCCACGAGGCGCTCCGCGAGGTCGGTCGCGTACAGCTCCGGGTCGGCCGCCGCCTCGGCGACGCGACCCGGGTCGAACGCGAGCGTGCGGACGAGGACGTCGACCGTGTCGAGGACGGACGAGAGCGTCGCCACCGCGCGCAGGACGGGCGCCTTGTCCTCCTGGAGGTCGCGGTCGTAGGCGAGAGGGAGCCCTTTCAGAACGGCGAGGAGGGTGACGAGGTCCCCGATCGCGCCGCCGGCCTTCGCCCGGACGAGCTCGGCCGCGTCCGGGTTGCACTTCTGGGGCATGAGACTGCTGCCGCCGCCGAGCGCCGGGGTCCGCTCGATGAACCCGAACTCCTTCGAGGCGAAGACGACGACCTCCTCGGCGAAGCCGCTCGCATGAACGGCGAGCAACGCGAGGTCGAAGAGGAGCTCGACGAGCGGGTCGCGGTCGCTGACCGCGTCGAGGGAGTTCTCGAACGCCCGGTCGAAGCCGAGCCGGGCGGCGACGTACGTCGGGTCGATCGGCAGCGTCGAACCGGCGAGCGCGCCCGCGCCGAGGGGCGACACGTTCGCGCGGCCCTCCGTCGCGAACAATCGGTCGAGGTCGCGGTCGAACCGCCAGAAGTGCGCGAGCAGGTAGTGGGCGACGGTCACCGGCTGGGCCCGCTGGAGGTGCGTGTACCCCGGCATCGGGACCGCTGTGGACACGGACGCCCGGGCGAGGAGCGACCCCTCGAGCTTCGCGAGCCGGGACGCGACGGACGCGACCGCCTCGCGCAAGTAGAGGCGCTCGTCGAGCGCGATCTGGTCGTTGCGGCTGCGCGCCGTGTGGAGCTTTCCGCCGACCGCGCCGACGAGCTCGGTGAGGCGGACCTCGACGTTCGTGTGGACGTCCTCGAGGTCGTCCCGCCAGGCGAACCGGCCGTCCGCGACCTCGGCGGCGACCGCCCGCAGCCCGTCGGTGAGGGCCTTCGCCTCGTCGGGGGTGACGAGGTTCGCACGCCCGAGCATCTCGGCGTGAACGACGCTGCCCGCGAGGTCGACGCGCGCGAGGGACCGGTCGACCGCGAGCGAGCTCAGGAACGCGGCCGTGGGGGTGCGGACGTACGCCGGCGGGGGTCGGGGGTCCGGCATGGGCGTGAGCACCGTACGCCTCGTCAGGCGCGGGGAGGGTTCGTGGCGACCGACGCGGTCGGCGCGGCCCCGATGGCGGACCACGTCCGCACGGGGAGCCCCCAGACGTAGATGAACCCCTCCGCCATCTCCGAACGGAAGCGGTCGCCCGTCGAGTAGGTCGCGAGCGCCGGCTGGTAGAGGGCGTTCTCCGACCGGCGCCCGACGGGGTGCGCACGGCCCTTGAAGAGCTTCATCGCGACCTCGCCCGTCACGCGGGCCTGCGTCGAGTCCACGAACGCGTCGAGCGCTCCGCGCAGGGGCGCGAACCAGAGCCCGTCGTAGACGAGCTGGGCGTAGCGCTGCTCGACCGTCCGCTTGAACTCGAGGAGATCCCGGGGGAGGACGAGCGCCTCGAGGGCCTGGTGGGCCCCGATCAGCACCAGGGCCGCCGGGCATTCGTAGACCTCGCGCGACTTGATCCCGACGACACGGCTCTCGAGGTGGTCGATCCGGCCGACCCCGTGGTCGCCGGCGAGACGGTTGAGGTGCGCGATCATCTCGTGGAGCGGCCGTCGCTCTCCGTCGAGCGCGACCGGCGTGCCGCGCTCGAAAGAGACCGTGACGTACGCGGGCTGGTCGGGAGCGGCGGACGGCGAGCGGGTCCAGGCGTAGACCTCCTCGGGGGGCTCGATCGCGGGGTCCTCGAGGATCCCGCACTCGACGGAGCGACCCCAAAGGTTCTCGTCGGTCGAGTAGGGAGACGCCGAAGTCGCCTCGACCGGGACGCCGTGCTCGCGCGCGTAGACGATCTCGTCTTCGCGCGTCATCTTCCACTCGCGCGCCGGGGCGATCACGCCGAGCTCGGGGGCGAGTCCCGTGGTCGAGAGGTCGAACCGGACCTGATCGTTCCCCTTGCCCGTGCACCCGTGCGCGACGTATGCGGCATCCTCGCGTCGGGCCACCTCGACGAGGTGGCGGCCGATCAGCGGGCGGGCGAGCGCGGTGCCGAGCGGGTAGATCCCCTCGTAGAGGGCGTTCGCCCGCAACGCGGGGGCGATGAACTCCTCGGCGAACTCACGACGGGCATCGGCGACGTACGCGGCGACGGCGCCCGACGCGATGGCCTTCTTGCGGACCCGTTCGAGGTCGACCGGCTGGCCGACATCGACCGTGACCGCGACGACGTCGAGCCCCTTCGACTCCCGAAGCCACGGGATCGCGACCGACGTGTCCAGCCCGCCGGAGTACGCGAGCACCACCTTGGAGTTGGCCATTCGCGTTCGTCCGAGCGATCGGAGCACGCGGACGCACGGATTTATAGGACACGGCCGCCTTGGGACTTGACTGGGCAATAGTGTCCCAAATAGGACATCCATGACCAAGGAGACGACCTCGATCGCCCGTCGCGTCCACGCCCACCTCGACGCGCACCCGGCCCTCGCGGACGCGATCCGCCTCGGGATCGCGAACTATTCGGCGGTCGCGCGCCGGGTGGCCAGCGACCTCGAGGTCCGGCAGACGGACGCGGTTCTGGCCGCATGCCGCCGCTACCCCCGTCGGCGCGGCGAGCTCTTCCGGGACGCGAACGTGCGGCGCGTCCTGCGCAAGAGCCGCATCGAGACCCGGACGAAGGTCGCCGCGGTCACGCTGGACCAGGGGTCGGACGTCCTCCAGCGCCTCGGCGACGTCGTCGAGGAATTGCTCGACGAGAGCTCGCTCTGCCGGGTCATCCAGGTCTCCCGTGGGACCGTCGTCCTGGTCGACGAGGATTCGCTCCAGCGGGTCCTCCGCCCGCTGCGCGAGGGCCAGGTGATCGGAATCCGCCGCAACCTCATCGAGGTCGCGGTCACGAGCCCGGAGAGCATCGAGGAGACGCCGGGCCTCTTGCGCCACCTCACGGGGGTCCTCTCGACCCAGGGGATCAACATCGTCGAGGCGCTCTCCTGCTACACGGACACGATCTTTCTGCTCGACCACGACGACCTCGCCCGGGCGATCGCGGTCCTTACCCCGGCCCTCCAGTGAGGGCGGATTCAGTAACACCTTTTTGAAAGAGCGCATAACCTTAAGTGACGACCCCCGTTCGTCGAGCCGATGACCGGGGCCTCCGCGCCGGCCGGCCCGCACGACCTCGCCCTCACGAGTTCGGAGAAGGGAACCGTCGCGCTCCTCTACGCGCTGATCGTCGCGGCGACGGTCGGGGCGTTCGCCGCGGCGTTCGCCTACCTGCCGCACCACTACCCGGGCGAGCTCACCGGCGGAGGGCTCATCTTCAGCGGCCTCGCGATCACCGCGTACGTGCTCGGGGTCCGCCACGGCTTCGACGCCGACCACATCGCCGCGATCGACAACACGACCCGCAAGCTGCTCAACGACGGGAAGCGGCCGCTCACCGTCGGGACGTGGTTCTCGCTGGGCCACTCCACGATCGTGAGCGGGATGATCGTCGCGCTCGTGGTCGCGCTCAACTTCATCAACCAGAACTACCACACGTTCGCCTCGGTCGGGGCGGTCCTCGGGACGGCGGTCTCGGGCGCTTTTCTCGTGATCATCGGGCTCGTCAACGTTCTGATCGTCCTCGAGGTCTACCGCATCTTCCGGGGCCTCCGGGACCGCCGGCTCGACCAGAAGGCCCTCGACGAGCAGATGGAGAAGCGCGGGTTCCTCTACCGCTACTTCGGCCGGCTCTTCCGGGTCGTCAACGAGCCGTACCAGATCTATCCGATCGGGGTCCTCTTCGGGCTCGGGTTCGACACCGCGACCGAGGTCCTCCTCATCGGGATCGCGGTCTACTTCGGGGGAACCGGGGCGTTCCCCCTCTGGGCGGTGCTGATCCTCCCGCTCCTGTTCACGTGCGGGATGGTCCTCTCCGACACCTCGGACGGGATCGCGATGCGCTACGCCTACGGCTGGGCGTTCAACCAGCCGATCCGCAAGGTCTACTACAACCTCACCCTCACCGTCCTCTCCGTCCTCGTGGCGTTCGCGATCGGCGGTGTCGAGCTCCTCCAGGTGATCTCCGCCGAGCTCGGATGGTCGGGACCGTTCTGGGCGTGGCTCGGCGGCCTCAGCTTCGAGGCCCTCGGGGTCGGGATCGTCGTCTTGTTCGTGGGGGCTTGGCTCGTCGCCCTCGTCATCTATCGCGTCAAGCACTACGAGGAGATCGGATTCGGACCCGTCGAAACGGCGAGCCCCCCCGCCGAGGCGTCGGCGCCCCTCGCGCATTCGGGCGAGCCGTGACGCGCAAGGTCGTACGGCTGGGCGTCTCGCTCGAGCCCGAGCTCGTGGACCTGCTCGACCGCTGGGTCGCGCGACGCAACAGTCGGAGCCGCTCCGGGGGGATCCGGGCGCTGATCCGCAAGGAGCTCAGCGAGCGGACCCTCGCCGACCCCGACGCGGACGCCCTCGGGGTCGTCGCGCTCCTCTACCGCCACGACACCCCGAACGTCCTCGAACGCCTCACCCGGGCGGAACACCGGTGGGGCGAGCACGTCCGGTCCACGTCGCACGTCCACCTCGAGGGGGACGCCTGCGCCGAAGTGGTCGTGCTCGCCGGCCGTCGCCGCGAGATCGAGACCGCCGCCGAGGACCTCCGGGGCGTGAAGGGGATCCTCGACGGAGGGTGGCTCGTCACGACGCCCGCGGTTGCCGGCGGGCGGACCGGGCATCGCCATCCCCACGCGGACCCCGCCGGCGGGGCCCGGTGACCCCGCGGTCCCCCGGCCGCGGGCCGGACGCGCTTGCGGCCCTCGTCCTCGACCGGTACCTCGGCGTCCGACGCCGCGAGACCGTCACCGTCGAGGCGTGGAGCCACGCGCTCGAGTGGGCCCGCCCGTTCGTCCTCGAAGCGCGTCGCCGCGGCGCGGAGTCGTTCCTGGTCGTCGAGGACGAGGCGACGTTCTTCCGGTCCCTCGCCCTTGCGGCCCCTTCGCTTCCCGTCGCGCCGTCTCCGCTCGCGGGCCACCCGGGGGCGTACGTCTACTTCGGCGGCCCCGAGGCGTTCCCCCGCCTTCTCGGCCTTCCCGCCGACGACGTGGAGGCCCTCGTCACCCGGCACGGCCCGGCGTGGTGGCATCGCGCGCGGCGCTCGGGCCTGCGCGGCGTTCGGATGGCGATCGCGAGCGTCACGGCGCCGGTCGCCGCTCGGTACGGCGTCGACCTCGCCGCCTGGCATCGGGAGGTCCTCCGGGGGAGCCTCGTCGACCCGGCCCGGCTCGCCCGACGCGCTCGCTCGCTCGCCGGCCGCCTCGCGCGCGCGCGTCGCGTCACCGTCCGCCACGCGAACGGGACCCGGCTCGACCTCGCGATCGAGCGCGCCTCGCTGACCGTGGCGGACGGACGGGTCCGGGCGGCCGCTCCGACCCTGCGGGGGTCGTGGACCCAGGTCCCGACGGGGTTCGTC
>JAJZGO010000043.1 GCA_021798415.1 Thermoplasmata archaeon | reverse complement strand
CACCGGCCCGCCCGGCGGTCGGGCCCCGCGTGCGGCTCAACCAAGGCGCCGAGATGCCGATGCTGGGCCTCGGGGTCTTCCAGGCCCCCGCCGGCACGGCGACGCGGGACGCGATCGCCTGGGCGCTCGACGCGGGCTACCGGCACATCGACACCGCGGCGATGTACGGCAACGAGGCGGACGTCGGGGCGGCGGTCCGGTCGAGCGGCCTCCCGCGCGAGGAGGTGTTCGTCACGACGAAGCTCTGGCACACCGACCATGGCTTCGAATCGGCGCAGGCCGCGGCGCGCAAGAGCCTCGAGCGGCTCGGCCTCTCCTACATCGATCTCTACCTCATCCACTGGCCGCGGGCGAAGGCCCCCGCGGACCGCCTCGACTCCTGGCGCGCCCTCGAGAAGCTCCAGCGGGAGGGCCTCTGCCGGTCGATCGGCGTGAGCAACTACACGGTCCGCCATCTCGAAGAGCTCGCGACGCACGCCGGGGTCGTTCCGGCCGTCGACCAGGTCGAGTTCCACCCGTTCGTCTACAACCCCGAGCTGCTCGCCTACTGCGAGCGCCACGGGATCCGTCTCGAAGCGTGGGCGCCGCTCGCGCGCGGGCGGTATTTCGACCACCCGACCGTCCGCGCGGTCGCGCAGTCCCACGGGCGCACGCCGCCCCAGGTCCTCCTCCGCTGGGGCCTCGAGCACGGGGTCATCGAGATCCCGAAATCGGTCCACCGGGAGCGGATCATCGAGAACGCGCAGGTCTTCGACTTCGTCCTCGATGCATCGGAGCTCGCGTCCCTCGACGCGCTCCGGGGCGGCTCGCGGGTCGGCCTTTGGGACCCGGCCGACATCCCCTAGTTGCGACGGGCGGGGAGGACGGCGGACGCGCCTACGGACCCCGGCGGAGGGGGGGGCCAAGGCCCCACGCCGTCAGCGGCCGCGCCCTCGGACCGAGTAGTCTAATATAGACCCCCTCGGTGGGCGCGCCAGGATCGCCATGGTCAGCGTCGAGGTTGCTCACGAGAAGTGCACCGGTTGCAGCCACTGCCGGGACGTCTGCCCGGTCACGGTCTTCGAGATGCAGCCGCGCGAGAACTGGCCGAACGTCGTCGACGACCCTGCGGTCGCCGCTAAGTTCCAGTTCCGCGCCGAGAAGTCGGCGGTGATCCACGGCCCCGACTGCATCATGTGCGAGGCCTGCCTCTTCGAGTGCGAAGGGGAATGCATCACGATCGTCGACGACGAGGGGAACACCCACCAGTCGACGTACAAGTAGGCCCGTCGGCCCGGCCCCCCGCGGACGGTCCCGATACCCTCTATAGCGCCCGGGACCTGAGCCGCGCATGAACGCCGCGCCACCGGCCGTCGTTCCGCCCGTCGGATTCGTCGGGCTGGGGATGATGGGGGCTCCGATCGCCTCGCGCCTCGTGGCCGCGGGCACGCCGCTCGTGGTCTATAACCGGACCCGGGAGAAGGCCGACACGGTCGTCGCCCAGGGCGCCCGGTGGGCGTTCACGCCGAAGGACCTCGGCCGCGCGGTCGGGGCGGGCGTCGTCTTCGTGCTCCTCTCGGACGCGCGCGCGGTACGCGCCGTCCTCTTTGCGAGGAACGGGCTCGTCCGCGGCGCCTCCCGGGGTACGCTCGTGGTCGACCTGAGCACGATCGCCCCCGCCGAGAGCCGATCGATCGCCGCCGACCTCGCGCCGCTCGGTATCGGCTACCTCGACGCGCCGCTCGGAGGGAGCGTGGATGCGGCCCGGGCCGGCCGTCTGATCGTCTTTGCCGGCGGGAGCGCGGAGGACGTCGCGCGCGCCCGCCCCCACCTCGACCGATTCGCCCGGCGGGTCGAGCACCTCGGCCCGGTCGGGGCCGGGACGAGCGCGAAGCTCGTGAACAACCTCCTCACCCTCGCGACCGTCGCGCTCGATGCCGAAGCGGTCGCGCTCGCCGAGCGCCTCGGGCTCGACCGGCGACGGATGCTCGACCTCCTGCTCGACGGCGGCGGTCGGAGCGCGATGCTCGAGTCGAAGCGCGGCGCGTTCCAGGAGCGCGCCTACCCGACGTCGTTCAAGCTCGCGCTCGCGGCGAAGGACCTCAAGCTCATCGAGCGGACCGCGCGGGACGCGGGCGGGAGCGCCCGGCTCGCGCGCGAGGCCCGCCGGCTCGTCGACGAGGCCGTGCGCGCGGGACTCGCGGACGCCGACTACTCGGCGGTCTTCGAGGCCGCGCTCGCCCGCCGGGGGCGCCCGGGCGCGTCCGTCGTCGCGAACGCGGCCGCGACCTCCCCCGTCCCGGGCTAGACGGCGCGCCGCCGCGGCCGGTAGAACGTCGAGCGGACCTCGGCGGGTCCCCCGCCCGCCGGGAACCGCACCCGGACCGCGGCCGAACGGCCGAACGCGGTGAACTCAAGGGAGTACCAGAACGCGACCCACCCGCCGGTCCCCTCGGGGAACGCCTCGCCGAAGTGGTACGTCGATTCGAGGACGCGGCTCGCCCGCCGGGCGAGGGGGTACGACCACTCGAGGGCTTCGGTCGCGGTCGCCGGCAGGCCCTCGTGCGGGCTCGGATCGACCGGTCCGTCGACGCTGTGCGGACCGTCGACGATCCCGCGGCCGAGGACGTACCGGGCCCACGTCGTCCGGACGCGCCCGTCGCGCACCTCTTCGCGAAGGAGCAGCCAGGCGAACGGGTTCGTCGTCGGGACCGGCTGCGCGAGGTCGCCGAGCGCCCGTCGGTGGCGGCCGATCGCGAGGCGTCCGGCGAGGCGGACCGCGAAGTAGGCCACAAAGAGCGCGGAGAGGGCGTAGACGGTCGCGAGGTAGGTCGCGAACGCGACGTGGTTGCGCTCGACCCCGAGGAGGAGGTAGAACGAGACCGCCGAGACGGCCAACGTCACGAAGTTCACGGCCCGGTCGGCGTCCATCTGAAGGCGGGTGTCGCTGAACGGCGCGAGCGGGGGTACCGCGAACTGGGTGAACCCGTCCTGGAGGACGTGCGCGAGCCCCCCCGCCTCGAGGACGAGGAAGTACACGAGGACCGAGCCCGGCGCGATCATCGGGGCGACGAACGCCCCCACGACCGCGACGACGCTCACGCCGAACACCGAGTGGGTGATCCCGTGGTGGCGCAGGATCGGGAACCGTCGGGCGAGAGGGAAGAAGAGCGCGTCGGCGTCCGGGAGCCCGCCCGCGAGAGCTCCGGCCGCGAGATACTGGGGGTGGAATCCGACCAGGCCGTAGGTGAGCAGGTACGCGACGAGGACGTGGGTGAGCAGGTCCACGGTCGCGGAAGACGGGCGCCCCTAAAGGAGCCCTTCCTCCATCACCTCGACCGACTCGACGTGCGGGATCTTGGCGAGCGCGTGCTCGGTCGTTTCCAGGACGCCTCCGGCGTCGGCCATCACGACCGAGACGAGGAGCGACTTCAGGCCGAACGCGACGTCCTTGACCTGCATCCCGCGGACCGTCACGCCGCCGGGGACGGTCGTACGGACCGCGCCGGCCATGGCGTTCATGTCCGTTTCGACGCCCTCGGGCATCAGACGGAAGAGCACGGCGACCTGCCCCACGTCCGGCCTCCTAGGGACCCTCGAAACCGCACTTCGGGCAACGGTACGAAACGCTCTGGTCGCGGCAGCGCGCGCACCGACCGATGGACGCCTCGGCACACTTCGGGCAGAGGAACTGGGTCGCTCCCTTCGCCGGGACCGCGCGGCCGCAGGAAGTGCATCGGAGCTCGATCGTGGCCTGCATCGTCGTCGGTCCTCAGCGGGAGGTCACTTGCGGACGTTGCCCCGCCGGCGGGCGGCCACCCGGGTGGCGAATATAAAGAGTACCCCGAAGAACGCGACCGCCCCCGCGACGTACCAGAGGGTGTAGTCCGTTCCCGGGCCGGTCACGTAGAACGTCGAGGAGTATTCGGTCGCCCCGCCGGCGAACGCGACCATGCCGTGCTCCTGGGCGAGGGAGATCGAGAACGTGTGCTCCCCGGGGCCGAGCCCGATCGTCGCGTACTGGTACGAGAGGTTGTACGACTGGCCGGGCGTGAGGGTCGGGACCTTGACGGTGCCGACCGGCGTCCCGTCGAGGTCGATCACGAGCGGGAAGCTCAAGACCGTCACGGACGTGGTCGCCACGATCTGCGCGGAGACGATGTACGGCTGGACGACGTGCACGGTGTAGGTCAGGTTGAACGACTCGTTCTGCGTGCGGTGGACGGACGTGATCTCGACCTGGATCGTGAGGACCTCGGGGGCCGCTCCGACCGTGAGGGTCGGGACGGCCGGGTAGCCCGGAATGATCGCGCCGGACGCGGGGGCCACCGACACGCCGGTGAGGTTCGGCCCGAGCACCGAGACGTAGTACGAGAGGTTCCCGATCTTCGTCCCGTTCGGCGCGAACGCCGGACCTCCCGTCCCGTTGAGGGTGTACGACGAGTGGCCGAGGAGCGGGAGGACCGACGGGCCCGTGAACGTTCCCGTCACGGGGTTCGCGCTCGACCCGCCGGCGTTCGGGGGCACGAGGAGACCGGCGATCGTGAGCGTCACGAGCACGAGCGCGATCGACCCCGCGAGCGGACGGGCGACCCGGTGCGAGGCCGTCGTCATCGGTGGGTCCACCTCCGGGTACGCCACCAGCGATAGCCGATCACCCCGAGCGCGAGCGCCAGGGCCGGGACGAAGACGAGGGCCGGAATGAGCCAGGGCGGGAGCGCCGCCGGAGCGATCCCGACGCCGGGGCCGGTGACGACGATCGCCGAGCCGTTCGGCGGAACGTTCGGGCGGACCGACGCCACGCCCACGCCGAGGGTGATCGTCGCCGAGATCGACCCGCTCGCGTTGAGCACCGAGGCGCTCACGGTGACCGTGCCCGGGGGCAGGTAGACCGTGCCGCTCGCGTTGAGCTCGACGAAGAACGTTTCGTTCTCGCCGGCCGTGAGGTTCGTGATCGGCCCGCCGTGCTGCTGCCGCACGTTCAGGATCGCCGACGTCCACCCGTAGCTCGCGAGCCGCGGGGCGTCCGTGACGGTGAGCCGGAGGTACTCCTTCTGGTTCCCCGTGTCGAGGACGTAGAACGGCACGAGGACCCGGGCGGAGCCGACCTGGCTCGTGGCCGAGCCGGGGCCGAGCGCGACGCCGTAGTAGCCGAGGACTCTGATGACGGGCGCCGGCGTGACCTGGCCGATCACCGTCCCGTTGCCGAGCGCGAAGGAGATCGCGACGGGCGGGTGGTCGACCGGGGTCCCTCCGGGCACCGAGACCGTGACCTCGCCCGAGACCGACGCGCCGACGCTGCCCGGCTGCAATAGGACGTTGCCGATGCTGAAGTTGAACGACCAGTACGCGGGGCTCCCCACGGGATGGACCACGACGGGCGCGTTGCCGGTGTTGCGCACGGTGAACGAGAACGTGACCGAGCTCCCGACCCGGACCGTCGCCGAGCCGGGTCCGACGACCGACGCCGAAACCGAGCGGACGGGGACGGTCGCGAGGGCGACGCCCGCGACCACGTTGCCGCTCACCACGGCGAACGTCGTCGACCCGACGACGTCCGACACGACCCCGTACTCGCTCCCGGGCGCCGTGGCCCGGGCGACGTACGTGCCCACCGGGAGCGCGAGCGAGACCGACCCGGTCGGAGAGAGGCCGGTGTAGACGACCCGGTCGCCCTGGACGTCGCTCACCACGAGGGTCACGGGCCCCACGCCGGCCGTGCCGTTCGGAGAGGCGAGGGCGACCGTCGCGTTCCACGTCGGCGCGAGCGAGAGCGTCACGTTGGCCGACGAACGGGGCAGCGCCACCGCGCTGGCGAAGCCGGACCGCGCGAGGCCGGTGGCGCCCCCGGTCGCGAAGAGCGAGTAGGCGCCCGGGAGCACGCGGGCCCGGAACGTTCCGTTCGACGCCGACACCACCGTCGTCGTGTTGAGCGAAGGGTAGGGACCGACCATGCGAACCGTTCCCGAGAACGCGCCCGGGACGCCGGGGACCGAGAGCGTGCCGTTCAGCCAGACAAGGAGGGTCGTGGGGACGACCGTCACCGAACACGTCGTCACGGGCGTCGCCGACGAGCAAGCGGCTCCGGAGAGGCTCGACCAGCTCTGGTAGAAGCTCCCGTTCGGACCGGCCGTGAGGCCGGTGCCCGTGGCCGCCACCGAATACGTGACGCCCGGTGGGAGGACGACCCGGAAGCCTCCCGACGTCACCGCTGCGCGGACGGTCGCGCCGCTCGGGCTCGTGAACGAGACGGTGGTGTTGAGGTCGACCGTGGCCCCGGTCGCGTTCGAAAGACGGCCCGTGAGATCGACGGCGCCCTGGTCGATCGATACGCCCGGGGACGTCGCGCCGTTCGCGGCGATCGAGAGGCTCGTGAGGTTCGTGTACGTCGTGCCGTTGACGGTCACGTTGGCGTAGGCCGAGTAGGTGCCCGGCGCGGCGTAGAACCCGCTCTCGAACGCCGTCCCGTTCACCGTGACGTTGAAGAACGTCGACGAGAGCGCGACCGTGGCGTTCGCGAGGCGCGCGGAGGCGGGCAGGTGGATCACCCCCTTCGCGGTGACCTGGGGAACGAGGACGAGCGTGAGGTTCGACACGCTCGCGCCGAGGGGGATCGTGGTCGACAGGACGGTCGGGGGCAGGTAGACGGTCTGGTTGCCGACGTGCGCCGAGGCCCCCACCCCGTAGACGCCCGGCGGCAGCGAGAACGAGTAGGCGGCCGCCCCCGAGAGCGTCAGGTTCGTCGCGGTCGGGCTCTGGGCCGTGAAGTTGACGGTGACCGGCGTTCCGCTCGGCGGTCCGAGGATGCGCAGGGTCACGGAGACGCTCCGGAGGGAGAGCGGGACCCGCGTGAGCGCCGAGAGCCCGCTTGGGGAGAGTCCGCAGATCGATGTCGGCGCGAAGCCGGCGGAATCGACCGACACACAGTAGCCGGAGGAGGTCGACGGGAGCGTGCCGGGCACGTAGACCACCGCGTGGCCCTTCGGGTCGGCGAGGGCGCTCACCGCGGGCTGACCCGGACCGAGCGAGACCGAGACGACGGCCGCGGCGGCGGGGAAGAGGGTCCCGTTCGCGAGCAGCGACCCCACCGAGAACCGGGGGTCGAGGCTGGCGACCGGGGCGAGACGGACCGAGGTCGGTCCGGTAAGGTCGGCCGAAGCGAGCGCGGCGTAGATGGGGGTCGCGAGGCCGAGAGGTCCCGAGAGCGCGAGGAGGCTATAGTTCGCCGCGGGCAGGAGGAAGGAGAACGAGCGGTTCGAGTCCGTCCACGCGACCGACTCGCCACCGCCCGGGGCGTAGGCGATCACGGCGGTCCGGTCGGTCTGCGGGGTCGCTCCCGCCGCAAGGACGGTGCCGCCGAGGCGCAGGGCCGGGGCGAGCACGAGCGGGGCGACGACCGGCGGAAGGAGGGACGAGACGGCGACGTCCGCAAGGCCCGCCACGAGCGTGCCGCCCACGCTCGCGAGCGCGTAGACGGAGTACGTCCCCGGTGGAAGGACCGCAGTGACGGTCCCGCCGGCACCGCTCGTGACCACCGTTCCGTTCGAGGTGGCAGCCGCGAGGTACGCGAGCGGAGAGACGCTCGCGTTCGTGTAGGTCGCGATCGGGACGAAGCGGACCGGGACTCCCACGACCGGCACGCCGTTGCGGAGCACCTTGAGCGAGACCGACGCGGTCGGCCCGACCGTCAGGTTCGTGACGACCACGGCCCCGGGTGCCTTCGCCGTCACGGCGATCCCGGCCGACCGAAGGCCCGCCGAGAGTCCGAACGCGGTGAGCGTGTAGTTGCCGACCCCCGCCTCCCGCAGGTGGTAGATTCCGCTCGCGTTCGTGACCGTGCTCGCCACCGTTCCGTTCGCGTTCGCGAGCGTCACGGTCGCTCCGAGGTAGGGGAGGCCGCTCGGGTCGACCACGTGGCCCGTGAACACGCCCGGCGAGAGGCCCACGGTCGCGTTGTACGGCGCGCCCGGGGTGGCGGTCGCCGAGGGGAGGGAGTAGTTGTACCCCCGGTAGATCACGTTGTAGTTGTAGACCGCCGGGGCGACGTTCGGGATCTCGAACGACCCGCTCGCGTCGGCGACGGCGGTGTACCGCGAGGTCCCGTTCGCCCCCCAGAAGACGACCTGGGCGCCCGGGGCGAGGGGATCGACGTGCGGGGCGTAGACCGAGGTGTTGTTCGCGTTCAGGTAGACGAAGCCCTGGAGCGTCGTCGGCTTCACCGGGAAGGTCTCGACGAGGTTCGGCGCGTTGGTGCTCAGTCCCACGGCCTGGGGCACGGAGATCGGGATCGAGCGAACGAGCAGGGAGTCCTGCTGCCGCTGCGCGCCGAACGTCCCCATCGTGATGTTCAGCGTATCGTTGCCGGGCGGGAGGACGACCGAGAACGAGCCGTCCCTCGCCGAGAGCGTGGTCATGTGGGGGATCCCCCAGCCGTCGTCGACGGTCACTCGCGCCCCCGAGACCGGGGTCCCGTCGGGCAGCACGACCTGGCCCAGGAGCGTCTGGCCGGGATAGTACTCGAGCATCGTTTCGCCGCCGCCAAAGTAGGCGCCGGCCGACGTGTCCGCCGAGCCGTTCGTCCGGTTCGCGAGCGCGACCGCGGTCGGGAGGTTCTCGGCCGAGTAGCAACTCGAGCCCACGGGAGCGTTCTTCTGCGGGCAGTAGTAGGCCGTGCGGTAGACGACCTGGAAGTGCTCGAGCATCCAGCCGGGCATGAGCGGCGCGTTCAGGGAGAGCCCCGGGATCCCCGGGCCGAGCCCGGCGTCCGTCCCGTTGTAGCCGATGTACGTGTGGTAGATCATCGAGTTGTAGAACGGGGCGAAATAGTTGATCTGGTAGTTGACCGGAACCGCCCCGGGAGGGACCTGGCCGGCGGGGTAGCTCCCCGACGTCGTGATCACGGTGACGTTGAAGAACGTGGTCGGCATGCCCGCGGCGTTGACGATCCGGCCCGTGAGGTCCGCCGGAGCGTAGAAGATCCCCGTCTGCGTCCCGGAGAACGGGAAGAGACGGGAATCCGACATCGCGTAGCGGATCGACCAGCCCGTGTACTGCTGGACGTCATCGTAGACCTTCGCGACGCCCGAGAGGGGCAGCGACGTCGCGAGGAAGTACGCCATCGCGAGGTACATCGCGTTCGTGGCCGTGATCGTGGTCGGGTTGACCGGCAGGTAGCGGTCGGGATGGTCGATGACGAGGGGAAGGTCCGCGGACGTGTTCGCGAGCAGGGTGTGGAGCTCGGTCAGGTTGAGCCCGTCCGACGCGAGGACGGCGTTGAGCGGAGCGGGCAGGTAGGGAAGGCCCGACTTCGTCTGTTCGGCCGAGAGCAGCGTGGTCGTCAGGACCCCGATCGCCTGGGACTCGTTCTGGGCGAGGAGGAACTGGCCGGCCGGGTCGATCCCATCCTGGAAGTTGTCCGCGACGCTCGGGTGGTTGCCCTGCGCGATGGCCTGGAACCCGTAGTCCCACCAGCTGACGAACGCCGGACGTTGCGCCGGCGGGACGTTGACGTCCTGCTGGCTGAGCCAATTGTACCCGGCACTGTCGTACTGGTTCGGGGTGTCGAGGCTCGAGCCCGCCGCGCCAAAATAGTAGCTGGACGGGTTCGACGTGTTCAGCTGGAGCCACGGAGGGAGCGTCGCCGCGACCTGGGACGAGGCTTGGCTCTTCGTGTTCCCGGGGATGCCGGCATCGATCGACGTCCAGACGTTCGGGAGGATCAGCGCGACGACGAGGACGAGGATCACGACGTGGCGGACCTTGAACGCCTTGCGGAACGCCGCGAACTGGCTGCGCCGGTCGGAGAGCGAGGCGACCGTCCGCCGAAGCTCGGGATATCCTCCGATGTCGAGCGCCCGGCGAAGCGCTTCGGCGGGGAGGAGCGCGAAGATCGGCGACCCGAGGAGGAAGAACTTGGAGGCGGAGATCGGGAGGTAGATCGACAGGATCGCGAACACGAGGAAGACGACGTGGTAGCGCTTGAATCGCCCGTGGACGAGGGTGTAGAAGAAGACCGCGAGGCCGACGAACGCGAGGAAGAACGTGACGACCCCGTAGCCGATGATCAACTGGTCGATCGACGGCGCCTGGGCCTCGGCGACGGTCGAGTAGATGAGGTTCTTGACGAAGTAGCCTTGACCCGTGACGATGCTCGTGAAGTAGGTCGGGCTGACGACCGCGAGACCCACGGCCGCCCCGACCACGAGGGCCGCCATCAGGGGGATCGAGAAGACCCAGGGCACGTCGCGCAGTAGGAGGAACGGGAGCAGCAGGAGGAGTACGCCGAAGTAGAGGAGGAGCGGCAGGTCGAACCAGATGGTGAACTGCTGCTGGACGATGTAGTACGGCATCGCCATCGGAAAGCCGATCAGTCCGACGATCCACGTCGCGACGTAGAGACCGAACGAGTCGACCCGCCGGATCCGCTCGGCGATCATCGCGACGAAGATCGAGACCCCGATGACCGCGACGGCGTACGTGTACCCCTGCCAGGCCAGCGCGAGAGCCCCGAGCGACACTCCGGTGAAGACGGCCCACTTCACGGCCGTCCGCTCGGTCCGGGCAAACGCCCGGAGCGCGGGAACGTACTGGCGAGGGTGCCGGTAGCTCTCGACCCAGCGGCGGCTGCCGACCGCCTTGACCGTCCGAATGTAGCAGTAGATGACGACCAGGATGAGGAACGTGTAGAACGAGAGGTAGTTCGCGTACCCGAAGATCGACGAATCGATGTTCGCGCTCAGGAACGGGTAGATGAGCGCGGCGAGCAGACCGGCCCGGCGGCTCGCGACCTCGCGGCCGATCAGGTAGACCGGGATCACCCCGAGCGCCGCCCAGAGGGGGCCCTGGAGGTCCAAGAACCACGCCCCCGCGACGACGGCGTTGCCGCCGAAGAACGGGGCGAAGACGAGGCCGAGGATCGCGTTCATCCAGTCGAACAGCGGCTCGCGGGGGTTGATCGCCCCGAACGGGAAGTTGAGCCGCGGGTCGTGGATCAGGTTGCGATGGTTCTGGATGATGTACTCCATCACGCGCGAGTGGTAGTACGAATCGGACCCGCCGGCGTAGGTGAACAGGGGACCCCACTGCGCGACGACAGGGTAGGCCCAGATCGTCCGGATCGCGAACGAGAAGCCGAACGCTGTAAGGAGGATCGCCACGGTCCAGCCGTGACGATGCCACCACCCGGTGTCGGAGGACTCCATGCGATGCCGCTCTCCGTGAGCCGGCGGCGCGCGAGACCGAGGGGGTGTATAAATAGCCTGCTCTGGTCGGTGCCGTCAGAATACGAACCGGGCCCAGCGCCTCGCCGGACCGAAGGTTCCGGGGGTCCTACGCGCGCGACGGTCCCTCGGGTCCGGGACCGGCCCGGAACCGGTAGAAGACCCTCCCGTCACCGATGTCGTACGACTCGACCCGGACGGTCTCTCCGATCCGGAGGGCGCTGTAGGGCGCGCCC
>JAJZGO010000177.1 GCA_021798415.1 Thermoplasmata archaeon | reverse complement strand
GCTCGCGAGCGACCGACCGGTCCTCGGACTCCATCACGGCCTTATCCACCGGAGAGGTAGGCGCCCCGCGGACGGAGCCGCGGCGATCGGATTCGCCCGGTCTCGACGCGGACGGGATGAGCGAGCTCCCCCGGGTCCGAGCGGTCCTGATCGACCTCGGCGGCGTCGTCGTACGGGACCCGCGCCCGTTCGTCGTCGGCGAGCTGGCCCGTCTCGGGAGCCCGGACCCGGAGGCTCTGAAGCGCGCGTACTACGGGGAAAGTCTTCGGCTCGATGCGGGCCGCATCGACCTGCGAGAGTTCTACTCACGGTTGCGACGCGCAGGACTGACCTCGATCGACTACCCGGGATTCCGGTCGATCGTGAGCGACCGCTCGCTGGCCGCGTTCGCCCCCGTCCTGAGAGAGCTGCACCGGGTGAAGCGGCGGGGAACCGTGCGGATCGTCCTCGCGAGCAACGTCTCGCGGGCCGTATGGAAGGGACTCCTGCGCAAGTTCCCGCTGGCCGCGTTCTCGCACGACGCCGTGCTCTCCTTCCGCGTGGGGGTGCTCAAGCCCCGGCGCGCGTTCTTCCTCGAGGCGCTGAGGAAGGCGAACGCCCGACCCGGAGAGGTCGTCTTCCTCGATGACTCGCCGTCGAACGTCGCGGCGGCCCGCCGGCTGGGCGTGCGCGCCTACCCGGTCCGGTCGGTGAAGGAGTCCGTGCGGATCCTCCGGAAGCTGGGACGAGACCAGAGCCAGCGCCGACCGGCCCGGTCGAGCCCTAAGCGGCGTTCCGGCGAGCGGGGGGCGACGCCACGTCGAACGGGAGCTCGCACCGGTTCGGGACCTTCTCGGCGGGTCGTCTCGTAGGGGCCCGTCGCGGCGCTCCGCGGGATACGCCCCGGCGATCGCTCGCCGGAGCGGCCAGGTCGTGGTAGTAAGCCCCTTTCCGTTTCAGGCAGCATTCGACTGCGCGCTCTCCTCGACGGTCGGGGAAACTCCTCATCCCGTCGGTCAGGGCTTGCTCCCGGGGAGACGGCCGTTTCACCATATCCCGAGGGAGCCTCCGGTGCACCACCTTCACCGTCCCCTCGGGCTGTGTCGTTTCTGCTCCGGAGCTCGGACTCTCGCCCGTCGGGCTCCCACCCGTCCCCGTGTTTCCCGGAGAGGGGACTTTCCTCAGCGGCCGGCCGTTGTCGACGCGGACCACCGTCAGCTGCCCTCCACCTCCTGGCGGGACGGAGGACGCCCACGGAGGGTAAGAGCGTGCCGACGGCCCGGAGCCGCTCGCCGACGCGAGGTCGTCCCGGGTCCCGGACCCTCCCTCAGCGGCCCGAGCGGTCCGACGTCGGGGCCGCCGCGCCCACCGCCGTCGGAGCGCCCGTAGGCGACCCGCCGGTCGACAGCAGGATCGGGGCCCGGGCGGGGGCGGAGAAGTTGAAGAAACAGGAGAGGTTCCCCGCCGACGCGACCCGCGAGGTCAGCGCGGGCAACCCCCAGTTGGTGTCGATGAACTCTAGGACCGCCGCCGGGTCGAGGGTCGTCGAGCAGACCGTTCCCGCCGGGGTCCACGGGGAGAGGACGAGGAACGGGATCCGGAACCCGTCCCGGCCCGTCGAGGTGAGCGGCGGCGGCACCGGGTCCCAGAACCCGCCGCTCTCGTCGAAGAAGATCAGCACCGCCGATGAGTTCGCGACAGCGCTCGTGAAGACCGTGTTCACGGCGGCGACCGTCCACTCCTCTCCGACCGTCACGTTCTCGGGCGGGTGCTCGCTCACCGTAAGGCTGTTCGAGGGGTCGAGGAAGACGACGGACGGCGCGGCGGGGGCCGCGAGCTGGCTCGCGAGCCCGGCGGCGTCCGTGATGCGTCCCGACGAGCACGGGTTTGAGGTCAGGGACGGGAACCAGGACGGCGCGAGGAAGAACGGGTAGCCCGCGTAGTCGTAGTACCAGGAGATCCCGGCGTGCGTCAGTTGGTCGAGGATCGTCGGGTGGTCGGTGACGTTCGCCGGCGGGAGCGTGTCCGAGTTCCAGCTGCCCACGTAGGCGCTCAGGTCGAAGACGCGGTTCGGGTACGTTGGGCCGAGGACCCCGCTGAAGAACCGGTCGCCGAGGGCGTAGTCGTGGGCGTACGCGTAGTAGGCGGGGATCTGGGCCGCCGTGTAGTACCCGACGGCGTCCTGGGGCGACGCCGCCCCCATCGCGCTCGCCTGGGCGACGAAGAGGTTGTTGGCCCCCCCGTTGTAATCGACCAGGGCCGACGCGGCATCGTGCGGGAGGTCCGGCGTCGAGGACCCGGTCAGCGGGAACGGCTGCACGGTCGCGTTGCTCCCGAACGCGAGGGGGAACGTACCGTTCGGGGGGTTCCCGAGGACCCCCGGGAGGGCGCCGAAGTAGTTCTCGAACGCGTGGTTCTCCTTGACGATCACGAAGAGGTGACGGATCGGGGTCGATGTCCTCGGCGCGACCTGCCACGCGGTCGAGCAGGAACCCGGCGTCGTCCGTTCGCCCACGGGCCAACCGACGGTCGCGAAGAAGAGGAGGACGACCACCGCGACGGCCGCCGCGACCGCGGCCGCGGACCGCAGGGGCACCGGCCGGGCGTACGGGC
>JAJZGO010000176.1 GCA_021798415.1 Thermoplasmata archaeon | reverse complement strand
GGACGCGCGACGAAAGTCCTGGGTGCAGGACGATCGATCTCGCGGAGCTCCGGGCTGGGATGCTGTCCTCGCAAACCCTCGGTCGACGGGCTCTGCCGTGCCGACAGGATTCTTAGAAACGAAGGCGGAGGCTCGCGGTCGTCGGCTTGGAGGCTCTGGGCCTCTCACCGTTGGTTCCTCGAGCGGAGGAGGGGGCTGCGTGTACGACGTTCAATGAATCGCTCCAAGGCGATGCCGCAGGTTCCATCTCCAGCCTCGCCAGAGCAGACCCAGGATCGACGCGAAGCCGATGCCGTTGAAAATAACGAACTCTTCGAAGGGGTACACCCCCGGGCGGCCCGCGGCACGCCGGACCGCGGAAAGGACACTCGGAAGCCGGCTCGGAAGAATCTCCAAGGGTCTCTCGCGCGGCTGATACTTGGCTCGAAACGGGAAGTCGAGGCCCGCCGTTTGTGTCATCTCGACGTGACTTCCCAGGACCCACCGAACCGGGCGCGCCTCGACGAACCGGGCGATCCGATCGATGCTCGCGACGTACGCGGGCATGTCAAAGACATAGAGCCGGCCCGGGCAGATCGTGTCCCCGGTCAGCAAGAGGGTGGTCCAGCGGTCGTACACGGCGATCGACGCGGGGTGGTGCCCGGGAATCGGAAACACGTCGAGCGTCCGGCCGCCGAGGTCGAACGACTGCGGGTCACCGGCGGGGCCGGCGAGGCCGAAGAAGTGACGGACCTCCTCGACGCTCGGACCCACGATGCGCGTCAAGGGGCGGTCGCGGAACTGCGCGTCTCCGCCCGTATGGTCTTTGTGCGAATGGGTATGGGCCACCACGAGCTCGTACCCTGCCCGCGGGTGGGAGGCGAGCCAGGCCCCGAGCAGCTCCTCGACCGTCCGACGAAGGGGGAACCGATGGGGGTCCGAGGTCGCACCGGTGTCGAAGAGGATCGCGCGTTCGTTGCCGAAGAAGAGGAAGAGGAAAGGCGCCTCGAAGGAGACATCCTTGGATTCGCGCAGGATGTAGGTGGTCTCGTCGTACGCATGCACTTGGATTGGAGGGTCGGTCCGATGCCGAGCGGAGGGGGAACCGTGGATCCACCGCACACCGAGGTCGCCTTCCGGGCGAACCGAACGGGTGAAGTCGAACTCCGCTCCGCTCATGACCGGTCCCGGGGCGGGGTGCGGCGGGACGAACGGGCCGTGCCGTTCGTTCGACGATCCCGCGGAGATGAGCCCGGTCGTGTCGGCGAGTAAGGTTCGCCTCGGTTCAGGATACCCTCGCAGAGCAAGCGCTCCAACGTCGGGAAAAGCCGCTTCGGGTCGAGTCGGCGGTGCGAGGTGAAGGCCCAATCCACCCGGAGACCGTCCAGTAGACCGAGAATCGCGGTGGCCGTCGCGCTCGCGTCGAGATCGGCGCGGAACTCGCCGGAGCGCCGGCCCTCGGCAAGCAGGTCGCGGAAGAGACGATGCACTCGCTCGTACCGGGCGTCCACCTGGGCCCGCAACGAAGGGGACTGCAGGGCCGACGCCGTGAATTGAAGACTCAACCTTGCCTGCTCGCGGTCCGAGGAGGTCCCCGGTTCGAACAGAAGGCGCGTGAGCTTGAGGGCGCGCGCGCGTGCGGACTCACCGACCCCAAATTGGAGCGCGGTTCCTTGGAGACGGCTTTCGAGCGTTCGGTCTTGCAGGGTGACCACGAGGTTCGCCTTGCTCGGGAAGTGACCGTAGACGGCACCTTTGCTCAGCCCGCTCGCGCGCACGATGTCGTTCATCGAAGTTCCTTGGACACCTCGGCTCGCGATCAGGTGTCGGGCGGCGTCCAATATCCGACCGCGTACCTCCGCCCGACGGGACTCGCTGATCTTCGGCACGAGCCCCCCAAGAGAGCGAAGTAAATAAACCGACCGGTCGGTTTCTTTGTGAGCGCCGTCGCCGTGCGGCCGTGTCCGGCGGTTGCCCGCGGCCCTCCTGAGCCACCGCGAGAGAGCCCGTTGGCGAGACTGTTCGGACGCAGGATGCCCGGCTCAGGGACTCGGTCCTGGAGTTACGGCCCTAAAGCCCGCCAAAGGGGGGACCTCGATCCCGGTCGGCGGTAGCCCTCGCCCGAAAGCGCCTCCTGAACACGCGTAGCGGGATTCCGACGACGGCCAGCCACTGGCGGGACCTGAATCGGAGCGGAGGCGGTCCAGCCGGCCCGTCCGCGCGGCCCCACCCGATGCCCCGTCCCGTAGGAATCGCTTCGCGGAGGGACTGTTTCGGGGCTCGCAACCACGGCCGCGGGGCGAGCGGCCTCGGGCCGCCGCCCATTCCGCTTCGCCGCGTCCGTCATTCAGCGGGGACTGAGGACCGCTCGTTTCGATCCTCCCGCGCCCGCCTATATACTCCCCGCTTCCTTCGGACCTCCGTGCAGCTCCTCCACAAGGAATCCTCCGATCCGATCGGACGGGCCCTCGAATGCGCGGTCCGATGCGCCAAGGACGGGACCCAGGACCATCCGCTGACGCCCGAGCTGTTCTGGGAGGACCTCAAGCGGGACGGGTTCTACTTTCCGCACGATCCGGCGGGAAGCGACGAGCACGGTCGCTTCTTCGCCCACCTCGTCCTGGACCACGCGGTGGCCCTTCGTCA
>JAJZGO010000175.1 GCA_021798415.1 Thermoplasmata archaeon | reverse complement strand
GGTCGAGATCGGGACGGCCGTGACGTTCGACGGCATCGGCGTCTTCGGCCGGATCGGCCGGGACCTTTCCGGCCGGCTCGACGAACTCGGCTTCGCCCGTCTCGAGGACGCGGTCGGCGCGGCTCACCCGGCCCGCGGACGACCCGCCGCCGTCCCCGCCGGGGAAGGTCCCACCGAGGCGTAATAACGAGCGCTCGCTAGCTCGACCCGTGCGCACGGTCGTACCGGTCACGGAGCGCGCCGAGGAGACGCCGTCGACCGTCACCCTGCGCTTCCCGTTCGACCCGACGGCGGCCCCGGGCCAGTTCGTCATGGTCTGGGTCCCCGGTGCGGACGAGCTCCCGATGTCGCTCTCGTACACCGTCGGGCGGTCGAAGGGCATCACGGTCAAGACCATGGGCGACACGAGCGCCCGGATCCAGGCGATCCGCCCGGGGGACCTCCTCGGCATCCGGGGCCCGTACGGGAACCGATTCGACCTCGCGGCCCGGCGGGTCCTCGTGGTCGCGGGCGGTTCGGGGGCGGCGGTCCTCGCGCCCGCGACCGAGCTCGCCCGCGCGGGCGGAACGGAGGTCGCGGTCGCCCTGGGCGCCGTCCGCTCTTCCGAGCTCCTCTTCGCCGACCGGTTCCGAACGGCGGGCGCGCGGGTCGAGGTGGCGACGGACGACGGCTCCGAGGGGGCGAAGGGGTACGTCACGGCCGTCGTCGAGCGTCGGCTCCGTGAAGAGCGGTTCGACGCCGTGTGGACGTGCGGACCCGAGGTGATGATGCGCAAGGTCGTCGACCTTGCCCGGCCGAGGGGCGTCCCCGTCTACTGCTCGCTCGAGCGGCACATGAAGTGTGCGCTCGGGATGTGCGATGCCTGCGCGTTCGGTCCGTACCACGTCTGCGTGGACGGCCCGGTCTTCCCCTCGGAGCGCTTGGCGGCCGTGGCGGACTTCGGCCGATTCCACCGGGACCCCTCGGGCCGCCGGGTGCCGTTCTGAGGAAGGCCGTCGGTTCCGACGGAGGTCCGTCGGGGGGTAGGTCGGGCGCCCGGTCCGGATCCCGCGGCATAGGTTTTATGCGCCTCCCCATCTACGAGCGGTCGGAGGCGCACGTGAAGGTCATTGTGGTCAGCGGCGGCGTGATCTCGGGCCTCGGGAAAGGGATCACGACCTCGTCGCTCGGACGCCTGCTCAAGGCGCGCGGGATCCCGGTCACGATCCTCAAGATCGATCCGTACCTCAACGTCGACGCCGGCACGATGAACCCGTACCAGCACGGTGAGGTGTTCGTGCTGGACGACGGGACCGAGGCCGACCTCGACCTCGGCAACTACGAGCGGTTCCTCGGCCAGAGCCTGGTCGGCACGCACAACCTCACGACGGGGAAGATCTATCGAGCCGTCATCGAGAAGGAGCGGCGGGGCGACTACCTCGGCAACACCGTTCAGATCATCCCCCACGTCACCGGCGAGATCAAGCGGACGATCCGCGAGGTCGCCCAAGCCGCGGGCGCCGACGTGATCCTGGTCGAGGTCGGCGGGACCGTGGGCGACATCGAGTCGATGCCGTTCCTCGAGGCGCTGCGCGAGCTCTCCTACGAGCTCGGCCAGGGCCACATGGCGTTCGTCCACACGACGCTCGTGCCGGTCGTCGGCCCCGTCGGCGAGGCGAAGACGAAGCCCACCCAGCACTCGGTCCGCGAGCTGCGGGCGATCGGGATCCGTCCGAACCTCATCATCGCCCGCGGCCCCGCTCCCCTCTCGCCCGACATCAAGGCGAAGATCTCCCTCTTCTGCGACGTGCCCCCGGAGGCCGTGATCTCGGTGCCGGACCAGCCCTTGATCTACGAGGTCCCGCTCGTCCTAGAGGCCCAGGGGGTCGGCTCGCTCCTCGTTCGTCTCCTCGGTCTTCCCGAGCGGCCGCCGGACTTCACGGCTTGGAAGGAGTTCCTGGCGACGTACCGGAGGTGCGAAGGGTCGATCGAGGTCGCGGTCGTGGGCAAGTACACCGAGCTTCGCGACGCCTACCTTTCCCACACCGAGGCGTTCCACCACTGCCAGGGCCACCTCGGTACCGAGATCCGCCTGCAGTGGTACGATTCCGAGGACATCCCGCGCAACCCCTCCCTCGTCGCGCGGCTCGAGCGCTCGGACGCGGTCCTCGTCCCCGGAGGATTCGGGACGCGGGGCGTCGAAGGGAAGATCCGGGCGATCGAGATCGCGCGCACCGGGGGGATCCCGTACCTCGGCGTCTGCTACGGTTTCCAGATGGCCGCGATCGAGTTCGCACGCCACGTCCTCGGGCTCGAGCGGGCGAACTCGACCGAGGTCGACCCGGACGGACCCGACCCCGTCGTCTGCCTGCTCGAGACCCAGAAGGGGCTGAACGACATGGGCGGCACGATGCGGCTCGGCGCGCAGCGCGTGATCCTGACCCCCGGCTCAAGGATCGCCGACGTCTACCACAAGACCGAGGTCTGGGAGCGCCACCGGCACCGCTACGAGATCAACCCGAAGTACCTCGAGCGATTCCGCGAAACGGGGCTCGTCGTCACCGGCTCTGCCGTCGACGGCCGGGTGGAGGTCCTCGAAGTGCCGGGCCATCCGTTCTTCGTCGGAGTCCAGTACCATCCCGAGTTCCTCTCCCGGCCC
>JAJZGO010000174.1 GCA_021798415.1 Thermoplasmata archaeon | reverse complement strand
ACGTCGGGATCGGTCCATCGGGGAACGGGTTCGGGGCGTTTCGTTGCGACGAGGTCGCTCTCCAAGTTCTCTCACGGTCCTCCCCCCCGCCGGCGGGCCGGCGACGGGGAAGCGAGCGTACGCGGGAGTCCGCGGGCCCGCCGGAGCGGACCCGTCACCGTCGGCCGGGGGCCCGCCTCCGCGGCCGGACCGCCGCGGGGCTCGGTCGAGCGGGGTCCGGCCGAACCTCGGCCGGGAAGACGCCCGCGCGGGCGAACCGCCCGTGAGCAGCGCGACCGACCGGTCCGGCCGGGCGTTCGCTCGCGGGAGGCGGTGCCGGGGTCCCGATCCCGGTACGACGCCGCGCGCTAGGCGGGGTCGGCCGACCGGCGGGCGCCGACCGGGCGGCGGACGGGACGTCCGCGGAGGTCAGCGGGCCGAGGGGCCGGGGAAGGTGTCGGGTCGGCCGCGTCGGGGTCCGCAGAGCGCCGGGCGCGACGAAGGTGGGTCGGGGCCGGTGCGGGCGGAAGGGAGAACGCGGGGCCGTTCATGCAGTCGAACGGACACGGAACGCCGTAGTAGAGGCGTCGCGTCGTCCGCGAACGGTGAAACGTGGGATGCGCGCGGACCCCCGCGCCCCGGTCGGCCCGCGGTCGAGACCCCGAGACCTTCTCGGAGGCTCGAGGGGGGATGGGTTGTGGAAAGGCCCCTCGCACGCCCGGGACGCGGTGCCGTCCCCTATGGGCGATATGAAGGGACCTTTCCTGGGGTGGTTGCAGGGAGTCGATTCGTTCGCGGGGTATTTGAACCGCGGACGGGAGGGGCTGAAACACCCTCTCGGCGGGCGTTGCGGTGGCCTAGTGGCCCCGCCGCGCGTCGCTCTCGCCGACGACGATGCGGGGCAGCTCGCCCTGGATCGTGGGGGGCCGACGCGCCGCCGCGGCGGCGGCGCGGCTCGACTGCGCGGCCCGCGGCAGGAGCCACCGCTCGCCCCAGAGCCGAAGCTCCCGCGCGGCGGGCGCAAGGCCGAGGCCCATCTCCGTGAGGGAGTACACGACCGAGAAGGGTCGCGTGCTGACGACCGTCCGCTGGACGACGCCCTGGCCCTCGAGGAACTTGAGGGTCGCGCTGAGCGTCTTCGCGTTCAGCCGGGCGTTGGACTTCAGGATCTCGCTGAACCGCTGGGGTCCCTCGAGCAGGCGGTGGACGATCGCGAGCCGCCACTCCGTACCGATCACGCCGACGGCCGCGAGCACCGGGCAGAGGGTCCTGCCCTCGCTGGAGTCGCACGCGTCGTCCTCCATCGCCGGACCCCCTGCGGGGCGCCGGGCCGGGTGGGTCTCCATCGTCTCGCCCTCGCCCACGCTACGGCAGCGGACGGATTTATAGTTACTGTAATCCATTAGGTGAACGTTAGTAAGCGATGGCGGGGGCGCCCCGGGGGCGTCCGGTGAACGGAGCCCCGGCGGGCGCGCGTACGTTTTGTCCGCGCCGGACCGTCCGGCGACGTGCCCGCGCGTCGCCGAGAGGTCGAGCTCTCCGTGGAGCGCCCGCTCGGTCCCGACGGGGCCGGGTCGGTCCGCCTCGCCTCGCGCCTCGAGGTCGACGGCGAGCGGTCGCCCGACCCGTCCGAGCTCGCGCGCGAGCTCGACCGCTTGAAGGCGGACCTGGACGCGCTCGTCGGGCCCGCGCTCGCCGCGGCGCCGATCGCCCGGCCCGACCGATCGTTCTCCGAGCTCGTCGACACGTACCGCCCGCGCCAGCGCGAGCTCGTCGACCTCCTGCGCGACGAGGGGGAGCTCACCGCCGGCGAGCACGCGCGCCTCGTCGAGTACCTCGCCGCCGAGCGGACCGCCCGGCCCGAGCCGTCGGCCCCCGTGCGCGTCTCCGAGACCGATCGGCTGATCGCGACGGTCCCGATCGACCGGCCGGTCGCACCCGCTCCTTCCCGCGGGGGCCCGGGGACCGGGTCCGAGCGGGTGCGGCCGGTCGCGGAACTGCTCGCGACCTACCAGATCACGACGCTGCGCCAGGCCGGGGCGGTCCGAGGTCGCCGCCAGATCTCGTTCGCCGAATACATGGCCCTGAAGCAGCACTTCGAGGGGCCCGGCGGAGGGGCGGCCGAGCGCCCGGGCGACGCGGACCGCTAGCGCGACCGGTCGAACGTCCCCGCCACCGGCGTCAGCGAGACCGCGAGCAGCCCGACGTCGGTGATCCCGGCCCGCATCGGGACGGCGCGGGCGCGCCCGCGGCGGACCCCGGCGTCCGCGTCCGCCGGCGACCCGACGACGGCGCCCGCGGGGTACGGCGCGTTCCCGGGCGCGCCGGCGGTGCGGAAGAGCCCGACGCTCATCTCCCGGCGTCGGAGGGTCGCGCTCGCCCGGCCGAGGAACTGGCCGAGCGCCGGGCCGTCGTCGACCCCTTCGGGGAGCCCGAGGGTGAGCATCGCGAACGTCGCGACCCCCTTCGTCCGGTGGCCGCGGCCGGCCGGTCCCTCGGCTGCGACGAGGTCGTCGGAGCGCGCGAGGAACCGGTCCGCCGCCGCCTCGGGTCCGTCGGGGAGTCCGAGGAACGCGAGGCGGCTCGTCCACCCCTTGTCGAAGAGGGCGTCGGCCGCCGCCCGGAGCGCTTCGCCGGGCCCGGCGACCAGG
Organism: Thermoplasmata archaeon; assembly: GCA_021798415.1. Lineage (GTDB taxonomy): Archaea > Thermoplasmatota > Thermoplasmata > Lutacidiplasmatales > UBA184 > Lutacidiplasma. Next base: position 14 of record JAJZGO010000174.1, on the reverse strand, counting down.
ACCGGTCGCTCCCG
>JAJZGO010000173.1 GCA_021798415.1 Thermoplasmata archaeon | reverse complement strand
GGCACGGATTCGAACGGCACATCGCGATTCATGCGCGGACCCCTTCCCCACGGCGCCGCCCGATTTAACTCGGGCTGTGACGTCCCTCCGAGAGCCGTCGCGGGAGAAGTGGCGGTAGGGCGGGATGGGCCCCCAACCACCGGGTCGCTCGCGCGTTCGAGACCGCAGAACGCTCCTCGACCGCGGGCGAGCCCGCGTCGGGGACTTTCGGACGCACCCTACGAGTTTTTCTCCCGTGGCGAGATATCGGGGACGCCCCGAACGATGCCGTACGTCGAGTACGACGAGGTCGAAGCCATTTGTTCCGATTGCGGACGCGCGTTCCGTTCGGAGGAAGCGCTCGCGGAGCACCGGGCGGAGGCGCACGGCGGCACGGGGCCGACGCCCCCGAAGGCGGTGGCCGTAACGGTCGCGTGCTCGGTATGCCACCAGAAGTTCACGTCCACGGCGGCCCTCGTGCGTCACAACGCGAGAGCGCACACCGGTTGAATCGGTCCCCCGGGGCGGACGGCGGGGACCGGGTTATGTAGGCCGTTCCCCTTTCTCGGCCCAGAGTGGACCCATGCCCGCCCGAAAACGCGCCCGAACTCGTCGGCCCCGTGCTCGAGTCGTACCCCCGATCCCCCGGGGGTACCCTACGATCGTCCCCTATCTCGCCGTGCGGGACGGGGTGGCCGCCCTCGAATTCTACCGGGCCGCGTTCGGGGCCAAGGAGCTCGCCCGGCGCACGACGCCCGACGGGAAGCTCATCCACGGGCGAATCAAGATCGGCGACTCCATCGTCATGCTCTCGGATGTCTTCCCCGGAGCGAACGTGGCCGCCCCCTCGACGGTCGGAACGACGACCGTCACGCTCCACCTCTACTCGAAGAACGTGGACGCGCTCTGGGACCGGGCGGTGGCGGCCGGGGCGAAGGTCACGATGCCCCTCGAGAACCAGTACTGGGGGGAGCGGTACGGTCACCTCGAGGATCCGTTCGGTCACCACTGGTCGCTCTCGATGAGGGTGACGATGAGCCGGCCCGAGCAGGCCGCGAAGCGGGCCGACGCCGAGGCCTCGTTCGCCCGGGGCGAGCACCCCCAGCGCGAACCGCCGTTCGGCGATACGTAATCCCGCGCGCCAGCCGCGGGCCCCCCGCTCTCCCGGCGGGCGGGCCGAGCCGGCGCGCCTACCGGCCGGGGGGAGTGAACCCTTGTTGACCATTGGATTATGCGTTTCGGCGCCGAACCCACCGGGAGGGGAACGATGCTCGCGGGAACGCCGGTGATCCTGCTGCGCGAGGGCACGGAACGCGCACAGGGAATGGACGCTCAGAAGGAGATCATTCGTGCGGCACGTGCGGTCGCCGACTCGATCCGGTCGACGCTCGGCCCGCGGGGCAGCGACAAGATGCTCGTCGACTCGCTCGGCGACGTCGTGATCACCAACGACGGGGCGACGATCCTCCAGAAGATGGAGGTCCAGCACCCCGCGGCCAAGATGCTCGTCGAGGTCGCGAAGGCCCAGGACCAGGAATGCGGTGACGGGACGAAGACGTCGGTGATCCTGGTCGGAGAGTTGTTGCGTCGGGCCGAGGAGCTTATGGAGGAGAAGGTCCACCCGACGATCATCACCCGCGGCTACCAGATGGCCGCCGAGAAGGCGCTCGAGGTCCTGCGGTCGATCGGGCGCCCGGTCGGGCTCGGGGACACCGAGCTGCTGCGCCGCATCGCGATGACGTCGATGATCTCGAAGGGGGTCAGCGGATACCGCACCGACCTCGCGACCCTCGCCGTGCGCGCGGTGACGGAGGTCATCGACGAGCGGGGCGGGAGCTTCCGGTTCGACCGCAAGAACATCCAGATCGTCAAGCGCCAGGGCGGCGACATCCCGGATTCCGAAGTCGTCGAGGGCCACATCGTCGAGCAGGCGGCCGTCCACCCCGACATGCCGAAGCTCGTGACGAACGCCCGGATCGCCCTCGTTGAGGCGGCGATCGAAGTGAAGAAGACCGAGTTCGCCTCCGAGATCCGCATCACCGAGGCGAGTCAGGTCCAAGGGTTCCTGGACGAGGAAGCCCGGATGGTCCAGACGATGGTGGACGCGATCGTCCGCTCGGGAGCGAATGTCGTCTTCTCCGAGAAGGGGATCGACGACGTCGCGGCCGAGCACCTCGCGAAGGCCGGGGTCTACGCGGTCCGGCGTGCGAAGCGGTCCGACCTCGAGCTGCTCGCCCGCGCGACCGGCGCGCGGCTCGTCGCCCGGCCGGTCGACATCGGTTCGGACGACCTCGGTCGGTCCGGCCGGGTCGAGGAACGGAAGATCGGGGACGACCGCCTGACCGTGGTCACGGACTGTCCGCACGCCCGGGCGGTCACGCTGCTCGTACGCGGAGGTAGTCAGCACGTCGTGGACGAGGTCGAGCGCTCGCTCGAGGACGCGATCATGACCGTAGGCATCGCGCTCGAGGACGGCCAGGTCGTCACGGGCGCCGGCGCTGCGGCGGTCGAGCTCGCATCGCGGCTGCGCGAATTCGCCGTGACGGTCGGGGGCCGGGAGCAGATGGCGGTCGAGGCGTTCGCGAACGCCCTCGAGGTCATCCCGCTGACCCTCGCCGAGAACGCCGGCATGGACACGATCGACGCGCTCATCGAGCTCCGTCGGCAGCACAAGGCCGGCGACGTCCA
>JAJZGO010000042.1 GCA_021798415.1 Thermoplasmata archaeon | reverse complement strand
GGCGCGCACGGCGCCGAGCACCGCGTCGACCGCGAGCGCGGCCGCGCGCGCTCCGAGCCGGTCGGCGGTCTCCCCCGGTCGCGAAGCCGGCGGGGCGTTGCCCGCGGCCCCGGTGGAGGCGGCGAACAGGACGTCTCCGTCCGTCGAGCTGTGGAACGGGGCGATCGCCGCGGCGAGCCCGGTCTGGACCATGGGGGCGACGCGGGCCAGCGCGGGCCGGTCGACGGCGAGGTCGGTCGCGACGAGCGAGAGCGTTGTGCCGGTCGTCCGGTCGGCCCCCACGCGCCGGGCGCGCGGCGGAACGATCGTGCCCTTCGGTCCCCGGGCTCCCGCGACCCACGTGCCCGTCGTCGGGTCGCGGACCGCGCCGACCGAGTTGACCGCGACGAGGACCCCGAGGCGCCCTCGCCCGAAGCGGCTCGCGGCGGCGCCGACGCCGCCGCGCATCGCGCGGTGCCGACCCAGGTACTTCCCGACCGTGGCCCCGGCACCCGCGCCGACCCGGCCGACGGTCACGGGCCCCCGGCGCGCCCGACGGGCCGCCTCGTAACCGAGCGGCAGGTAGTCGGGGACCGGGCCGGGCGCCGTCGGGAGGTCGAAGAGCGCTGCGCCCGAGATCGGAACCACCACGTTCGGGTTGCGGAAGGCCCGGTGACCTCCGCCGGTCTCGAGGATGCGGGTCCGTATGCCGCGCGCGGCGTCGAGGCCGTAGAGGCTCCCGCCGGCAAAGAAGACCGCCCAGCGACGACCGAACGTCGCGTCGAGCGCGAGCGAAGCCGTGTCGTAGGTCGCGCTCGCGCCGCCGCGCACGTCCACGACCGTCGGGGCCGGCGCGTCGAACAGCACGACCGTGACCCCGCTCGTCCGCTCGGGGGTCTCGGCCTGCCCGACGCGTAAACCGCGGATCGAACCGAAGTCGAGGGGACCGCGCGGCACGTCCGGGGGAGCAACCCTCCACAGAAAATGCTGACGAGGCGGCCGCGGGGACTTGGGCTTTTATGCGGCCCTTCGTATCCTCCCTGCGCATGGCCCCGGCCGCGAAGAGGACTCCCGAGGAGAGCGGAGCCCCCACCGGCTTTCGCGTCCGGCGCGACCTGCCCGTCGGCCGGCATCCGCTGCTCGCGGCGTTCCCCGGGCTCGACCGAATGGCCGCCGCCGAACGCCTCGTCACCGATCCCGCGGCGCGGGCAAAGCTGTTCGACGAGACGTGCGTCCACCTCGTCGATCAGGATCTGTGGATGTACGTCGCCCCCTTCGAGATGCCGAAGGCGGCGCGACGCGAGTGGCGCCCGATCACCTCGCCGGGCAGCGACTGCATCGTGATCGGCGAGAACCATCTGCGCGAGAGCCCGGGGCTGATGCTCTTCATGGATATCTTCCACGAGCTCTGCCACCTCGTCCAGCGGGCGGAGGGCGCGGACCTCTGGCCGCCCGGGGTCAGCTACGTCAAGCGGTGGACCGAAGTCGAGGCGTACCGGTTCGTCGTCGAGGAGGCCCGACGCCTTCGGGTCTCGGACGACTTCCTGCGCGAGTACCTGCGGGTCGAGTGGATCAGCGAAGACGAGCACCTCGCGCTGTTGAGCGAGCTCAAGGTCCCCGCGAGCTAGCGGCCGCGCCTCGGTGGCGGTCTCAACGAGCGCTCCGACGGCCGACGTCTTGCGTCACGAACCGATGCTTTATCGTCCCGACTCCGGCTTTCGACGACCTACCGGGGTCGGGGGAGCGTGTCGATCGACATCAAGGCCCGCTCGGTGGTCCGCCCGTCCTCGAGCGACCTCTGGTTCCTCGCCTACCTTCCGCTCGCGATCTCGGACGGGATCGCGACACCGCTCATCCCGCTCCTCGCTCTCCAGCACTTCGGAGCGAGCGCCTTCGCGGTCACGATCATCATCGCGGCGAGCGCGATGAGCCAGGTCCCGTTCACGATCCTTTGGGGCAACCTCTCCGACCGGATCGCGCATCGCAAGTTCTTCCTCGTCGGGTCGTTCCTCGCGACCGGGACCAGCATCATCTTCATCGCCCTCGCGCACGACCTCCTGACGTACTTCTGGCTCAACGTCGTCGAGGGTCTCGCGTCGGCCGCGAGCGCGCCGATCGGCACGATGCTCCTCCTCGAGACCCGCCACAAGCGCTGGTGGCCGCAGGACATCGGGTTCTTCGGCCTCATCTCGGGGCTCGGGACGACGATCGGCCTGCTCGCGGGGTTCCTCTGGCTGTTCGTGGTCGGCTTCAACCAGCCCGCGATCCAAGTGATGACCGGCCTGTTGATCCTCTCGGGGGTCCTCGCGCTCGTCTCCGCGGGGATCGCGTGGGCGTGGATCGAGGAACCGGCGAGTCGCGTCGACCGGCGGTCGGTCGCCGACCTCGTCCACCTGCACCGGGGCGTCGTCGAGCGGATCCGCCACTACCGCTCCCGCATCGTCGGGATCATCGACCTCACCCGGCCGGGGACGGACCGCTTGCCCGGCCGCGAGTACCTCTTCCTGGTCGCGCTCGGCGTGATGAGCGTCGGGTTCGACATCTTCTACGGGCCGTTCCCCGTCTTCCTTTGGCAGTTCGCCCACTTCACCGACGCGGGGGTGTTCATCGTCTATCTGGGCAGCGCCGCGGCCTCGACGGCGCTCTTCTTCCAGTCGGGCAAGGCGGTCGATCGTCACTCTCCGAAGACCGTCTTCCTCGAGTCGCTCGGCGGACGGGTCGTCCTCGTGCTCCTCTTCCTCTGGGGTCCGGTCTACGCGCTCCTCGGTCTCGGCAGCCCCGAGCTCCTCGGCTGGCTGACGGCGCTCAACGCGCTCCTCGGCGTCACGTGGGCGTTCATCAGCACCGCCAGTACCCTCTTCCTCGTCCGATTGGTCGGCCGGCAGGCCCGGGGACGCGCGCTCGGGCTCTACAACGCCTTCGCCGGGGCGGGCGGCCTGCTCGGCACGCTCGTCGGCGGCTGGATGTACGCCACCTACGGCGTCCACTTCGCCTACACGGTCGCCGCGATCACGGTCGTCTTCGGGGCATCGCTCCTGTTCCCGATCCCCTACCACCTCTTCCAGCTCCCCCACCACGCCGCCCGTCGCCACCACCTCGTGCGGAGCACCCGCGCGACGGTGCCGCCGCCCCCCGCCCCGTCCCGTCGGGGGCCCTCGTGACCCGACCGCCTTCCCTCCGGAGGTCGGCGACGCTCGCGTGGGTGCGTCGAGGGCCGTCCCGGGGCCATCAGGGTTTAAAGAGCGGCCGACTGACCCGGCGATGCGGCCGTGCGGTCTCGTGGGATCCGACGGTCCCGACCGACGGGCCGGAGCCGGACCGACCCGTCGAGAGAGGGCGGTACCCCCGGTCCCCGTAGGGTAGGGCCGTGGCCAACGCCGGGTCCCGGTTCAGAGCGCTGCGGCTCGACCGGCGGGTCTACGTGCTCGGCAGCGCGGGGCTCGTCCGGAACATCGGCCGAAGCGCGACGTTCGTCTTCCTTCCGCTCGTCTTCGCCGACGTCTACCACCTGTCGTTTCTCGTGATCGGCCTCCTCGTGGTGGCGATCGTCCCGTTGAGCACCTTCAGCTTCCTCGCCGGCGGGTACCTCTCGGACCGGTACGGGCGCCGTCCGTTCGCCGTCTTCCCGAGCTTCGTGAGCGCCGTGGCGATGCTCCTTCTCTGGGCCTGGCTCGACCGCGGCGTCCCGGTCGTGATGGCCCTCTGGGCGGTGAACGCGATCACGAACGGCCTTTCGCGTCCCGTCCAGAGCGCGATGATCGGCGACGTCACCACGCCCGACCTCGCGGTCACCGCGTTCGGAGTCCAGCGGGTCTTCACGAACGTCGGGTTCGCGATCTCCCCGGCGATCGGCGGGTTCCTCGCGGCGTACTCGGGGTTGCCGATGCTCTTCCTCTTCGCCGCGGTCACCTCCGCGGTCGAGGGGGGCGTCCTCCTCGTCCTTCTCCGGGAGACCCACCGGGGGCGCCCCTCCTCGGGCCAGCGGGCGTTCGCGCGGCTCTCCGAGCCGTTCCGTGACCGATCGTTCGCGTCCCTTTTGCTCGCGCTGGTCGGCCTCGCGGTCCTGATGAACCAGTTCGGGACCCCGCTCGCGCTCTATCTCGGCTCCGTCCGCGCGATCCCGTTCTCCGAGTTCGGCCTCATCTACGCGCTCAACGGCACCCTCGTCGTCCTCCTGCAACTGCCGATCTCCCGGCTGGTCGAGCGCCGGCACCTCTACCTCGCGTGGATGGCGGCCGGGAGCCTCGCGTACGGCGTCGCGTTCCTCGTGTTCGACGTGGCGTTCGGCTTTCCGCTCTTTTTGCTCGCGATGGCGGTCCTCACGATCGGCGAGGACATCGTGAGCCCGACCGAGCAATCGCTCGTGGCCCGGTTCTCGGGCCCCGAGAAGCGCGGAAGCTACTTTGGCGCCTACAACGCGGGCACCAACATCGCCCGGGTGGTCGGTCCGCTCGTCGGGACGCTGCTCCTCGGCCTCGGGGCGTTCGGACCGACCGTTCTCTGGGTGGGGATGTTCGGTCTGTCGATCGTCGTCGCCTTCGCCTTCCTCGGGCTACGGTCCGACCTCTCGAGCCGCCTCTCGGCGGCCCGCGGGACCCCCGGCCCGCCGCCGCACCCCGTGCTCGGGCTCTCCGGTCGGGAGTGAGCGTCTCGCCTCGGGGGGGGCGGGGGCGGCCCCGCGGGGGTCCGGCTCAGCCGAACATCTCCCACGTCAAGGTACGGATCACGTACCCGAGCGCGAGGTTCGCGAGGAACGTCTCGAGGTCCGCAGGGTAGTCCCGGATCGAGCAAGAGCGGAAACCGAGCCGACCGACGGCCACCGGCTCGTTCCCGTTCATCACGACGAACCGGCCGGTCAATCGTTCGTTGATCGTGTAGCGGGTTCCCCCGTACTCGATCGTCATAGGACCGAACGTCGTCGAGCGGGTCTTCCAGCTGTCCTCTCCCGACTGGATACGGATCTCGTCGGTCTTCGGGCGGTACGAGACCGTCGAGTGAACGACGTTCGGCTCCGACGGGCGGAACGCGATGTATTCGGTCGAGAAGAGCGCGGCGATCCGTCGGCCGAGGCCCGGCTCGCCCGACTCGATCGGACGGCAGGTCCAGGTCTCCTTCGAGACCTCGATCTCGATCAGATTCTTCAGGACCCTCGCGGTCGCTTGGATCATCGGCTCCGGCGCCCATCTTCGGCTGACCTAATAATGTGGGGTCGGCTCGGACCTCCGTGCCGGCGGGACCTCTTTCTCCTCCGGCGGGCGATCGGGCGCTCGGTCTCGGGTTCTATCTCTCGACGACCCCGGGCGTCGGCGGCCGCACGAAGGCGACGTCCGACGCGTTCCGCGTGACCGAGATCTCGAGCTACCCGCTGCCGGACCCGGACGGGGCGTACACGGTCCTTCGGGTCGCGAGCCGGGACTGGGAGCAGCACGAGCTCGGGGCGGCGATCGCCCGCCGACTTCGTCTCGCCCCCCACGCCGTCCAGTGGTCCGGTACGAAGGACCGACGGGCCGTCGCGGACCGGCTGCTCTCCTACCGCGGGCCCCTGCCCGAGGGGGCCCTCGGGCTCCCGGGCGTCGAGCTTCTCGAAGCGTACCGCGCGCGCGACGGGCTCGTGCTCGGCCACCATTACGGCAACGCCTTTGACATCCGGGTGAGCGAGCTCGACCGCCCGCCCGAGGAGGCGCTCGCCGCGTACCTCGCGACCCTCTCCGCCCTGCGGGCGGCGGGCGGGTTCCCGAACTTCTTCGGTCCGCAGCGGTTCGGGGAGGTGCGGCCCGTGACGCACGAGGTCGGCCGCTGGGTCGTGGCCGGCGACCTCGCCCGCGCGGTCGAGACGTACCTCACCGCGCTGCCCGAGGGGCGAAGCGAGTCGGCGACCGGGGATGCGGCGCGGCGGGCGTACGCCGGCCACCACGACGCCGTTCGCGCGCTCGCCGAGTTCCCTACCGAGTATCGCTTCGAGCGCACGCTGCTCGACCACCTCGCGCGCGGGCATCCGCCGGAACGGGCGCTCCGGGGCCTCTCGCGCGACCTGAGGCTCCTCTTCGTCCACGCGTTCCAGGCGCTCCTCTTCAACCGGTGGCTGACGGGCCGACGGGAGGCCGGGCTCCCGTTCGACCGCCCGGTGTGCGGCGACCACGTTCTGCGGGTCGGCCGGGACGGAACGGTCCGCGGCCGGGAGGCCGCCCCGGTCGGACCCGACAACGAGCGGGAGTGCGCGGACCTGGTCGCCCGGGGAGGCGCGTTCGTCGCCGGCCCGCTCGTCGGATTCGAGACGCCGGTCGCCTCGGGGCCCGCGGGGGAGCTCCTCGAGCGGCTCCTCCGCGAGGAGCACGTCGAGCGACGTATGTTCCGGCTCCCCTCGTCTCCCGAGGTCGCGAGCCGGGGCGCCTGGCGTCCGGCGCTCCTGCCCGTTCCCCCGACGGGGATCTCGGTCGACGCGGAGGGCGCTCGGTTCCGCTTCGCGCTCCCGAAAGGCTCGTACGCGACCGTGCTCCTGCGCGAGTTCCTCAAGTCCGGTGCGACCGCCGCGCCGGACGGCGGGTCGAGCCGAGGCTACTAATACCGGGCGGCCGCGTGAACGCCCGCGCGCTCACGCTCCATGGCGACCGACTCTCCTCGACCGTATCTCTATCCGACGCAGTCGGCCCCGGTCCGCCGGTCGCCCGACGAGCTCACGACGAGCTCTCGCGTCCCCACGGGGGTCCCGGACTTCGACTACTTCACGGGCGGTATCCCGACCGGCTCGGTCGTCCTCCTCTTCGGGGAGGCGGGGGCCGGCCACCCGGAGTTCGCCCTGACGTCGGCGGCCCACCTGATGCTCCACCGGGACGACCCCGATACCTACCCGCTCCACCTCGGGAACTCCCGGGGACCGTTCGTCTTCCCCGAGGGAGTCGCCTACGTCAGCACGAGCCGATCCGAGGAGCAGGTGATCGGGGAGCTTCGCGCGGCGTTCCCGGGCCAGTACCCGGCCGTTCTCGGCCGCCACCTCGCCTTCCGCGACCTCTCGCCGGTCTACTTCTCCGACACCGTCGTCCCGAGCGCCTGGGCGTCCGTTCCGAGCCCGATCCTCTCCCCGTCCCGGACGCCGTTCGCACCGACCGGCGGGCCGGTGCGGGCCGTCGCCGACACGGCGGAGGCCCACGGTCCGGGCAACCTCCTGGTCGTCGACTCGCTCACGGACCTCCTGGTGCGGCCCGGCCTCGACATCGCCGAGATCCTCACGCTCCTCAAGGGTCTGCGGCGCCGGGCGAAGGAGTGGAACGGGCTCGTCTACCTCCTCCTCTCCGAAGGCGTCGCGCCGTCGCCCGTCGAACAGGCCGTCATCGACTCGGTCGACGTCGTGCTGCATTTCTCCTGGTTGACGAGCCCGAGCCGTTCCCACCGGCAGCGGTCGATGGTCATCGAAAAGTCGATGCCGGTCCTCGCGCACCTGCCGGCCGAGTACCACGGTCGGTTCGTGATCCGCGTGAACTCGGCGAACGGGCTGGTGACGACGCAGTATGAGCGGGTCTGAGACGACGCGGGCCCGGGTGTCGAGCGGGGTCGCCGGCCTGGACGCCATGCTCGGCGGAGGGTTCCCGTCGGGCCACGTCGTCCTCGTGACGGGGCTTCCGGGCACGGGCAAGACGTGCCTCGGCCTCCAGTTCCTGCTCGCCGGTGCGGCGCGCGGCGAGAAGGGGGTCTTCCTCTCGCTCGAGGAGGACGTGGAGCCGCTCTTGGAGAGCGCGCGCCAGTTCGGCTGGCCGGTCGACGCCGCGCTCGAGGCCGGCACGTTCAAGGTCCTGCGCCTCGACCCGAAGGAGACCCGCCAGAGCCTCCACCGGATCCAGGGCGAGCTCGGCAAGGAGCTGAACGGGCTCGGCGCCCAGCGGATCGTCCTCGACTCGGTGAGCCTTCTCAACATGCTCAGCGACGACGAGCCCGGCCGGCGCGTGACGCTGTTCGCGCTCGCGGCGGCGTGCCGGGCGGCCGGGGCGACGACCCTCCTCACGGCCGAGGCCGACCCCGCGCACCCCGACGTGAGCCGCGACGGGCTGTCGGAGTACGTCGCCGACGGCGTGCTCCTCCTCGGCTATCGGACGGGGGCGGACGGCCACCGTGTCGGCCTCGCATTGCGCGTTCTCAAGATGCGTCGGACCGCCCACGTCCGGACCGTGCAACCGTACCTCATCGGCCCGAGCGGTATCGCCGTCGACGCGAAGGCGGTCGACTTCGGCGGCCCGTAGGGTCGGCGTACCGTGCCTCCGATTTGTATCCCCGCCCCATGGGCGTCCGGCCCCCGATGACCCCGACCCCCGCGATGCCGCGCCGACGGCTTCCCGGCGCTCCCCCCGAGGAGCCGCCGCCGGAACGCTGGGTCGCCTACGTCGACCTTCCCTGAAACGCGGGAAGTCGCATATCTCGATAGGAAACCGGGGGCCGTCCACCCTCCTCAAACGCGGCCCGTGGGCCGCTTTCGGGGGTCGGGACGGTCGAGGGCTCTGGTACGCGGACACTTGTCCGATCCAGCCGACTGGGCCATGCTCTTAGGCTGAGTTGGGTAACGCGCTCGTCAATTCTGAGGACAGGTCGGTTGGCGGTCGCCAAAACCCAGGGCCTCGGGTCGTACGCGGCTTCGCACGCCCAGCCTTGGAAAGTTATAGCGTCCAGCGGTGTAACTTGAGATCGAGCCTCGAATTGACCACGAATGAGCCTAGCCACCAAGTTGCGGCTGCCGCATCGAAACTCCCTCGCAGGCGGACTTCGCTCGTGGTCATTCTGGCCGCCTTGGCCGTTCCAGCGCTCCTCATTCCGTCCGTCGTAGGGGGATGGGCGCCTGTGCTCCACCAAGCTTGCGTGGCCTCCCCCGAGGTGTTCAACGAGACAGCATGGTTGCCATTGGCCATTCAGAACTCACCCTACGGAGGGAACTCTTCGGTCTTTTCGAGTGTACCCTTTGGATTGTATGGGACACCGCCCGATGTGCCGCCCAGCGTTCACGGCAGTGAGTCTAACGGGACCATTGGGGGCGGACTCTGGAAGGTGAACTTGTCCATCTCCCCACTCGCAAGCGAATATGTGTGGGGGCCGGGAACAAACGCGCAGTGCCCGGGTCCGTTCCAAGTCAACATAGAATCCGTAAGCCCCGGCCACCTCTATACCGGCGGATTCTTCCTGTGGCCTTGGGGACCTCAGTTCGGTCCCAACTCTTCCTCCGATGCGGGCGAGCCTTTGCAGTTCAATATGAGTCTGACTCAAGGTGACTCAACGGTACTCTTCCACAACGGGTTCGTGACGACGAACCATGCGACGATTTCCACGTGCGGCGTCAGTACGAAAGTAGTCCCCGTTCGTTCCAGCTTCCTGGATGTCTGGATTCCATTCGAGAGCGGGGGGAGGGCATACTCTCCGGTAGTCACCCTGCCCTTTGCAGAGAGCTTCTCTTACACCTTCCCCGCCAATTTCGGCACCTGGCAGATCGACAACCTCTCCGCTCCCGGCGGACCCGGCGGCGGCTGGGCGTTCTCCTACTCTCCGTGTCCATGACTGCACCCGCGTGAAGTCGGCGCGGGCGGTAGTCTCGACCACGCCAGGCCTGGCCGAGACGCTCTCCCGCGAGCACCGGGCGACTCTCGTGCGGATGGCCCGGCGGCCGTCTTGAGAGGGCCGGGACGGCCGGAGGGACAAGCCGTCCGGGGATCGCCCGCCTCGGGCGTCCTTCGCGTCTTCCTCAACTTCCCTTCAACGTCCTCGAACGACTTTGCCGTAGGCGCCCCCGTCCGTGGACGAGAGCCCGCATGTCCGTAGCCAACGGCACCAGCTAGGGGAAACCCTCGGTCATCTAGCGGGTTCCTGCGAATCTGGCAAACTCAGAAATGCGACTTCGTTCTACATGTTCAACCATGGACACTAGACATGGACCCCGGCCCGCAAGGTGGGTCGTCATGGGAATGGTAGTCGCGGTCCTGCTCGTGCCCGCGGGCCTCGCCGGTGGCCCGTATCCCTTCAGCCACTGGGCTTGTGACGATAAGGGCCAGGTCGCGAGTCAATACATGAAGATGCCGGCCATTCTGATCAATTCCCCCTAAGGCGGGGCCGCTGACGGGTTCGGCATAATGCCTGCTGACTTCCCCGGCTCTCCCGGATACCCTAACCTAACGGGGGGGTACGGCCTTAGCCTGGCTAATGGTTCTGCGGGAGGTGAATTCTTCTCAGACAACTTCAGCCTCGACAGGTTGGGGACCGTGATGACCGTTGGCGTCGGTCCCAGTTCGGCTTGCCCGGCTCCCTACAAAGTCGTGGTGAGCCCAGGGTGGTTCCCTGCCGTGACCAGCGCCTCGCTTCTAGCACCCGGATCTCGATCGGACCTGGCCGAGCCATCCACGGTCAATCTCTCGGGCTATGCGTACCACCCCGAGACACCCGTCTGGAACAACAGCTTTGCTCGTTCCACCGAAAGTCCGATCGACACGTGTGGGGGCCCTGGTCAGAGCATTCCAGTCGACGTGAGCGGCCTCCCGGTCACGATTCAGTTCCAGGTGGGCGGCGAGAGCATCAATGCGCCGATCATCCTACCCTTTCTGCTCATCTTTGACTACGTTCTGCCAGCGAATTTTGGCATTTGGCAGATCGACAACCTCTCCGCACCTGGCGGACCCGGCGGCGGCGGCTGGGCGTTCTCCTATTCGCCGTGCCCGTAGAAACCCCGGATATAGTCACCCGAGAGGGGGAGTGGACAGACTGCGCGGAGGACCCGCGTCCCGTCTGGGACTTATTGAAAACAGTGAATCCGCCGGTCAGGAGGAGCAAGAGGATAGCCTCCATGCAGAGCCGGTCGTCAGCCGGGGGTCTTCCCCCTCGAGGGTGCGACGGGTGGGGCGGTGGCAGAGGTCGAATCTTCTCCCACAGGATGTCCGGCCGACGAAAGCGTCGGTCGATGTCGGCATCAGGGATCGATAGCGCCGAAGCGACCGGAGCCATGCCTTCAGCGCGGAGACGAGGACCGCCGTGCAGGACGGGGCCCGGCGCTTCTTCTTTCCATCCGCGACGAAGTCGACGAGTGGCGATTCTAGCTTCCGCGGTCCGTTCGCCGCGAGGTCGAGACGGCCGCCGGGGGTCGTTCGGGGCGAGCCGGCGACGAGCCGATCTTGTTGAACAGGCCGCCCGCCGTCCGGTGCGAGTCGCTCGCCATCCTCTTGTGCCACTCGGCGATTCTCTCGTCCTCGAGGAGGAGTCCGAACCGTGCCCCCCGGCCCCGACCCTTCTTCGGCGCCGCCTTCCGCGACACCGTATGGCCCCCGGTCGGGGGTGCTATACAAGAAGCCAGTTTCCCCTGATCATTGGATAGTCTACGTCGACCTCGACGCGTTCTACGTCTCGTGCGAGCTCACGAGCCGTCCCGAGCTCGCGGGACGCCCCGTGATCGTCGGCCCACCGCCGACCGAGGGGCCCACCCGCGGGGTCGTCCTCTCGGCGAGCTACGAGGCCCGGAAGTTCGGGGTCCGTAGCGCGCTCCCGGTCGCCGCCGCCGCCCGCCTCTGCCCGGACGCGACCTGGATCCCCCCGGACTTTGCGAAGTACGAGCGGGTCAGCGAAGAGGTGCGCACGGTGCTGCGGCGGTTCTCCTCCACCGTGACCCCGTTCAGCATCGACGAGGCCGCGATGGTCCTGGACGTCACGGACGCCGACGCCGCCGGCGAGCTCGCCCGGGAGATCCAGCGCGCGCTCGCGACGGAGCTCCACCTGCCCGCGTCGATCGGGGTCGCCACGACGCGGCTCGTGGCCAAGATCGCGACCGACCGCGCGAAGCCGGGCGGCGTGCGCGTCGTCCGGCCCGAGGAGGTCGCGTCGTTCGTCGCGCCGCTTCCCGTGCGCGCGGTCCCGGGCGTGGGTCCGAAGACGGAGGCCCTGCTCCAGGCCCACCAGATCACGACGATCGGCGAGCTCGCGTCGCGGAGCCCGGGGGAGCTCGCGCGCTACGTCGGCGCGCTCGGCCGCGAGCTGGTCGCCCTCGCCCGGGGCCGACCGATCGAGTCCTCCGACGCTCCCGCGGGCCCGCGCGTCCGTTCGACCGACCACACGTTCGCTACCGACGT
>JAJZGO010000172.1 GCA_021798415.1 Thermoplasmata archaeon | reverse complement strand
GACGGGTCCGGACCCCACGCGACGACGGGGCGCGAGCGAGCCACGCGGCTCCCCGGAGTTCAGCGGGGAAGGCAGCCGCTGGCCGTCGCCCCCGGTCCAAAGAGGAAGACCATGGCGTCGCCTTGGTCGAACAGAGTGGAAAAGTCGCCCGACCCCGAGGGTCCGCGAGAAAGGAACGGCAGGAACGAGACCGAGGTCTGCCCCGTCACGAAGACCTCGGTAATGCCGAGGAAGAGGAGGGCGGAGCGCGTCGCGTTGGTGTACGTTCCGTTCGTGAGGTCGCTGACCGCGACGGAGTAGGAGAGATTGTTGGACGCCGGTTCCATGGGGAAGACCACGCCCAGCGTCGCGAAGAGGGGCAGGAACTGGGCGGCCGAACCGGGGGCGACCAGCACCCGCGAGCACGCCGGCAGGTGGGCGCCGGCCCACTCGAGCGCCGAGAGGTCGGCGCTCGTAGCGTTCGTGAACTCGGCCATGTGCGTTTCGAGATAGCTCGGGACGTCGATCGCGGTGACGCCCGCCCCAACGGCGAGGGGCAGGGCGAGGACGACCACGGCGAGCCAGGTCGCCACCACGCGGCGAGGGGCGGTGCTCCTCGGGCCTCTATGACGGTCCGGCGCGTCGGGGGTCGACCCGGCAGGGTGAGGCGCCGTGCCCAGAGCGGCACCGGCCTGCGCAGGCCGGATCCGGTCGAGCGCGACCAGGAGGGGGAAGAGCGACACCGTCTCGTAGAAGGCGAAAACGAGGAACAGGGTCTCGTACAGCGAAGTGACCGAGAGGACGGGCGAGGTGCCGGCCGTCGCGTCGCTGAGCGCCACCAGGACTCCCGCCGTGAGGAGCGTGGTCAGAGCGGCGACCAGGACGGGGCGTATCGTCGCGAGGGGACGGGAGTAGTCGACCCGGCCGCTGCGACGGCCGACGGCCCAGAGCAAGAGCGCGATCGATACGGCCAGCAGCACTTGGAGCTCCAGCGCGGCGATGGGGATCGGAGCCATCCGGGGCTTCCCGGGGACGAACGGGTTCAGGTTCCCCGCGAGGGTCCCGGCGACGTACGTGGACGGCGGGATCTCGGGGCCGTAGGGACGATTGCCGACGGCGGCCAGCACGTGCGCGGGGTAGGAGAACCACGCCACCAGTCCGACGAGGCTGCGGGTCACGAACGCCGTCGAGATCGCGACGACCGTCGCCGCTCGCGCCACGAGCCCGCGCGCTTCGGTCCGGAGGGCAGGATGGAACGCGAGGAGGGAGGCGAGAAAGATCAGCGTGGCGGCTTCGCCGGCCGCGACGCTCACCGACGTGAGGACGCCCATCGCCAGACCGAACACGATGACCTCCTTCCACGGCCGGCGGCGGGAGCGCACGAACGGGAGCAGGAGGCCGAGGAGCGTGAAGAACAGCGGAAGGCCGAACGCGAAGTCGTACGACCCCCCGATGAAGAGACGGGGCCAACTCGCCACGAGACCGAAGAACAGCGCGAACAAGAGACCGGTCCGGCGACCTTGAGGGGTGCCGACTCCGCCCAACCGCTCTCCCCAGCAGTAGACCCCGGCGACCGACAGCGCGAGGAAGATCGGCGGCAGGACGACGGGTGCGGAGACGATCGGCCAGCCGAACAGGACCACCGGTAGGGTCATCCAGACGGCCGCCCCCAGGGGATAGACCACGCCGGACGCGGCGAACGGTTCGAGGGTCGTGGGGACGGTGTGCCCCGAGAGGATCAGCTTGACGAAGAGGGACGCCGCCGCGCCGTCGTACGGGTTGGGCAGGAGAATGTGGGTGGTCGTGACGACTTCGAGGACGACCAGACCGAAGAACAGGAGGGCGAGGCACGCCGCGGGCCAGTTCCGCAGGTCCTTCGGCGGCCAGAGGTGCCGTCGCGCCTTCGAGGCCCACCGCACGACCGTGACGGCTCCTCCCACCGTGAGGAGGGCGAGCACCAGGGGAATCGAGTACGCGGCGATCGGGAGGGACGCGAGCACGAAGAGGGCCCCTCCGCCGGCGTAGAGACCGAGCAGCGCGCGTTCGATGGACGTCAGCGTGAACCGACGGCCCACGAGAGACTCGAGCAGGCGCACCACGGAGGTTCCGGCGGCCACAAGGACCAAGCCGACGACCAAGCCGCCGGCGATGACCTCCCCCGCTCCCAACGGCATCGCGGCTCACTCCCCGGTCGGCCGGTCTCGGTCGGGTCGCTGGGGTCGCGCGTGCGCGAGACGCACGGGGGCGCGATTGCCGTCGGAGAGATGAGGTTGGTCCCACGTCCCGTACGCCGTCTCCCCCGGGCCGGACGGCGGTGGGGTTTCGTTCGGGACACCAAGTTATCATGGGGAGGCTGTTGAGGCCGACCCGTGGGGCCCGCGGACCAGGTTCCCGTTCCCCGGTCGATGCGGGAACCAGGAGGACCGTCCGATGGCTCGCCGCCCCGCGACCCGGGTTCGCCCGAAAGGACGAGGATCGCGCTCGTCACGCCGAACTACCTGCCGAGCCTGGGGGGGGTCGAGCGGTACGTCCGGTTCACCGGTGGGCTCCTGCGCGCATGGGCCGAGGTCCGGGTCTTCGTCCCACTTCGCCCGGCCCAGGACGTCCCGGCTCCGACAGGGGGGGGACGGTCGGCGGGAGATCTCCCCGTGACGCGTCTTCCGTTCCGCACCCTCTTCGGGGAACGCGTCGTTCCGGCCCTCGAACTGTTCGAGGCGCTCCAGGAATTCGATCCGTCCCTCATTTGGTCCCATCACCCGT
>JAJZGO010000171.1 GCA_021798415.1 Thermoplasmata archaeon | reverse complement strand
GCGCTCGCGCACTTCGTGAGCGACCCGGCGGCCCTCCGAGAGGAGGGCGAGGTCCGAGACCCCGATCCCCTCTACCCGCGGATTGCCCGAGGCGGCCGCGAGCTGCCGGGCCGTCGCTTCGGCTCGGGCGTCACCGCGCCCGACGACGACCGTGGTCGCCCCGTCGAGCGCCAAGCGATACGCCACCTCGCGTCCGATCCCCGAGGTCGCTCCGGTGACCACCGCGACCTTGCCTTCGAGCGGGCGTGCCAACGTAGGTTTCAACTTCGTACCCCTTCGGGGGAGCCCGCCGCCGCGATAGCGTTGACGTCGGACGGGCGGGGAGCCGTACTCGTTAGCTAAGTCGGTACTCGCGGCGCCGGGAATCGTGGAGCGAGACCGCTTCTTGGACCAGCCCCTGGCGTCGCAACGAGTCGAGCGCGCTCTGGACGGTGCGCCGCGGCAGGCGAGACATCTGAGCGAGCTGCGTCTGGTCGAGCCCCCGGTACGTCTCGAGCAGGAAGTAGAGGAACTTCGCCGCCGGCGGGCCGCGGACCGTCCGGGTCCGGCGGATCGTCCCGAACGTCTCGCCTCGGAGTCCGAGGCGCTCGGTGGCGAGCGACGCGACCGAAGCGAACTCCACGTTGCCGAGGTTCGTCTCGGCGCCGAGCTCCTGGAGGAGCTGCACCTGCTGGGTCTCGAACGGCGCCTCGAAGAGGAGGTCTTCCCGAGGGTGCTCCGAGAGCAGCGCGCGGACCCAGTCCCACTTGATCGCGCCTTCGCCGTCGAAGATGCCGACTCCGCGACCCGCCCGCGCCTCGATGATCACTCGGTACGGCCGCAGGCCCCGGGCGTGAGCGATCTGGGCGATCGTCTCCTTGAGGGAGAGCTGATGCTTCGGGTCCTTGCGACCCACCTCGATGAAGTACTGGAGGCCGCGCCGCGTCACCTGGTCCGCGAGGCGTTCGAGCTGGCCCGGCGAGAACTCGATGATCCCGCTCGAAATTTCGATGAGGTCGAACCCGAGGTCCCGGGCCTCGTCGAGCATCTGCGCCTCCCGTTCGTGGGTGACCGCGTACTCGAGGAGCGTGCCGCCGGTGGACGCGAGAAGTCCCGCGTCGTGGTAGACGCGCAAGCGCTCGCGGAGGCGCTCTCGGGCGAGCAGCATCGGGAGCCCCCAGCCGATCTTCACGACGTCGATGTACGGCGCGATCATCTCCAGCCCCTCGGGGGGACGCCCCTCGAGCCGGTCGAGCACGTGGGTGAGCCCGGTCGGGCGGGGCCGGGTGACGAGTGGGGGTTCGGCCGGGAAGAACGTCACCTTGGACTTCGGGGCCGCAGTACTTGCCGACACTTGCTCGACTTCCGCGCAGGATTCGCGAAACCGCGGTTGGCAGGGCCGATTAATAGGTTTTGCGTCCGTCGTACGGCTCCGGGGCCCGTCTCCTACGACCCCAATCCCCGCTAGGCCGTGCGACTCCGACGGCGCTGCGGAGTCCGGGCCGGTACGGGCGCGCGTCGTTCCGGACGCGTGCGACCGAGAGGTCAAGTACCACATATGAATAGCCATATGCATGCCATCTCGGAATGTCGCCGTGCAGCAGGCCGTGTACGATGCCCTGGCCCGCGAGAAACGGTCGGGCGAAAGCTTCACCTCCGTACTGCGCCGGCTCCTCGACCAGCGGGAGGGCCTCGAGGAACTCGCCGGGAGCTGGGGGGCGGGAACCGGGCGCTCGACCCGTAAGGCGCTCCGGTCACTGCGGGCGAGCGCGGGGCGCTCTCCGTGAAGGCGCTCGACACGTCGGTGCTCCTCGCCCTCCTCGAGGGGGACCGGGCCGCCCGGGGTCTCGTCCGCAAGCTGAGGGGTGTGGAGATCGCCACGACGGA
The DNA here is from genome assembly GCA_021798415.1 of Thermoplasmata archaeon. Taxonomy (GTDB): domain Archaea; phylum Thermoplasmatota; class Thermoplasmata; order Lutacidiplasmatales; family UBA184; genus Lutacidiplasma. Next base: position 947 of record JAJZGO010000171.1, on the reverse strand, counting down.
AGCGAACCTTCTCGAGCTCTCCTACCTGGCCGCCCTGGGATCGTCCCACGCCCGGTCGCATCGCCAGGAGGCCCTCGAACGCCTGAGACGTCGACTGACGGTCCTACCGATCGACGCCCGAGCCGTCGGCAACGCCGGGCAGCTCCTCCGTCGGGGCGCCGACCGATATCCGCCGACCGTTCTCGCGATGATGGGGGCGCTCGAAGCGGGAAGCTGCGACGAGCTCTTCACGTTCGACCGAGGCCTCGCGCGCGGTCGCTGGAAGGTCCGGATCTCGCTTCTAAGCGAAAAGAATCCAAAGGAACGTAAGTAGCGCATATTACATTCCTGAGTATGCAAGAACTCGGAATTCGTCGCCCGATCCCTGACGGAGAACGTCGGAAAGGCCCTCCGGAGCGATTTTTGGGTCGCTCCCTGTGTACAACACTGCCCCCCCCGCTCCCTGGGACCGATTCTACGATATCGGCTACGCAACATCGCTGATATCGCTTCTACCATTACACAAGAATGGTAACGACCAAATTGATCCCGCGGAGGGAGGCTTGCCCGATCGGGCGCCTCTGACGTAAAGTCGTATAACACGAGTTATACGAACCCCCCTGACGGGTCCGATCAAGGGGCCCCGGAGCGCCCGGTAGACCCCCGGGTCCTGCGGGCCCACGGCCGAGACACGAGCATCGTGACGCCCACCGCCAACGCCCCCGCTCCCACGGCCAGAAGAGTGATGGCGAGCGGCGTCCACGCATGGACGCAGTAGAACGCGGGAGTCGTGCATCCCGGAGGGCACGAGGGCACGCTTCCCGGGAGACAGGTCGAGGCGAACAGGTAGAGAGCCAGCCCGATCAGGCCGACGCCGACCAACACGATCACAAGCGAGGCGCCGAAGAGCCTAGGAGATCCGCCCTCCCGACTCCTTCCCCGCCCCAACGTCATACCCGGTACTCCGG
>JAJZGO010000041.1 GCA_021798415.1 Thermoplasmata archaeon | reverse complement strand
AACGCGCCGAGGACCAAGCCGCCGTTGTCGGCGATCGCCCGCTGGATCGCCGCCGGGACCGGACTGTCGCTCGACATCCCCCACGCGGCCCGCTGGACCTCCTCGGACGCCCGGAACTCTTCGGAGGTCTCGAGCCGGCGGAGCGAGACGGGGGCTCGCGACGCGTCGTCAGTGGACGGGGGCACGGATCGTCGACCGGCCCCTCGTACTTAACTCGATTCGGAGGGCGGTGACCGCCGGGAGAGGGCCGAGGTCTCGTCCGTCCGTACGAACCGAGGGCTCTTACCTCGGCCGAGGGGTCGCGACGCGGGAGTGACGTGACAGTCGGCAGCAAGACGGGGGCGCCCGTACCTCACGAGCCGGCGCGGTCGACCGATGCGCCGCCGCTGGTCAGCTGGCGGTCGTTCCCGCTCGTCGGGGTGCCGGTAGCGGGGATCGTCGTCGCCCTATGGACCGGCCAGTTCCTCTACCTCGACTACGTCCACGTGATCTCGGGCGGGATGTGGACCGGGATCGATATCTTCATGGGGCTCGTGATCGGCCCGATCCTCGGGCGAATGTCGGGCCCCGCACGGGCGGACTTCATCCAGCGCCTCGTCCCAACGATGCTGTTCCTCATGCCGACGCTCGCCACCGTCACGATCACTGCCGGCGTCTACCTCGCGGCGCAGCAGGGGATCTTCAACCTCGGCTACCTCGCGATCCAGGTCGCCGGGATCCTCGTCATCGCGCTCACCGTGCAGGGGTTCGGGATCTTCCTGCCGAACGAGTTGCGGATCGTGCTCGAGCTCCGCAAGGAGCGCCCCGACCTCGCCAAGGTCGGCCGGCTCGGCCTCCTGAACGCCCGGCTCGCCGGACTCCAGGCGGTCTTTCAGGTCGCGATCATCTTCGTGATGGCGAACCTCGCGGCCGGTCGAGTGAACCTCTGAGGGCGTACCCCGGAGTCGAGGGTCCCGGGCGCGTCTCGAGGGCCCGTTCGCCCTTGGGGCACGGTGGCTCGAGCTCCTCGCCGGACGGTCGGCGCCCGCTCGACTATCGAACCGGGTACGCTCGGAGGGCCCACCTCGAGCTACGTCGCGCGCCCTTCGGTCGGACGGCCGCCTCGTCACCCTCGGGCTCGACCCGCACCGCGCTCGGGTCGCGCGCCCGAACCTCGGGTACGGGGGCGTCGCGGGCCCGGCTGAGGCGGTCGGGCCCGCGCCGGCGGCTCGCCCCGCCGCCGCCGAACGGTAGCTTTATAATCACGACTCGGGTCCCCCGCGCCGCCTTCCATGTCGACTTCGGCCTACCGATACATGGCCCGCTCGTTCCGCCAGACGCTCGGGGACGAGGGGGCGGCCCTCCGCCACGAGCGCCTCCTCACCTGGAGGCGCGAACATTCGGTCACCCGCCTCGAGCGCCCGACCCGCCTCGACCGGGCGCGGGCCGTCGGTTACCGCGCGAAGGGCGGATTCGTCGTCGTCCGCGTCAAGGTCCGTCGCGGCGGCCAGGGAAAGCGCGCGATCATCGCGGGCCGACGCCCGAAGCACAAGGGCATCCTCAAGATGACGCTCTCGAAGAGCCTGCGCCGCATCGCCGAGGAACGGGCGCAGAAGCACTACCCGAACCTCGAGGTCCTGAACTCCTACTGGCTCGGTGAGGACGGCAAACAGAAGTTCTTCGAGGTCATCCTCGTCGACCCCGACCACCCCGAGATCCGGTCGGACCCCTCGATCGCTTGGATCGGCGCGCCGGCGCACCGGGGCCGGGTCTTTCGCGGGCTCACGAGCGCCGGTCGCGAGGGCCGGGGCTTGCGGTGGAGCGGTAAGGGCACCGAGCGATTCCGACCGTCCCGCGCCCGCAACCGACGCTCGACGCGCCGCACCCAGTCGAAGGTCATCCCGTAGTCGGCGCCGCGCGCTACGGCCGGGCCGGTCCGAGGAGCTCCTCGAGGACGGCGCCCTCCGCTTCCGCGAGCCGTCGGGCCCATCCGTACAGGCCTTCGACGTGGACGAGCTCCCCACGGAGGACCCGCGCGAACCGCCGGCGGTACTCGAGGTCCAGGTCGATCCGCTCGGCGGCGAGGAACTCCTTCAGCCGCCGGGCGAGGAGACCCCCCTCGCCGTCCCAGTCGGTGAGGACGATCACCCGACGGCCCCGCCCGACGAGCGCGTGCGCCGTCCCCGCGAGCGTCGCTCCACGGTGCACGAGCGCGATCGCCCCCCCGAGCCCGAGGCGTTGAAGCGCACGTCGGTCGCGGGCCCCCTCGACGACGACGACCGTCCCGGCCTCTTCCGAGTCGGACCGCAGCTTCGCCCACAGGTCGAGGAACTCGTCGAGGATCTCCACCCTCGCCCGTCCGTTCGTCATTGCCGTCGGCACCCCAACGCGGTGCGGCGCGCCGTCCCGTGGGGGCCCGTCGAGACCGCACATCTCGTATAGTCCTTCGCGTGTCGCATCGTCTCGCGTCAGGACCGGATGCCCGACCTCTTCACCGCCCTCCTCGAGCAACGCCGCACGGAAGCGTCCGTCCGGGGCCTCGCGAAGCTCCCCTTCGACTTCTACGCGACCACCCAGGCCTACCTCGCCGAGGTCCGGCGGTCGTACGAGACCGACCTTCGGGAGAACCCTTCGGGACGCAAGGGCGAGATCTCCCGGCAGACCTACCATCGCGCGAGCCAGGCGGCGCGCGATATCGTCGAGGGGCGCGTCCAGAAGGTCGTCACCACCGCCTTCCAGGCGAGCATCGGAGGGTCGCGCGACCTCCCGAACGCCCTCGCGGAGGAGCGAGCGATCTTCGACCGCATCCTCGCCGTCCTCCTCGAGCATCGCCGCACCGCCGCCCCGTACATCGAGCCGACCGCCGTCCCGGCCCCGGCGATCCCCGGCCCGACCCGTGCGGCGACCTCACCCGTCGCCGCCCCCGCCCCGAGCCCGCCGCCCGGGGCGGCCGCAACGCCCGCGCGGCCGGCCCGACCGCCCCGGTCGAGCGAACCGGCGGTCTACGTGAGGATCCTCCAGGACGGCCGACCGATCCAGGTCGGTACCGATACGGTCGACCTCCGGGCCGACGACATCCTCTCGCTGCCGGCCGAGACGGCGAAGTTGCTGGTCGACGCCCGGGTCGCCGAGCCGGTCCGCACGTCGCCGTCGACGCCGGTCACGTGACCCGGCGCAACGCCTCGGCGGTGGGGCGGGCCGCGAGCTCCAGCACGCGGAAGCGCTCGAACCCGAAGAGGAGGCTCTTGACGGAGAGCCGCACCCGGACCTCGGCTTCGGCGGAGGGCGCCGCGCGGACGGCGGCGTCGACGAGCGCGGGCAGCCCCCAGAAACCGAGCGCCTCCGCCTGGGAACAGTACGCGATCTCCTCGAGCCCGGCGCGGCGCGCGGCGGCCCGCACCCGCGTGAAGTTGACGAAGACGGAGAGGTCGGCGACCCCGGGCGCCTCGTACGGGTCGACCGTTCGGTGCCGGTGGACGGCGGCGAGCGTCCCCAGCGGGTGGCCCGCGACGAGCTCCGACTCCTCGGCGCCGTAGTCGATCGCGATGAACTCGCCTTCGACCAGGTGGTCGGCGACCTCACGAACGAGCGCCTCCGCGGCGGGCGAGACCTCGAGGACCGTCCCGGGTCGCGGAGGGGGATCGAGGGCCGGCGACGGCACGGGCGGCACGCGGTCCGACTCGGCCGGCACGACGCGGCCGTCCACGACCCGGACCCCGAGCTCCGTCCACACGGTGCCGTTCCATCTCAGGCGACGCGCGGGCTGGGCGTCGAGGACCTCGTTCGCGAGCACGACGCCGCGGACGGGCCCGTCCGCTCCGGCGGCGGAGGAGAGGCGAACGGGGACGCCGGCGGCCCGGCCCGCCGACTCGACCTTCTCGAGCGCCGTCCGTCCGAGCCGCGAGGAGCGTTCGACCAGGAGGTAGTCGAGCCCGTGCGTGCCTTCGGGCGCGCTCGATAGGGCGCCGAGGACGGTCGCCGCGAGGGTCCCGTCGCCGGGTCCGAGCTCGACGATGCGGAACGGACGGTCCCGGCCCAAGACGCGACGGACGGTCCGGATCCGCTCGGCGACCGTCTCACCGAAGAGCGGGTGGACGTGGACCGCGGTGTAGAAGTCGCCCTCGGTACCGAGGGGGGAGCGCTCGCGGCCGTAGACGCCGAGGCCCTCGGCGTAGAGGGCGAGCTCCATGTACCGGTCGAACGGCACGAACCCGTCCGGGTCGGCGAAGGCGCGCAGACGGGCGACGACCGCGTCCGAACGCCGGCGTTCCTCGGCGTCGAGCCGCGGGCGGTCGGGGTCGGACCGCGCGTCGTTCCGCTCGCGCACGGGCCCCTAGCCGATGTAGCCGAGGTCCTCGCGGGTCGCCGGCGAGCTCGGGGTACCGGCCTCGGCCGGGCGCTGCTCGGCCTCGTGGATCTTCTGGGCGATCCGGTCGATCTCCTTCGCCTTCGCCTCGAGCGCCGTGAAGTCTATCTCGACGTGGAGGACCTTCGATAGGACCTTGAGGACCGCCTCCGCGCTCCGCGGGTCGACGAAGTAGCCGCTCGTCTCCCCCATGAGACACGCGCCGTCGATGCCGACGAGCCGTCCGAGTCCCAGGAAGAGGCCGCTCGCCCCGATGAGACCGCCGCCCGGGTCGTTGCGGGAGAAGACGACCCCGGCGTCCTTGAGCGCCTGGACGCGCGCTTCGTCCGTCGCGGCGCCGAGGACCCGCGGCGCGTCGACGACCCGCCCCTGCGCGAAGCCGGCGAGCGTGTAGACCTCCCGGACGCCGAGCGCCGCACAGTAGTCGAGGACCCGGTGCGTGATCTCGTACTGGCCCTCCGGACTGATCCCCTGGTAGTCGCCGCCCAGCACGAGAAGGTCGCGGGCGGGCCCGGCGGGGGCCTTCCAGTAGTAGAGGTCGTTCGAGACGAGGCGGATCACCCCGTTCTCGCCGACGTAGACCTGCGGGGGGAAGAACTTCGAGTAGATCGTCGCGAGCGGCTTCGCTCCGAGCTGCTCGCGCAGGTAGTCCGCCGCGAGCTTCCCGACGTTGCCGACTCCCGGAAGCCCCTCGACCAGGATCGGGTCCTTGAGCTCGACCTTCTCGAGCGTGCGAATGACGACGTCTTCCACGGCCGGTGTCCCTCGGCAAAAGGAGCCGGGCGGCGCCGATAAAGGCTTGCTTACCGCGAACCCACCGGCTATCCCCGCGGGGTGCCGGGGTCGGAGAGGTACCAGCCCGTCTCGCCCACCTCGGCCCGGTAGATCCGCGTGAGGTCGGGGCGATTGCCGACCTTCTCGAGGAGGAGCGTGTGCTCGTAGTGGTCGACCTTCGGCTCCGGCCGTAGCTCGAGGACGAGGTCGGCGAGGTCCTGAAGGAGGCCGAAGACCGACCGGTCCTGGGCGATCGAGTGCGCGGTCAGGAGCGCCTGCCCTCCGATCGTCTGGCAGCGGTGGCGGATCTGGCGCGCGACGGTCGTGACGTCGTGCGGGGCGAGGACCTCGAAGAAGAAGTCGACCGAGTCGACCACGAGCCGGAAGGGGCTGTCGATGACGGCGAGGTCGCTCAGCATCCGATTCGTGAGGCTGAACGAGCGGCCGGCCGTCCCTTTCGGAGCCCCGTCGACGAGCTGGTCGAGCGAGAGACCCACCTCGCGCGCGCGGGCGACCTCGAGGCCGTGGACGAGCACCCGCTCGTAGTACTCGTCCGCGAGGTTGACGATCTTCACGGACGCGGGATCCCAGCCGAAGTCGTCGAACGCCTTGCGCACGTCCTCGGTCCGCTCGTACGTGGTGTAGAACAGGACCGGCACGGTCCCGACGCCCGCGTGGGCGAACTGTTTCGCGAGGAGCGGCGCCCCCGACCCCGAGTGGCCGGTGAGCAGCGCGAGCCATCCCGGAGGAAGGGCCGTCCCGACGCGGTCGTCGAACTCGGGGATGCCGAGAACGGCCCGGGATTCGACCACGCCTACCGTCCCGCCCGCGCGACGTCGATCGTCTCGTCGACGACCAGATTGAGCATCTGCTCGACGCCCGACTGCTCCTCGTCCGAGGTCTCGAGGACGAGCGTGAGGACCGAGCGGCTCTTCAGATTGTTCAGGAGGATGTGGAAGAACTCGGAGAGGAGCTCGGGCGGGTTGTGGATCGCGAGGGAGTTTACGCTGTCGATGACGACGATCGACCGCGGGTGCGGGAACTTCCGCAAGAGGTACTCGACCCGCAGCATGATCTCCTCGAGCGCGCGCGGGCTGTCCACGTACGTGGCGTTCTCGAGCGGGTTCGAGTAGTTCATCATGATGTGGCTGATCGCGTCGACGAACGAGATCCGCTCCCTCGGCACGTCGAGCGCCTGGGCGAGGGTCCAGACGAACGCCGCCGGGCTCGTGACCGCGACGTAGACCGTGTGCGCGTTCGTCTCGCTGCCGACGTCGCGCAACGTGGCGTTGAGGACGGCGAAGTAGTGGTCCGCGTATTCCCGGGGGTCGAGCTTCAGGGCGACCGCGCTGCCTCCCGGCAGCGAGCGCAGTCGGTCGCCGATGTCGACGGGGGGCACTCCTACGCCCCTCCTTCCCGGCCGCCCTTCAAGTGCGGGGCCATGAGGATCCCGATGGGGGTGAGCTCCATGACGTACTGGGCGCGCGAGTGCGCGGCGCCTCGCATCTTCACGACCTGCACGACCCGCAAGATGTCGCCCATCCGCCGGGCGTTCCAGAGCAGGATGACCCCGTCGACGATCGCCTCCTCCACGCCGTGGAGAGAGTAGCGGCCGGGGTTCGGCCCGATCTCGGAGACGAGGACCGACGTGCACCCGGCCTCCTTCAACTCCTCGCCGAGGCGGAGCATGAAGTCGCGGATCTGCTCCTCCTTGTGGATCCGGTAACAGACGGATGTGAGGCTGTCGAGGACGAGCCGGCGAACCCCGAGCGTCCGGACGAGGTCGCGGATCGTGCGGATCAGGATCCCGATCTCCTCGGCGTTGAGCTCCTCGTTGCTGAGCCCGAGCCGTTCGTAGATCACGGGAAGGTCGACGAAGACGAGCGACCCCTGGTCGACGAGCTCGGTCCGGAAGAACTCGAACGTCGAGAGGTTCTGGATCAGCTTCGCCGACGCCTCGGTGACCGAGATGAAGAGGGACCTCTCTCCCCGCTCGGCGCCCCGGACGAGGAACTCGAGCGAGAGCGTCGTCTTGCCGGTACCGACGCTCCCCGCCACGAGGACCATGTTGCCGCGCGGGATCCCCCCGCCGAGGATGTTGTCGAGACCCTCGATCCCCGTCGCGCACCGCTCGAGCTGGAGCGAGGGGCCCATGAGCCCCGACGGGGCGAGGGTTTCGGACGGCGGCGGCGGAGAACCGGAGCTCATCGGTAGAACGAGCCGTTCCGTCCCTAAGAGGGTTGTGTCGAATCCGAAGTCCCCGGCCGCCCGTCTCGGGGTGCCCGTTCGCCCGCGGTGGGCAGGCGGTCCCGCCGGAGCACCCACTCGGGCCCGTTCGGGGTTCGATCCGTCGCGACGATCGCGCCGGCCCGTCCGAGCCGGGTCCCCGCGGCGCGTACGGCCCGACCGCTCGGGTCGAGCGCGGCGCGCAACGCGTCGAGCGGGACGCGGACGGTCGGACCGTCCCCGGCGGCGTTGGCGAAGTTCTCGATCGCCCGGAGGACCTCCTCGAAACCGGGGGGGGTCGGTCGGGCGGGAGGCCCGCCCGGTGGCGGGTCCGCAGGTCCCCGCGGGTCGGTCTCCTCGGACGCGCTCTTCGGGCGGCTCGGCTCATCGGGGGTCGGGTCGCGCCGCGGTGCGGCGCCCGGGGCCGGCGACGGCCCGCGCGGGGGGAGCCGCGTCGTGCGCACCCACGCGACCGATTCCCCCTTGCCGAGCAGAACGACCGCGTGCCCGCGCGGCAGGGCCACGACCGCCTCGGGCGAGACCGCCCGGCTCATCCGCCCGAGCTCCCGAGCCTCTTCGGGAGAGCCGCGGAAGGCGACGAAGTCGGCGACGTTCGTCCAGACCGCCTGCGCGACGGCGGGCGGAAGCGACGCGAGCGCCTGGGTGGCGAGAACGACGTGCACGTTCGCCCGCCGGCCCAGCCGAAGCATCTCGGCGAGGCTCTCGTGGGAGAACCACTGCGCCTCGTCCAGCACGACGAACGTCTTCGGGCCCGGCGGGCGCGCGAGGAGCTCGGACCAGAGCAGCGCGAGGTAAACGGAGAGGAGGTACCGCGCATTCGATTCGCCGATCCGGGCCGCGTCGCCCGAGACGATGACGATACGGTTCGGGACGACCAGGTCGCGGGTCGCGAGGTCCGGGTCCCGGGCGCAGAGCATCCGTTCCAGCACCGGGCTCCGGACGACCTCGTTCAGGAGCCGCCGCGCGCCCTCGCCGTCCTCGGGCCGCTCCCGTACCCGGTCGGCGAGCTCGCGCAGGACGGGGGACGCCCGAGGCGGGACCTCGCGGTGGAGCCGCGCACCGGTCGCGAGCAGCGTGTGCGCGTCGACGAGCGTGCCGTTCGGCCAGGCGGCCGCGGCGCGCAGCGCGCGGTAGAGCATCTCCTCGAGACGCGGCCCCCAGAAGCCGGAGTCGGTGTACCGACCCGCTCGGACGCGTCGCAGCGCGAAGACCAGGTCGTTGAGACGCCGTTCGGCGCGCACCGGGTCCTCCTCGGGGTCGAGGCCCACCCCCTCGAGGGCGTTCACCCCCACCCGAGAGCGCTCGGGCGAGATGCGGATCGTCCGCCCGAGGGCGGCGACGTCGAGCTCCTCCTCGAAGGCCCGGGCCGTTTCGCCGAGAGGGTCGAGCAGCAGGAGGCCGTTCCGCTCGCTGACTCGGCGCGAGAGCGCGACCAGTAGCGAGCTCTTTCCCATCCCCGTCTCCCCCAGGACCACCAGGTGCCGGCCCTGGTCGCGCTCGATCGGCGGGCCGACGACCCGGCCCGAGGCGGTGCGCCCGACCGGGAGGGTGGTGACGCTCCGGACGTCGCCCGCGCGGGCCCCGGCGCCCGACGCATCGGGACCCGGCAGGAGGGCGAGCAGTTCCTCTTCGGAAACGACGAAGCGGGTCGGCCCCCACGGCGCAAGGCGGAGCGGCCCCCGGAACCGGAGGCCCCCGCCGGCCGCCCCCCGCGACGCGCGCTCGAGAGCTCGCGCGACCTCGGGGAGGTGGGCGGTCGGGCGTCCGTTCGCCGGCTCCTCGAAGAGGGCGACCCGGGCGGTCCAGAACAGAGGTCTCGCGATCGGAGCCGGTGCGGCGAACGCCGGCGAGACCCCCACGGTTCCTCGACCCGGAGGCGGGGGCCGGTGGCCGGCCGGGAGAACGCCGGTCGTCGGGGGCGTGGATTCCCACCAGGAGGAGCGGGGGACCGGCACGGGCGCGAATCCCGCTTCGAGCACGGTCGCCGGGCGCACCGACGTGAATGTGAGCGTGAAGAGGTCCATGAGCGACGCGGCCTCCGCCGGAGAGTGGAGGGTGGCCGGCCAGGGGCGGATCCGACGGCCCCACCACGCCGTGGGAGGAACGGCCGACGGGGCCGGCGCCGCCCGCTGCCATCGGTCCTCCCCGTACGCTCGGACGAACACCCGGTCCGCCCATCGACGGGCGTCGCGCCCGCGGGTCTTGAGGTAGAGGGCCGGCTCGCTGCTGCCCTCGAGGCGGATGCCGAACGCCACGTCGAGGCCGTGGCCCGCCCTCACGGCGGACGCGAGACGCGCCCGGAAGGCGAGCGCCTCGTCGGCCCGATAGGTCGCGAGGGCCCGGGGACGGTACGCCCACCGACCGACGTCGGCGTCGCCGACCGTTCGGGACCTTTCGTCGCCCCACACGCGGTGCGCCACCGAGGCGGAGCTTAGGAGCCTCGCGCGCCCCGTGGGCGGTGAAATGCGGTCTCGCGTCAGGCTCAAGTAATCGACAGGCCCCGGGACGTTCGGCCGGTCCCCTCCGATGTCGTCGCTCGAAGAACAGATCGTTGCGGTCGAGGATGAGATCCGCAACACCTCCTACAACAAGGCCACCCAATTGCACATCGGTCGTCTCAAGGCCAAGCTCGCGGTCCTCCGCCTCGAGCGCGAGGCCCGAGCGAAGAGCCGGGGGGGCGGGGTCGGCTACGGGGTCCGCAAGAGCGGTCACGCGACCGTCGGCCTCGTCGGCTACCCCTCGGTCGGGAAGTCGACCCTCCTCAACCGCCTGACCGCCGCCGACAGCGAGACCGGCGCCTACGACTTCACGACGGTCTCGATCATCCCGGGCATGATGCGATGGGGCGGCGCGTCGATCCAGATCCTCGACATGCCCGGGCTCGTTCCCGGGGCGTCGAAGGGTCGGGGTCGGGGCCGTGAGGTCCTCTCCGTCGTCCGGTCGGTCGACCTGGTCCTCTTCCTGATCGACCCCGAGCACCCCAACCAGCGGGCGCTCGAGAACGAGCTCGAGGGCGCCGGGGTCCGGATCAACCAGCGGCCCCCGCGCATCGTCCTCCAGCGGACCGACCGCGGCGGGCTCACGGTCTCGAGCACCGTCCGGCTGACGCACCTCGCGGGCGGGGTGGCGGCGCAGATCGCGCGCGAGTTCGGGTTCCACAACGGGTCGATCGTGCTCCGGGAGGACGCGACGGTCGACCAGCTGATCGACGCGCTGGCCGGCAACCGCGTCTATCTACCGGCGCTCCTCGCCGTCAACAAGGCCGAACTGCTTACGCCCACGGAGCGAGCCAAGCTCATCGCGCAGTTGAAGCCGGCGCAGCCGATCTTCGTCTCGGCGCGCCACCAGACGGGACTCGAGGTCCTGGTCGATCGGGTCGGCGCGGCGCTCCGGTTCGTCCGGGTCTTCCTCAAGCCCCCCGGCCGTCCCGCGGACATGGACGAGCCGGTGATCCTCCGGTACGGCGACACCGTGGAGGCGCTCCTCCGACGCTTGCCGAGCGACCTCGACCGGTCGTTTCGGGCGGCCCAGGTCTGGGGTAAGAGCGCCCGCTTCCCGGGCCAGACCGTCGGACGCGACCACGTCCTCGCCGATGGGGACGTCGTTACGGTCGTGATCGCCCGCGGGGCCGCGCGGGCCGCGGTGTGACGTCCGCCGCTCCGCGTCCTCCGAAGAGCGCGGGTTCGGCCCGTCCCCCGACGAGATAGTGCGCCCGGTGGAACGGGTCGAGCTTCACCGACGGCGCGAGGTTGAAGAACGGCTCGAACGCCGTCTCGCTCCGGGCGAGGTGCTCCGCGGGAGGCCGTTCCCGGCCCATGCTCGCGGTCTTGAGCGCGACGAGGACCTGCGCGCCCGGGCCCCGGAGGAAGAGCTCGGCGTTCGCCCGGACGATCTCGAGCTGGTCCGGTTGCGCCACATCGGCGTAGATCCCGTCCACCGGCGGGACGAGGCCCGCATACGACCGCACTTCGCGAGCGTCGGACAAGATCGGCAGAAGGTTCGGCCAGCGCTCCGAGAGGGCTAGCAGGCGAGCGAACGGCCGAGGGCTGCGCTCGAGCGCGTAGAGGCGGCCCGCCGGCCCGACCAGGTCGGCGACGTGCGAGGCCGTGGTCCCGCTCGCCGCGCCGAGGTAGAGCCATCGCTCGCCCGGCGCGGGGAGGGGGCCGGACCAGTCGTGGTGCACCGCCGCGCTCAGCTTCGAGCGTCCCGGCTCGAAGAGCCGGTACGTCCGCCCTTCGGCCTCGGTCCACCGCTCCCCGTAGACGGGAGGCGGCGCGCCGACCGTCTCGGTCCAGAGCTCGGAGCGCTCGCCCGAGCGCGACCGGACGAGTCGCGGGCTCGCCGGGTTCGGACGCATCCGGCGGCCGGGCCTCATCGTCGCCTCCGCTGGAGCTCGGAGACCCTGCGGTCGCGTCGCGGGACCAACCGGGCCGCAAGGTCGCGGTGGGTCGTCGCGTCGGCGCGCGCGGCGATCGCGGTGAGCGCGGCCAGGCTCCGCGCGTAGGCACCGCGCCGGCCGAGGGGCACGTCGGCCATCCGTTCGGCGACGTAGAGGACGCCGTAGCGGGGTCCGCGTTCGGCGGACGGTCGGCGGCGAGAGCCGAGGAGCTGGATCCGTGACGCTCGCATCCGCCCGAGCCCTTCGACGCCTCCGGCCGCAGCGACCAGGCGGGCCGCGACGCGGGGGCCGACGAGCGCCGAGACGTTCGGTACGAGCGCGCGGGCTTCGCGCTCGATGAGCTCGAGCAGGTGATCGCGGTGCGCGAAGAGGCCCCGGCGGGCGGTCGACCACGTCCCCTCGAGGTCCGCGAGAGCGGACCCGGGGACGACGAGGAGCGACTCGCTCGCCCGTTCCTCGCGGCCGAGGGCCCGCGCGACCCGCTCCTCCTCGCGGGCGAGGGTCGTCAGGACCTCTCCCGGGTCCCGGAGCGCCTGCTCGAGCCGCCGCCGCGCGAGCGCCCGGAGGAACGCTCTCTCCGTCGCCGGCTCGGCGTACGGCGCCGAGGCACGGGCCCGGCGGAGCTCGAGGACGGTCGGCGCGCCCACCGCGCGCCGGGTGCGCGACGCGATCGCCGCGCCCCACGCCGGGTCCTCCGCGAGCAGCC
>JAJZGO010000170.1 GCA_021798415.1 Thermoplasmata archaeon | reverse complement strand
TCACGAACTCCTGGGGAGTCGGCCAGGTCTTCGGCTACGACCACCGGGTCTCGGGGGTCGAGCTCGTTCGGTGCACGTCGGTCTTCGATGCGGAGCACCGGTTCCGGCCCACGCTCGACCCGACCGTCCGAACGACGGTCCCCGGCGAGGTGCTGATCACCGCGATCGGGCTCTCGCCCAACACCCAGGCCTTCGCCACGGAGCTCGCGCTCCGGCGGAACGGGACGATCGAGGTCGACCCCGAGACGCTCGCGACCTCGATGTCCGGCGTCTTCGCGGGGGGCGACGCGGTCACGGGTCCGACGATGATCGTGACCTCGATCGGCCAGGGCAAGCGCGCGGCGTTTCACATCGACCGCTTCCTCCGCAAGGCCCCCGACGACGGCCTGCGGTTCGACGATCGGCTGCCGGTCGCCGACCGGAGCGCGGTCGCCGCTAAGGCCCGAGAGCACGGGACGCGCCGGGAGCCGATCCCGATCGTCCGTCGCCCCGTCACCGAGCGTCTCACCTCCTTCGCCCCCTACGAGCTCGCGATGAGCGAGGCGGACGCGCGTGCGAGCGCGAACCGCTGCCTCGACTGCGGGGTATGCTCGGAGTGTCGGGAGTGCGTCGCCGCGTGTCCAGCGGACGCGATCGACCTCGGAATGCGGGCCCGCCATGAGAGCGTGACCGTAGGTTCCGTGGCGCTCGCCACCGGCTTCTCGCCGTTCGACGCCCGCCAGAAACCGGCGTTCGGGTTCGGCCGCTTCGCGAACGTGATCACCGGTCCGCAGATGGACCGCATCCTCGCCCCGACGCGTCCGTTCAACGCGGTCGTCCGACCGTCCGATGGGAAGGCGCCGACGAACGTCGCGTTCCTCCTCTGCGCGGGCTCGCGGGACGAGCAGGTCGGCAACCGCCTCTGCTCGCGGGTCTGCTGCATGTACTCGATGAAGCAGGCGCAGCTCCTCATGGGAGCCATCCCGCTCGCCGACGTCACGATCTACTACATCGACATCCGGGCGTTCGGCAAGGGCTACGAGGAGTTCTTCCAGCAGACGAAGGGCATGGGGGTCTACTTCACGAGGGGCAAGGTCTCCCGCGTCGAGGAGACCGATTCGAACGACCTCATCGTCCACTTCGAGGACATCGAAGGGGACGGCGGGCCGAAGGAGGCGCGCCACGACCTCGTCGTGCTGGCGACGGGACTCCTGCCGAACCAGGGCGCGTTCCGGCTGTTCCCCGAGGGGGCCCCGGAAAAGGACGCCCACTCGTACGTGCGCGAAACGAACGAGGAGCTCGAGCCCGGCCGCACGAGCCTCCCCGGGGTCTTCGTCATCGGCTCGGCCACCGCCGTCCGCGACATTCCCGACACGATCCTCCACTCGGAGGCGGCGTCCGCCCAGATCGCGGCCTACCTGAAGCGCCGGGAGACGAAGACGCCCTTCCCCATCGCGCCCGCATCGAGCGAGGTCGCCGTCCTCGTCCCGAGGGCCGAGGTGAAGGCATGACCGGTCGCCGCCTCGGCGTGGTGGTCTGCCAGTGCGGCGGGAACATCTCGGACTACGTCGACACCGAGAAAGTGAGGTCGGAGATCGCGAAAGAGGGCGACGTCGTCACCTCCCAGGTGCAGATGTTCGCCTGCTCGGACGCGGCGCAGCAGTCGGTGATCCAGGAGATCCGGGAGAAGAAGCTCGACGGGGTCGTCGTCTGCTCCTGTTCGCCGAAGCTCCACACGGCGACGTTCCGGGCGATGGCCCAGCGCGCCGGCCTGAACCCGTACGAGTACACCCAGGTGAACATCCGCGAGCAGTGCTCGTGGGCGCACACGCACGACCGGGCGGCCGCGACCGAGAAGGCGCTCAAGCTCGTCCGGGCGGGGGTGGCCAAGACGGCGCTCTCCGTGCCGCTCGAGCGGATGCGCGTGGAGACGCTCCCCCAGGCGCTCGTCGTGGGGGCGGGCGTGGCCGGCCTGCGGGCCGCGCTGGCGCTGAGCGATCTCGGGATCTCGGTCCACCTCATCGAAAGGGCCGAGGAGGCCGGCGGACAGGTCGCTCGCTGGGGGACCCTATTCCCGAACGACAAGGTCGGACGCGAGCTCGTCGACGGTCTGATCGACGAGGTCCGGCGCCGCGAGAACGTGAACCTCTACCTCGCGACCGAGCTCGTCGAGAAGACGGGGCGGCTCGGGGAATTCGCGGTCACGCTGCGGACGCGCACCGGCGACACGATCGGCCTCAACGTGGGCGCGATCGTCGTCGCGACCGGGTTCGACCCCTACTCGCCGAAAGAAGGCGAGTTCGGATACGGCCTCGAGGGCGTGATCACGCTGCCCGAGCTGAAGGAGCTCATCGCAGGGCATCCCGGCCGGCTCGAGTACCACGGCCGGCCCGTGCGGTCGATCGCGTACGTCTATTGCGTCGGGTCCCGCGATGGAGCGGACGCTCCCGGGGGCCACACGTACTGCTCTCGCTACTGCTGCAGCGCCACCTCCCACCTCGCGACGGTCGTGAGCGGCCTCGACCCCGCGATCCATCAGTTCCATCTGTTCCGGGACGTGCGCACCTACGGCAAGTACGAGGCGCTCTACGAGCGGGCGCTGCGCGGCGGCTCGGTCTACCTCCGGTACGGCGAGGAGGCGCGGCCCACGGTGACGCGGGAGGACGGCGGCCTCGTCGTCCGGGTGAAGGACCGGCTGATGCGAAGCGAGGAGGTCGAAATGCGACCCGACCTCGTCGTCCTCGTGACGGGGATGGTTCCCCGCGAGAACGACGCCCTCGTGCGCGTGCTCAAGCTCCCGATCGGCCAGGACGGGTTCTTCCATGAGGTCCACGTCAAGCTGCGGCCGGTCGAGACCGTCGTCGACGGGGTCTACATCGTCGGCGC
>JAJZGO010000169.1 GCA_021798415.1 Thermoplasmata archaeon | reverse complement strand
GTCGTTCCGACAGTTCTCGTGCGAACCTCCAGAGATGGTCGAGCCGATCGCGCTCCTGCACGCACCGCTCGACGAACGTCTCGGTCGCCCGACCCGAGGCGTCGGTCCGAACGAGCGCCGTCCGCACCGCGTCCGCGCCGAACTGGTCGGCGAGAGCGACCAGGTCGATGTCCGTCACCGTCGGAAGGAGCGTGACGCCGACCTCGGCGGGGATGCCGTCCACGCCCGCGAGCGCCATGAGGTGGTGGACGACCGTCGGCACGGCCCGCCGCTCCCCGACGTAGAGCCGGGCAGTGTCCGCGCCGGGGAACGGGTCCGAGCGTGCCCACGCGGCGAAGACACCGGCGGCGGACGGGACGAGGCGGCGGCGGATCGGGTAGCGGGTGCCGCCGCACGCGCACGACGGCGAGGCGTCGAGGCTGTCCAGGCTCTCGCACGACGGACACTCGAGCAGCGCCACCGCCGAGGGACCCGAATTCATGGTCGTCTCGCTGACCGGCCAGGGGGCGACCTCGACCTGCGGGAGCGCCGGAGCGGCCGGGAGGAGTCGACGGTACATCTCGGCGAGCTCCGCGCTGAGACGTCCCGGCTCGAGGCACCAGGCACGGCCCGGGGTCCAGACGAGCGCGCTGCCGCAGAGCGCGCAGTGCGGGACCCCCCGGCGGACCCTCAGCTGCGCGAAGACCGCGCCGCTCTCGCCGAGGTCGCGGACGATGAACTCCGTCGCCGTGCGCAGGTCGAGGCCGGCGTACTTGTGCTTGAGCGTGACGTCGAGCCGGCCGGTCGGGGTGACGAGCGGCCACCCCGGGATCCCGTGGGCCTCCGCGATCACGGCGTCGGTCGCCCCGTGCCCCGGGACGAGGGGCACGAGCCCCGTGCCCGTATCGGTCACGTCCGGCACCCCGAGGACCGTTCCGGCCGGAGGAGCGAGCGCGCCGCCCATCGGGAACTCGTGCGCGAGCGGGTAGCCGTAGGCGCGTCCGGCGTACTCCCGTCCCGGCCGCTCCTCGAGCACATCGAAGGTCGCACCGGGGATCCAGGAACGGAACCGCTCGAGCGAGGAGCGCGACGTGAGCACGAGCTCTTCGAAGTCTCGGCGACGGTAGCGCGCGACGACGTACGGAAGGTCGGGATTCACGAGGATCGCGCTGGTCGCGAGAAGGCGCCACGGCGCGTCGACCCAGACGAGGGCCCGGGCGACGCGGCCGTCGAGCGGCACGTCGAATCGGACGAGGTAGGTGTCGCCCTCCTCCTCCTGGTAGATGATCCGTTCGGGGCTCCGGGGGGCCGCGCACGACGGGCAGACTCGCAGCGGGAGGTCCCGGGTCGCGATGATCCCCCGGCGCGCGAGCTGTCCGACGATCCGCTCGACGCGCGCGTGGCGGTCCTCCGAGTCGGAGGGACCCGCTCCGCTGCCCCCGACCCAGACCCCGAGTCGCTCGAGGGCTCGCTCGACCGGGCTCGACGGGTCGCTGTCGGACCACCCCTCCCGTCGCAAGGTGGCGAGCGTACGGCGTCCCGTGAGCGCGAGATACCGCGCGTCGACGTCCGCGGCCAACGCGCGCTGGGCCACCATCGCGACCGGGTCGCCGGGCGTGAACGTTCCCACGAACTGGCGGACCGTCGGTCCACCGGCCGGGCCGAAGCTACCGGCCGTCGGGGGAAGGTGGTGCGTCTTCCAGAACGCCCGGACCTCCTCCTCGACCTGTGCGGGCTGGTACTCGTCGGCGAGCGGTGCCATAACTAGCGTCCGGGAGGCGTCGAGGAGAACGAGTGGGGTCGTTGGGAATAAACCCTTGGCCGCTCGGGGCGCTCGGCGACGGAATCCGGGGCAACTCTTATCCCGTCCCGGTTCTCCCCGGACCTCGAGGAACACCCCGATGGCCTGGACGCAGCAGGAGGTCCGCGAGCTGAAGGAGGGCCGCTACATGCTGATCGAGGAGGAGCCGTGCCGTATCATCAGCATCCAGACCTCGAAGCCGGGAAAGCACGGGGAGGCGAAGGCGCGCATCGATGCGGTGGGCCTCTTCGATGGCGGGAAGCGCAGCGTCGTGTTCCCGGTGAAGCACAAGGTCTTGGTGCCGATGATCGGAAAGCGCCAGGCGCAGGTCCTCTCGATGACCGACGTCGAAGTGCAGCTGATGGACCTCGAGACCTACGAGACGTTCAGCCTTCCGATCGATGCCGAGATGAAGGGCCAGCTGAGCCCGGGTGCCGAGGTCCAGTACCTCGATGCGATGGGAAAGCGGCGGATCACCCGGACCTAGGGCGAGGGGTTCCCCGGCGGGGGCCAGACCGATCCGTCCCTCGGTTGGTTAATAAAGGGGACCACGCATGAAACGGATACCCGTGGCACCCGTCCGGCGAGGCCGGGAGACCCGGGATTAGGAGGGGGACGTACGACGGGCCCGGGGGGTGTCGGGGTGCTACCGTCCTCCCGCCTCACCCGCATCCTTCAGGAGAAGGCGGAGGCGCTCAAGCGGCAGCGCCAGGTCGCCGAGGCGTCGTTCAAGGAGGTCGAGGAGCAGCTGGCCCGGCTGGGCGAGCTCGGGTTGAGCCCGCCCGGGACGAGCGAACGCGGCCAGGCGATCCGCGAGCTCCAGCGTCGCTCCGACTGGGACGGCGTGGACCGCGAGTCGAAAGCCCTCCTCGAGTACCTGTCGAAGACCGTCCCGCTCAACTTCGAGGGACGGCGCGCGCGCACCGTCGAGGCCCTCGGACGCCTCTCGGGGATCGGGGTGACGATCCCGGCGCCGGTCAAGGCGGAGCTCGACGCCCTCGCGCAGCTGCCCGCCAACGAGGGGTGGTCGACCTCGGTCGGTCGGCTCGCCCGCGTCGAGGAGGCGCTACGCGCCGCCGAGGCCGAGCAGGTCGCCCAG
>JAJZGO010000040.1 GCA_021798415.1 Thermoplasmata archaeon | reverse complement strand
CCGAGCGCGACCGCGAGCGTCGCCGAAAGGCTCCCTTGCTCGAGGGAGTTCTCGATCGACGCGACGTTGAGGGGGCTCGAGACGATGGCGACGATCCCACCGAGACCCCCGGCCGCCGCGGCGGTGGTCGCGAACAGGACGACCGCCGGCACGAGGGCGAACAGGACGACGAAGGCGAGGGCCGGTGAGAGCGCGAGCACGTCGCGCCGGGAGATCGTCATGGCGGCAGGAGCTGATTCGCGAGCTGCTCGTACGTCGCGACCCAACCCGGAAGGGAGCCCGCGACCGCGTCCGGCGTCGTCCCGGCGTTCAGCGGAACGATCGTGGACGGGGGCACCGCGGCGCCGAAGACCGCCGGGAGGGGGATCGTCGCGTTCGCGGGATACTCCCACTCGTTCGTCGGGATCTGCTCCTGGACGGCCCCGCTCAGGAACCACTGCTCGAACTCCTGGTCGAGGGTCAGGTGGCGGGAGCCGGCCACGATGCCGATCCCGTAGACCGTCCGCCAGCCGTACGCGGTGCCGTTCCACCAGCTCACGGTCGAGTTGAACTGACCGGCCTGCCCGTAGAACGCGGCGTAGGCCGGGTCGGTCGAGTAGCTCACGACCATCTGGGGGTTCCCCGGGGGCGTCGAGAACTGGCCGAACGCGGTGCCCCAATCGGGCGCCGGCTTGTAGGCGAGGTGCGGGAGCAGGCTCGTCCAGAACGACGTCCAGTTCTCGTGGAGGACCTGGAGGTAGTACTCCACCTCCCAGGCAAGGAACTCCTCGCCCGTGATGTCCGTCGTCGGGTCCTCGTAGAGGAACTGGGCCGCCCAGCTCGCGTTCGTCGCAAGCTCGGGAAAGCTCGCGGTGGCGACCGCGCCCCGGGTCGCCGCGTAGAACGACGCGTTGTAGTCGATCGCGAGATAGCCCCACTCGTACGGGACCGCCCCGAAGTCGGGGCTCAGCTCGCTCGCGAGCGCCGGCGACACGTTGCCGAGCTCGGGGGGGGCGTACGGGACGAGGAGATGGTGGGCTTCCGCCTGGGGCGTGGTGATCTCGTCGAGGCCGATCACGAGGTCCGCGGCGGGAGCATTCGCCTGCTGGAGGAGCGTGTTCACCAGCGTTCCGCTCGGGTACTCCACGTCGATGCGCACGTGGTGGGCGCTCTCGAACGGCGCGAAGACGCTCTCGAACGCCGGCGTTCCGGCGCCCCCGAAGAGGCTCGGGTAGGTGTAGACGACGAGCGTGGGCTCGCCGAGCGCCGAGTTCACGTAGAGCGCGACGCCGACCCCGGCCAGGACCACGACCACCGCCACGGCCGTGACCGTCACTACGCGACCGAGCCTCCCGGGCGCTCGCAGGCGTCGGGGCGGGGCCGGAGCGGCGGGGGGTCCGATCATCCTCGACCGCGACCGGTCGAGAGTCCTGTCAAGGGCGGCATCGCATTCCCTTCGCGGGCATTATCCCGTACAGGTTCGTGGGGTCGACGGGACGCTGTCCCGTCCTCTCAGCCGGTGCCCAGCTCCCCCTGCGGGACGGTGGACGACCCGCCGGGAATTAAGGTTTGAGGCGGGTCGTGGGAGCGGGCCCACCGTCTTATAGGCCACCGCGATTTTCCCGGTGGGACTTCTTTATGGCCGACCTGATGGGAAAGCTCCGGTTCGGGACCGAGCTCGTGAAGCGCGGGTTCGCCCGAATGCAACAGGGGGGCGTGATCATGGACGTCACGAACGCCGACCAGGCCGCGATCGCGGAGGAGGCCGGTGCGGTCGCCGTGATGGCGCTCGAGCGCGTCCCGTCCGACATCCGGGCGATGGGCGGCGTGGCCCGGATGGCCGACCCCCAGAAGATTCGCGAGATCCGGGAGCGGGTCTCGATACCGGTGATGGCGAAGTGCCGCATCGGCCACACCGCCGAAGCCCGGATCCTCCAGGCCCTCGCGGTCGACATGATCGACGAGTCCGAGGTGCTCACCCCGGCCGACCCGTTCCAGCACGTCGACAAGAAGCCGTTCAAGGTCCCGTTCGTCTGCGGCGCCCGCAACCTCGGCGAGGCGTTGCGGCGGATCGACGAAGGGGCCGCGATGATCCGAACGAAGGGGGAGGCGGGCACCGGCAACGTCGTCGAGGCGGTGCGGCACATCCGCCAGATGAACTACGACGTTCGCGAGGTCCTCGGGTTGACCAAGAAGGACGTGGCCGCCTGGGCGAAGAAGGAGCGGGTCGCCGAGGCGACCGTCCTCGAGGTCCGGGAGCTGAAGCGCCTGCCCGTCGTCAATTTCGCGGCGGGAGGGATCGCGACGCCGGCCGACGCGGCGCTCTGTCGCGAGCTCGGGGTCGACGGCGTCTTCGTCGGCAGCGGGATCTTCAAGTCGGAGCATCCGATGAAGGTCGCTCGGGCGATCGTCGAGGCGTCGTTGCACTACGACGACCCGGACGTGCTCGCGCGCGTGTCGACCGGTCTCGGCGAGGCGATGCGCGGCCTCGACGTGGCGACCCTGCCCGCCGAGCAGCTCCTGCAGGGTCGGGAGTCGGAGCCGCTCGACTCGGCCGCGCGACGGCGCCCCCCGACCGCGGCGTGACCGCTCGGACCCGACCGTGCCGTCCGCCGATGAGCTGAAACCCGAGGAACGATAGTCCTCGACCGTGCGGATCGTCCAGGTCTCCCCGTTCTTCCACCCCCACGCCGGCGGCGTGGAGTCGCACGTCCGCGGGCTGGCCGGCGAGTTCGCCCGCGAGGGCCACGACGTGACGGTCGTGACGTCCCGCTACGACCGACACCTTCCCGTCGAGGAATCGTTCGAAGGGTACCGGATCCGGCGGTCGAGGACTCTCGGGGTCGCGTTCAACACTCCGATCGATGTCGGCACGGGCCGACTCCTTCGGTCCCTCCCGGCGGACATCGTCCACCTCCACTATCCCCCGCCGCTCACGTCGTACTTCGCCACCCGCGCGCTCGCGGCGACGCGGGTCCCGATCTGCCTCACCTACCACTGCGACCTCTTCCTCGGAGGACTCGCCGGCCGGGCGCTCGCGGCTCTCTACCAGCGGGCGTTCCTGCCGCCGACCTTGCGTCGCGTCAACCGGATCGTCGTGCACACCCGGAGCTACGGGGACACGTCCGCCGTGCTGCGCGGGCGTACCCTCTCGGTCATCCCGTCCGTGGTCGACCTGGCCCGCTTCCGCCCCGGGCTCGACGCGAGCGCGCTCCGCGGCGACCTGAAGCTCGAGGGGAAGCGGGTGCTCGGCTTCACCGGGCGACTCGTTCCCCACAAGGGCGTCGACGTGATCCTCGAGGCGCTCTCGCTCCTCCCGAAGGATGTCGTGCTGCTCGTCGTCGGGGCCGGTCCGCGGCTGCCGAGCCTGATCGGCCACGCGCGCCGCCTCGGCGTCGAGGGCCGCGTCCGCTTCTGTCCCGCGGTCTCCGACGACGATCTGCCCCGGTACCTCGCGCTCGCGGACGTCTTCGTCTTCCCGAGCCAGAACCGGCTCGAGGGGTTCGGCCTCGTCGTCGCCGAGGCGATGGCGGCGGGTCTACCGGTCGTGATCGCCGACATGCCCGGGGTGCGCGAGGTCATCGAGCCCGGCACGGAGGGGCTCCTCACCGAACCGCTCCTCGCGCCGGACCTCGCCGAGAAGGTCCGCAGCCTCCTCGAGCGCCCCGAACTCGCCCGAACGATGGGCGCGGCCGGTCGGCGACGGGCGGAGGCCCGCTACGGTCTCGCGACCGTCGCGCGCGAGCTCCTCACTCTCTACGAAGCCCTGCGCGCAACTGGTTGATCTGGACCTTGAGACGTTCGGACTCCGCGCCGGCCGCGCGCTTCCAGTCGGCGCCCGAGGACGCGTAGAGGACGCTGCGGGAGGCGTTGACGATCAGCGCGCGACCCCGCGCGTCGACGCCTTCGCGCACCGCGGTCGAGAGCGAGCCTCCCTGGGCCCCGACGCCGGGGACGAGGATCGGGATCCCGTTCCCGAGGGCGGCCCGCGCGTGGCGGAACGCATCCGAGAACGTCGCCCCGATGACCACCCCGAGGTTCCCGTGCGCGTGGGCGAGGCGTCGGACCTCGCCCACGACCGCGAGCCAGAGCGGCCCGCGGGGCGTGGGGATCTCCTGGAAGTCGAGCGCGCCCGGGTTCGACGAGTGGGCGACCACGAACGCCCCGTGCGCGCTGTCGTCCAGGAACGGCTGGAGCGTTTCCCATCCGAGCCACGGCGTGAGCGTCACCGCGTCGAACCCGAGCGCCCGGAACGCCCCGTCGTGGTGCATTCGCATCACGTTCGGGATGTCGTTCGCCTTGAGGTCGAGGATTCGCAGGCGGGTCGGCCCGATCTTCTTCGGCAGCGACGCGAGGACCTCGATCCCCTTCGGGCCGTACTGGAGGTAGGCGCCGAGCTGCATCTTGTAGGCGGCGGCGTGCGGGTACGTCGCCTGGAGGACCCCACCGAGGAACCGCTCGAGTTGGGCCCGCGGAGCGAGCCGCTTGAGCCCCTTCGGCATCATCGCGGGGTCGGGGTCGAGCCCGACGCAGACGAGCGAGTTGCGGGCGGCGAGGATCCGGTCGACCCTTTGATTGAACTTGAGCGCCAAATCGCTCGGGCATCGTGCGCGGGGCAAAAGGCTTGCCGCCGCACGGCGCCGGGACCGGGGCGCGCGGGGCCGACCCGTCGTTCATCGCCCGCGGGGGCCGCGCCAGCTTTATCGGTACCCGCCGTTCGTCGCGTTCGGTCCCGCGCGCGATGGCTCCCGCCGAACCTTCCACGGCCCCTCCCGAAGTGCGACTGCGCGACCTTCGTCCCGAGACCTCTCCGGTCGAGCTGGTCGCCCGCATCGTCTCGTTCGAGCGACGGGAGATCACCCGCCAGTCGGACGGGAGCCGTCGGCCGCTCCTCTCGGGTCTCCTGAGCGACGGCAGCGCCACCGTCCGGTTCACCTGGTGGGACCCACCCAAGGAAGGGATCGAGCGAGGCATCGTACTGCGGGCGGTCGGCGCCGAGGTCCGAGAGTTCCGCGGCCGGCCCGAGGTATCGTTCACCTGGCGGACCCGGGTCGGCCCGGCGAGCCCGGCCGAGATGCCTCGGATCGCCGCCGAGGACCTTCCCCGGAAGTCCGTTCGGGACCTCGCCGCGCCCGACGAAGGGTTCCGGGTCGAGGTCCGCGTCGTCCGGGTCGCGCCTCGGTCGGTCACCGTCGGCGAGGAACGCCGCGTCGTCCACGACGGACTCGTGGCCGACCGGACCGGAGCGATCGCGCTCTCCGCATGGAGCGATTTCGGACTGCGCCCGGGCGAGGCCATCGACATCCTCGGGGCGTACGTGCGGACCTTCCGCAACCGCCCGCAGCTCGTCCTCGACGAACGGTCGACGGTGCTCCGCGTCGAAGGCGCGGACCTTCCCGAGCCGGCCACCCTCCTCGCGTCGGCCCCCCGCACGATCGCCCGCGTCGAAGACGAAGGCGGAGGCGAGGCGGTGGCGGTCGAGGGGATCGTCGTGGGCCTCCTGCCCCCGAGCGGGCTCGTCTACCGGTGCCCGACGTGCCACCGGTCGGTCAAGAACGGCCTCTGCCGGGTCCACGGCGCCGTGGACGGACAGGCCGACCTGAGGGCCCGGATCGTCCTCGACGACGGGACGGGCGCCCTGACCGTGAACGTCGGTCGTGCCGACACCGAACGGCTCTCGGGGATGACGCTCGAAGAGGCGCAACGCCGGCTGCGCGAGCAGCCCGACCCGACGCTCCTCGAGGAGCGGATCTTCGAGCACCTGTTCGGCCGTCGCCTGCGCGTCCGTGGCCTCGGCACGAAGGACGACTTCGGCGTCACGATCACCCCCGAGTCGATCGAGACGGTCGAGCTCGACCTCTCCTCCACGGCCGACGAGCTCTCCGCCCGCCTCGGGGGGAACCGGTAGTGGCGTTGCGCGAACTGGCCTGGCGCGTGACGACCCGCGAGCTCGAAGGCTCGCTCGAAGAGGAGAAAGGCGAGGGAGAGCGCGCGGCGTCGTACCTCGTGAGCCCCTTCGGCGCGCGGATGAACCGCGTCCTCGTCGCGGGCACGCTCTCGCCGGCCGAACCGATCGGACGGGACGCCTCGCAGCCGTTCTGGCGCGCCCGCCTGAACGACCCGACGGGCGCGGTCGCTGTCACCGCGGGGTCGTTCCAGCCCCGGGCGATGGCCGCCCTTCGCTCCTCGACCGCCCCGCGACCCGCGGTCGTGGTCGGCAAGGTCCACCTCTACCGGGGCCGGGACGGCGTCGGCTACGTCTCCGTGCGGGCGGAGGCGGTCCGCTTCGTCGGCGAAACGGAGGAACGGGGGGTCCTCGCCGACGTCGTCCGACAGACCCTCGACCGCCTCGACCTCGTCGACCGGGTCGAATCCGATCCCGGACTCTCCGACGAGACGCTCGCCGCGGAAGGCGTCCCCCGGGTCTGGGCCCGGGCGGCTCGCATCGCCCTCCGCCGCTACCCGAACGTCGATCGCCCCGCCTTCCGCGACGAGCTGCGCACCGCGACCCGTCGGGTCGCCGGCGACTCCGGGCCGATCGCCGCGCCCGGACCCCTTCCCGCGACCGTGACCGTCACGCGCGCCCCACCTCCTCGACCGCCCCCCCCGGCGCCCACCGCTGCGGAGCGCGACGAAGAGGCGATCTTCCTCGACCTGCTCGACGAGATCGCCGACGTCGCGGTCGACGGCTACGCCGACCTCAAGGAGCTCCTCGCCCGGGTCGCCGCCCGGGGGATCGCGGCCGTCCGTGCCGAGGCGATCCTCAATCGGCTCGAAGAGGACGGCGTCCTCGAGGAGCCGATCGTCGGGAAGCTTCGCCGGGCCTGAGCGGCCCGTGGCTCGGACGAGGATTTATATCGCCCCCCGGCTCGGGGCTCGGGGGAATGAGGAACACCTGTCTCTCCGAACTCGTGACGAGACCAGCGACACGCTGACCCCCATCCCGACCGCACGGTAAGACCCATGGCGCATCCGGACCGGCCTTCCCTCCTTCTCCCCATCGTCCTGGTCGTCGTGGTGTTGGTGGCGGCGGGCGTGGGGACCGGCCTCCTCTACGAACACAACAACGTGCGCTCCACGACCCCCATCCGCGTCGTGCAGGTCGGGGACAACGTCACCGTGAACTACATCGGCTACTTCGGGAGCGGACCGCAGGTGGGCCGAGTCTTCGACACCTCGATCTACTCGGTCGCGACGAACAACCTGACGTGGCCGAAGTCGCTCGAGTTCTCCTACCGCGGGAGCGAGGCCGCGTACTCCCCGCTCCCCGTGCACGTGGGGCCGTCCGCGCCGTCGGGCGGATACACGGTCGGCGGCCTCACGTTCTCGAGCGTCGTTCCGGGGTTCTGGCAGGGACTCCTCGGACTGCCGGTCAACACGAGCCAGACCGTCTCGGTGCCGCCGGACCTCGGGTACGGGTCGGGGAACCCGGGATGCCTCGTCCTCCGACCGCTGACGACGACCGTGCCGGTGACGGTGACGGTTCCGCCGGCGAACTTCACGAAGAGCTACCCGGGCACGAACGCGACCCCGGGGGTCGTGTTCGTCGACCCGACGTATGGCTGGAACGACCTGATCCTCTCCGCGAACGCCTCGGCGGTGGTCGTCGAGAACCTTCCGACGGTCGGTTGGACCGTGCCCGGGACCGGCTGGCCCGTCGTGGTGACGGCCGTCACGACGACCACGATCACGGTCACGAACCGGCTCACGCTCTCCGACCAGGGGGTCGTCCTGGGCCAGGGCACCGCCCCGAGCGGCTGCTCCGGGTCGAAGTACATCGTCTCCGCTGTGGACCCGGCGGCAGGGACGTACACCCAGGACTTCAACCCCGAGGTCGACGGCCAGACGCTCGTCTTCGTCGTCAGCGTCTACGAATTCTACTAGAAGGGGACACGCCCCGTTTCACGACGAGCCGCCGAGAGTGACCTTCCCGCGCTTCATCAGCTCGGCGAGCTGCGCCTCGGCGGCGGTGTCGAGGAGGTCCGCGGTCGGACCGCGGTGCCGCGTGAACTCGCGGACCGTCTTGCGGCTCTCCTCGCGCCGGGCCCTCGCGGCCCCGATGAGGCGCCGACCCTCCCGCTCGAGGTCGGCGATCTCGCGGCCCATCGCGTCGACCCGCGCCATGAGCTCGGCCCGCTCGCGTCCCTTCGCGCGCATCTCGGCGACGAGCGCTCCCGCGCCCTCGAGCGTCTCGCGGATCTCGACCATCCGTCGGTCGCGCGCCGACCGGGCCTCGGCCATCGCGGCGCCGAGGGCGTCGACCTCCGCCCGGGCGGCCGCGACCGCGGCCTCGGCCTCCTTGCGCTGGCGTTCGTGCTCGGAGACGAGGCCGGCCCGGGCCTCGGCGGTCTTGAGTTCCTGCGACCGCTGGCGGAGGCGGGCGATCAGGGCGTTCTCCTCGTCGATCGGCACCGCGCGGGTCTGCTGGAGAAGTTCGAGCTCCGCGATCTCGCGCTTCAGGTTCTCGGGGCGGACCCGTTCCCCCGGGGCGAACGTGAGCCGCAACTCGCGCAAGCGGATCAGCGCCTCGTCCACCTTCGTCCGGGCGCGATCGCGCTGGGTCCTCAGCTCGGCGGCCTTCCGGCCAAGCTCGCCGTGCTCCCGGTAGAGCTTCTCGACGAGGTCCTGGGGGGCCTGGCGACGGTCGTAGAGCGCCCGCTGCTCGGCGGCGAGCCGCTGGATGTCCGCGTTCAGCGGCTGGCGCTGCCGGTGCAGGGCATCGAGGCGGGCATCGAGAGTGCGCAGACGGTTGCGGTCCTCCCGCTCGTCCCGCTCTTCCTGGTCGCTGAGGAACGGCCGGGGTGGCACGCCGGTGCGAAGGCGCCTGACCCCACAAAAGGCCTTCTAGCGAAGCGCCGGCCCGCCCGTCACGGCCTTCGGTCGCAGACGAACCAGAGACGGGCGTCCCTCTCGTAGCGACGGGCGACGCGCACGAACCCCGCCCGGGTCAGGGTGTCGAGGGCGCGGGCCCGGAAGTAGCGGAACGGGGTACGGTGCGGCCCGCCCCGCCAGACACCCGACGCGACCTCGCGGCCGGCGCGGGTCCTCGGGTCCGTCGACGCGCGGACCGCGAACAAGTGGAGGCCCCCGGGGCGGAGCACCCGATGGACCTCGCCGAGCAGCCGCGCCAGCTCGCGGTCGGGCAGCATCATGTAGAGCGCGTGGGCGTAGACCGCGTCGAACGTCCCCGACCCCTGCCGCTCGAGGGCGGCGCGCGCCTCCGCGAGCTCGAACGTGAGGTTCGGCGGCCGGGGCGCGAGCGCCCGGGCCCTCGCGATCGCCGGGGCCGCATGGTCGACGGCGTGCACCCGGAACCCGGCGTCGGCGAGGTAGCGCGCGTCGCGGCCGGGGCCGCAGCCGAGCTCGAGGACGCGCGCCCCCGGGCCCGCCTTTCGGATCCTCGGGCGGCTCCATCGGGCGAACCGGGACGGGCGTCCCTCGAAGAGACCGGGGGTCCTGCGGTACATCGCCTCGGACGCCCGGCGACGGGCGGCCCGGGAGGGCCACCTTACGACCGAGCGCGTCGTGGCCGCCCCCGCGTCCCCCGGGCGGGGCGCCCGACGAAATGGTGCGCGGCGAAGAGGGCCGCCGGCACCGCCGCATCGATGTTCACGACCCCGATCGGGGCGCACGATTGCAGCATCGCGAGGAGCGCCGCCTCACCGGAACCGCCCCGTCCGTAGCCGACCGATGTCGGCACGCCGACCACGGGCGACCGGACGAGCCCGCTCACGACCGTGGGCAGGGCGCCCTCCCGGCCCGCGAAGACGAGGTAGATCGAGGGACGGTGGCGCTCGAGCTCGTCGAGAGCGCGGAGGAGCCGGTGCAGTCCGGCGACCCCCACGTCGTACGCCCGGACCACCCGGACTCCGAGCTCGACGAGCACGGCGCGGGCCTCCTCGGCGAGCGCGACGTCGCTCGTGCCGGCCGCCACGATCGCCACGGTGCCCACGAGGGGCACCGGCCCGAGGGGACCCCGAAGCCGGACCAGGCGGCCCCCCGCGAGCTCGCGGACCGCGAGGCCCGCCCTCCTTGCGACCGCGAGGGCCTTCCGCTGCTCGCTGGTGGGACGAGAGACGAGCGCGCCGTGCCCGCCCGCCGATAGCGCCCGCAGGATTCCGAGGAGCTGCTCGGAGCTCTTCCCCTCCGCGAGGACGACTTCGGGGAGGCCGATACGTCGCGCGCGGTCCCGGTCGAGCCTGGCGTACGCGCGAACCCTCAACTCCCGCCCGCGAGCGCGACGCGCCGTCATCGACGGACCCGCACGCACCCAAGCGTGATATAGCGGATGCCGGTGGCACGCCGACCCCCGGTACATGCCCGATTTCTCCCTGACCCCGGAGGAGGAAAGCCTGCGGGACCTCGCCCGGAAGTTCGCCCGCGGCGAGATGGCGCCGGTCGCCGCCGAATGCGACCGGGCCGGACGGTTCCCCGAGGAGGTGTACCGCAAGGCGCACGGGCTCGGCCTGATGAACCTCAACGTGCCGATCGAGTACGGCGGCAGCGGCCTCGGCGTATTCGCCCAGTGCCTCATCGTCGAGGAGCTCGCGTACGCCTGCGGCGGCATGACCACCTCGATCATCGCGAACTGCCTCGCGCTCGAGCCGATCCTGCTCGGAGGCACGGCCGAGCAGAAGACCCGGATCCTGACGCCGTTCTGCGCCGACTACCGGTTCGCCGCGTTCTGCCTGACCGAGCCGAGCGGTGGGAGCGACGCGGGAGCGCTGCGGACGGTCGCCCGGCGGGACGGAGAGTCGTACGTCCTCGACGGGGAGAAGTGCTTCATCACGAACGGCCCCCACGCCGAGCTCTACACCGTCTTCGCGACCGTCGACCCGAGCCTGCGCCACCGGGGGATCACGGCGTTCGTCGTCCCCCGCTCGACCGAGGGCGTGCTCCCGGGAAAGGACGAGGAGAAGATGGGCCACCGCGCGTCCTCGACCGGCACGATCCGCTTCGAGAAGGTCCGGGTCCCGGCGAGCCAGCGCCTCGGCGGGGAGGGCGAGGGGTTCGCGCTCGCGATGCGCACCCTCGACCAGACCCGGACGCCGATCGGCGCCCTCGCGACGGGGATCGCCCAGGCGGCGCTCGACCACGCGGCGCGCTACGCGACCAAGCGCTACACGTTCGGCAAGCCGATCGCCGAGCACCAGGCGATCCAGATCAAGCTCGCGAACATGGCCCAGGCGATCCACGCCGCCCGCCTGCTCACCTGGCATGCGGCGTGGACGATCGACCGCGGCGCCCGCGGCACGCTCGAGTCGTCGATCGCGAAGTGCTTCGCGTCCGACGCCGCGCTCCACGTCGCGGACGAGGCGATCCAGACGTTCGGCGGATACGGGTACATGAAGGACTATCCCGTCGAGAAGCTCCTGCGCGACGCGAAGCTCACGCAGATCTACGAAGGCGCGAACGAGATCCAGCGGACCGTGATCGCCCGCGAGCTCCTCAAGTCGTACGACTGAAGGGGGCGCTTCGTGGAGATCGTCGTCTGCGTCAAGCCGGTCCCCGAGGGCGAGACGCGCCTGAGGGTCTCCGCGGACGGGACGTCGCTCGACCCCGAGGCGGTGAAGTTCGTCCTCGCCGGGTACGACGAGTCGGCGGTCGAGCAGGCGCTCCTCCTCAAGGAGTCGCTTCCCGGCTCGAAGGTCCACGCCGTGTCGTTGGGACCGGCGCCGCGCACCGAGGAGGTGCTGCGGGCCGCGATCGCGCTCGGCTGCGACCAGGCGACCTGGGTCGAGGCGCCCCCCGGGCCGGCCCCGGACCCGGTCGCGACCGGAAGGGCGCTCGCGCGGGCGATCGGCGCCATGCCGCACGACCTCGTCCTCTGCGGAAAGCAGGCCGGCGACGACGAGGCCGGTCTCGTCGCGGCCGTGCTGGGCGAACTTCTCGGCGTGCCGGACGTGGGGTTCGTGGTCGACCTTCGGTTCGACGCGCCGAGCGGCCGGCTCCGGTTCCGACGGGCGACCGAGGGCGGCCTCGAGATCTGGGAGGCCCCGACCCCGTGCGTGATCGGTCTCCAGCAGGCGTGGAACGACCCGCGTACGGCGAAGCTCCCCGCGATCCTCAAGTCCCGGCGGGTGGCGATCTCGAAGGTCCCCTACGCCCCCGAGGACCCCTCGGCGCCCCGGAGCGTGGCCGAGAAGTTCGAACTTCCCCCGCCGCGGACGGGCGCCGCGATGATCGAGTACAAGACCCCGGCCGAGGCTGCGGCGAAGCTCGTCCGGGTGCTGCGCGAGGAGGCCAAGGTCTTCCCGTGACGCCCACGGTCCTCGTGGTCGGCGAGTCGAGCGGAGGCCGTCTCGCCGGCGCCTCGCTCGAGGCGGTCGGGACCGCGCGCCGCCTCGCGGCAAGCGGCGGGGAGGTCGTCGGGTTCCTCGCGGGCGCCGGGAGCGCCGCGACCAGCGGTGTGCGCCTGCGCTGGAAAGTCGCCCGCGCCGCGCGCACGAGCGTGTCTTGGTCGAAGTCGAATGCGTTCGCCAGGGCGTGGAGGTCGTAGAAGTCCTTGTAGCGGCTGTTCCGCTCACCCAGCGTCACCATGGCGTTCAGCTTTTCGGAGACGACCGATTCGCGCGGATAGGCGAGGATCCGTGGCGGCGGATCGCCCAGGATCGTCCGGACCTCGGTCTCCTCCGGACCGGG
>JAJZGO010000168.1 GCA_021798415.1 Thermoplasmata archaeon | reverse complement strand
CAGGACCGATCCGCGCGTCCGGTCGCCCGCGACCTCGCAGGCGAGCTCGACGGCCTTGACCCGGGTCGGCTGTCCGCCGCCGATGCCGACCGTCCGGCCCGGCGCGGCGAGGACGATCGCGTTCGACTTCGCGTGGCGCACGACCTTCCAGGCGAACTCGAGCGTGGACCGCTCCTCGGCGGTCGCCTCGTGGGAGGTGACGCGCTTGAGCTCGGACGGCAGGAGCTCGCGGCGGTCGGCCTCCTGGAGAAGGAGCCGGCCGAGCGCGCTCTTCGCCTCCCACCGGGGCCGTTCGAGCGCGGGGGGCTCCGTACGGACGAGCTTCAGCTTCGGGCGACGGCCGAGCGGTTCGAGGACCGCCGGGTCGAACTCGGGCGCGGCGAGGAGGTCGACGAACACCCCCTTCATCGCGGCCGGGTCGCCCGGTCCGAGGGAGCGGTTGACGGCGATCGCGCAGCCGTACCGCGCGACCGGGTCGGTCGCGATCGCGCCTTCGAGGGCCTCGTGCACGGTCGCGCCGACCGCGACGCCGCACGGGGTCGCGTGCTTGACGACGGCCGCCGCGGGTCGCGCGAACTCGGCGACGGTCGCGAGCGCCGTGTCGAGGTCGAGGAGGTTGGTGAACGAAAGGCTCTCCCCCTTCACGAGGGCGAAGGGGGCGGGTTCGAGGCCGACGCCCGCCGGGCTCACGGCGCCGTACGTCGCCGCCTTCTGGTGCGGGTTCTCCCCGTAGCGCAGGCGCAACGGCTCGCGACGCACGACGACCGTCCGGGGGAACGGGTCGTTACGGTCCTCGCTTTCGAGGCCCGACGCGATGGCGCCGTCGTACTCCGTGCACCGCTCGAACGCGCGGACCGCGAGCCGGCGGCGCGTCGCGGCCGAGACGAATCCCTCGTTCGCCGCGAGCTCGTCCGCGAGCGACCCGTACTCCGCCGGGTCGGTGACGACCGTCACCCACGCGTGGTTCTTCGCCGCCGCTCGGGCGAGCGTGACCCCACCGATGTCGATGTACTCCTCCCGGTCGCGGGCGTCCGGGTGCTCGGCCAGGTGGCGCTCGAACGGGTAGAAGTTGACCGCCACGAGGTCGAAGGCGAGGAGCTTGCGCTCCGCGAGCTCCCGGAGCCCCGCCTCGGTCCGGGGCGCGAGGATCCCTCCGAGGATGCCGGGGTGGAGGGTCTTCACCCGCCCCTCAAACCAAGAGCCGATACCGGTCAGCTCCTCCGCCGGTCGGACCGGCACCTGACCCTCGAGGAGGGCGGTCCGTGTCCCCCCGGTGGCCCAAAGCTCGACGCCGAGCCCGCTCAGGACCCGGGCGAAGCCGGCAAGGCCCGACTTGTCGTACGGCGAGAGAAGGGCCCGCTCGACCCGGCGCTTCGCTCCCTCGTCGGACCCCAACGTCCGTACCCCCAACGGGGAGGGAAGGCGAGAGATAAGTTGCTCGGAACTCGTCTCGATCCTGGAGGCGGGCCGGGCGGGCCGCGGGCGGCCCCGTCGGAAGGCCTCCTTCCCGGCCACAGGCATTAATAGACCGACCCGAGCTAGTTACACTCCTCCGAGGCTCCATGCACCGGATTCGCGTCGTTCGCGCGTCGAACCGGGCCGTGGCGCGGCCGGTCCGGATCGCCCGTTCCTCCCCGTCCCCGCCCGCGAACGTGCGTCCGGTCCGGCCCCGGTCCGTCCGCGCCGGCGCGGTTCGGCGCCGGCCGGCGAGCGCCCGACACTGGCGGCGACGCAGCCGTCGGGCCCAGGTCTCCGCGGTCGCGACGATCTTCGGGCTCATGCTGGTCGTGACGTTCATCGCGAACTACCTTGCGACCACGCTCCCGAACCAGATGCAGGTCAACGAGTTGAACCACGAGATCCAGGTCGAGAACCAGCTCGGTCACTTCCGGGCGCTCCTCCAGGGCATCTCGGGGGCGGGAACGCCGGGCGCGCCGGTCCTGCAGCCGATCACGCTCGGTTCCGTCGGGGTGCCCCCGTTCGGTCCCCCGGACGGAGGCGCCGTCTCCTCGATCCCCGGCGAGCCGCCCGCCAAAGCCAGCTTCGGCATGGTGAGCACCCGCTACGCTCCGCCGACGGGCTGGCGTCAGAACGGGTCGGCTCCCGCGTGCTCGCTCTCGCCTCCTCCGCCCAACACGAACTCCATCACCTGCACCGGTTCGGCCGCGGGGAACATCTGGTACAACTTCGCGGGCTCGACCAACTACGCCTTCAGTGTCAAGGGCAACGGGCAGGTCTCCTTCGTGCTCAACTTCTCGACGAACAGCTCCACGATCGCGGTCTCCGCTGCGGGGGGCGCGTACAACCTGATCCAGATCGTCGGGAGCCACGATAGCGTCAACGTGTCGGGGACGGGAGGGGCCAACCTCAACGTGACCGTCGTCGGGCACTACGACAACGTGACCATCGGGGACAAGGGCGGAGGGACGGTGAACGTGCTGATCGTGGGGAACCACGACAACGTCGCGATCAGCAATCTCGGCCAGAGCCACACCTTCGTCGTGGGCTGGGGCTCCTACGACTTCGTCTCGCCCAGCATTAACGGCGGGCCGTACACCGTCTACTTCAACGGGTTCGATGCGCAGAACCCCTCGAGCCCGATCTGCCCGTACGGGACGGCAGCGCTGACCGACAACGTCACCGGCCAGGCCCCTTCGGGCTCGAAGGTCACGTACAACAACACCGTGCTCAACAACACGGCGAACCCCCGGGCGAACTTCCCCTACACGGGGTGGACCACCATCTACAACACCCCCAGGGCCGGCGCGTGCATCTTCTTCCCCCAGTTCAGCGCCGGAGGAGTGACGGTGTTCGCCGCCGGCCTCCAGGTGCAGCTACGGAACACCTACTCGCCGGCGGCGCAAGTGGCGTTCGATGAGGGGGCGGTGGTCTACGTG
>JAJZGO010000039.1 GCA_021798415.1 Thermoplasmata archaeon | reverse complement strand
CTCGCCGACATCGAGGTGCCGGCGGAGACGCTCTACGCCGAGAACCGCAAGCGGCTCGACGCCTCGACCGTCCGTCGCACCTTCGTCCCCGACCCGGTTCGGGTCGAGGTGGACGGCTACCCGTTCGACTTGGCCGAGGTCTCTCTCGCGAACCATCCCGACCGACCCGAGCTGGGCCGGCGGATCGTCCGGGCGGGGCCGACGTTCTACCTCCCGCACCGCGACCTCGTCGACCTCGCGGGGACCGAGGTCCGGCTCAAGGAGCTCATCAACGTCCGCCTTCCCGAGACGATCGCGGCCCCCGGCGGGACGGTGCGGGCGACGTTCGCGAGCCGGGAGAACCGGCGGCTCCCGCGCCTTCAGTGGGTCGGGGTCACGGACGCCGTCGAGGTGGATGTCTTCGGGACCGACGGGGAGCATCGGCGGGGCCTCGGGGAAGGGGCGCTCCGCGACGCCCGGCCGCGGGACATCTTCCAGTTCGAGAGGTTCGGGTTCGTCCGGGTCGACGGGGACGTGGCGCGGGGCGAGACCCCGCTGCGGGTCGTCTACGGGCACCCGTAGAGCGGAACGGACGCCGAGGCGTCCGCGCCGCCGCTCGTCGGCCGACCGAACGGGGCCTTTTGTAGGTCCGGCGCGTCGCCGGCGTCGCCATGAGGTTCCTGCACACCTCGATCACGGTTCGCGACATGGAGGAGAGCCTCGCGTTCTACACGAAGGTCCTCGGGCTCGAGTTCGAACGGCGGCGCGCGATCCCCGAGAACCACGCGGAGATCGCGTTCGTCCGGGACCCGGCGAGCGGGGCGCGGGTCGAGCTCACCCACTGGGACGGCAAGGAGACGTTCGACGCCGGCGAGCAGCTCGACCACCTCGCGTTCGAGGTCGCCGACCTCGACGCGGTCCTTCGGGAGGTCCGGGGACAGGGCGTGCGGGTCGCCAAGGAGCCGTACCGCCTCTCGGGAGGCTCGTCCCGGATCGCGTTCATCCTCGACCCGAACGACGTCTGGATCGAGCTGATCGAGCCGCGACCGGCCCCCGGCTGACGGCACGACCGTGGCGGAGACGGGGCCCGACCGGTCCGCTCGCGAGCACCGGCGGGCGCTCCTCGCCGTCTTCTCGTCGACCTACTTCGTTCGCTTCGCGTTCGGGATCACCGTCGCCGTCTTCGCGAGCTACATCCAGGGGCAAACGGCGGGGATCGGCCAGGGCGAGGTCGGGGTCGTCGGGTTCGTGAGCGCGATGGCACCGGTCGGCGAACTCTCGACCGTGCTCGTTTCCGGCCTGGCGGCCGACCGCTACGGACGGTTCCCCGTCCTCTTCGCCGGGATCGGCGCGTCCGCCGTCCTCTTCGCCCTGAAGTCGACGAGCCGTTCGCCGATCGTGCTCGGCGGGCTCAACCTCCTCTTCGGGATCGCGAGCGGGGCCATCCTCGCGGCGAGCCTCGCGCTCGTCGCCGACTGGTCCCGGACCGACGAGCGCGGGTTCGAGATGGGCCGGTTCGACGCGATGAACCTCTTCGGCTGGGTCTCGGGGTTCGCGTTCGGATTCGCGGCGCTCGGGCTCCTCCCGAACGCGCACCTCAACGTCGTCTTCGGGGTCGGCTCGGCGATGCTCGCGGGGGGCCTCCTTCTCGCGTACCGGCTCGTTCGGGGGCTCCCGTCGCGCCCTCGGGTCGCCACGTTCGATCTTTCGGAAGTGCTCCGCCACGCGTTCCGGCGCAGCGTTCTGCTCGTGATCCTGCCGTGGCTCGTGATCTACATGCTGATCGGCACGGCGCTCGTCTTCCTCGGTTCGGCGGCGAGCGGTCTCGGGATCTCCCCGACGTACCTCGCGCTCGTCATCGGGCTGGGCGGCGCGATCCTCGTCGTCACCCAGCCGTACTTCGGCCGTCTTTCCGACCGCGCGGGGCGCATGCGTCTCATGATGGTCGGCACCGTCGGGTTCGTCGCGCTGATGGGATTCGCCTCGCTCGCGGTCGCCTACGGCGCCCGCCCGGAGATCCTCGGCGGGATCGCGGCGAGCGTGCTGCCGGCGCTCGCCTACGGCCCGGCCGCCCTGGCCGCGCTCGCCGACCTCGCGTCCGAGATGAGCCGGGCGACGACGATGGCGATCTACTCCCTGACGATCTCCGCGGGGATGGTG
The DNA here is from genome assembly GCA_021798415.1 of Thermoplasmata archaeon. Classification (GTDB taxonomy): domain Archaea; phylum Thermoplasmatota; class Thermoplasmata; order Lutacidiplasmatales; family UBA184; genus Lutacidiplasma. The sequence continues at coordinate 10,595 of JAJZGO010000039.1, read as the reverse complement.
GTCGGGCTGGTCCTCTCGACCTCGCTCTTTGCCGTCCTCGGCACCGTGGGTCTCTACCTCTTCTTCGGGGTGATCGCGGGGGGGCTCGTCGGGCTCACGGTAGCCCGGTACCGGGACGAGGACGCCCTCCTGCGCGAGGGGCTCACGACTCGGGCTCGATGACGATGTGCCGTAGGACCGGGTGCGTCTGCTTGAGCGCGAGCGTGACCCGGTCGATGGTGGTCTCGATCTGATCGGTCGTGAGCCCGTCCTGGAAGTTGATCCTCAGCGCGAGAAGCGCGTCGTCCGGGCCGAGGAGCATCGACTGGAGGCCCCGGACCCGGCGGACGTGCGGGTCGCGCTCGACCTCGGCGAGGAGCGAGCGTGCGACCCGGGGGTCGAGGGCCCGGCCGATGAGATACTCCCGGCTCTCCGCGGTGAGGATGAACCCGGTCGCGATGAGGAGGAACCCTTCGAGCGCCCCCGTGAACCCGTCGACGCCGAAGTCCCCCGTGCGGTACACGACGAGGAGCCCGACGAACGCCACGACGCACCCGGCGATCGTCACGAGGTCCTGGAAGAAGATCGACTTGAGGCCCTGGTTCGCCGATTCGAGGAGCGCGCGGAGCGTCTGACGTCCGATCCGCAGTTCCCGCAGCGTGATCGCGATGCTGCCCACGCTCGCCGCGAGCGTGGCGCCGACGACGATCAGCGAGACCCCGATGTGGGTCACCCGGTCGGGAACGAGGTACTGTTCGACCCCGAGGACGAGGGCGAGGAGGCCGGCGGTCGTGAACGTCACGAGGATGGAGACGAACGCCCAGAAGAACCGCTCCTTCCCCCGGCCGAACGGGTACTGGTAGTCGGCCGGGCGCAGCGAGGCGTGGAGGCCCCAGAGGAGGAGTCCGCTGCCGATGAGGTCCGTGATGGTGTAGATCGCCTGGGCAAGGACCGCCCGGCTGCCGGACTCGAACGCGACCACGAGATTGACGGCGAACAGCGCCGCGTTCAGCAGCAGGGTTGCGGCGATAACGACCTGGGGGCGCATCAGCGTCCGACGGGGGGATCCGGTGACGTTCGCTACGCCTCTCCGAAGGATAAAGGGGCATGGCGCACGTTCGATGCGCGCGGCCCGGGCGGTCGGGACCAACCGTTAAATCGCGAGACCCCGTTCTCGATGCGAGGCTTCCCGATGAGCGAATCGAGCCAAGGGGCGCCGGCTTCGTCGGGGCCGGGGGTGACGAGGGCCGCCCCGAGCGACCGGTTCCCGCGTCCCTCGCTCCGGCGCCTCGGGCTCGCCCCCGGCAAGATGACCCGGCTCAAGCGCATGCTCTACGACCACGGCCCCGGCGGGGGAACGATGCTGGTCCTGCCGATCGACCAGGGCCTCGAGCACGGGCCGGTCGACTTCTTCGCGAACCCCGACGCGCTCTCGCCCACGTACCAGTACGACCTCGCCCGGGAAGGGAACTTCAGCGCGATCGCGCTCCACATCGGGCTCGCGGAGAAGTACTTCCACGAGTACGCGGGCGACGTCCCGCTGATCCTGAAGCTCAACGGGAAGACCGGTATCCCGTCGGACGCTCAGGCGTTCAGCCCCCTCACGGGAACGGTCGAGGACGCGGTGCGCCTGGGAGCGGACGCCGTCGGGTACACGGTCTACGTCGGCTCTCCCGCGCAGGACCGGGACTTTCACCAGTTCGTCGGGGTCCGGCGCGACGCCGAGCGGCTCGGCATGCCCGTGATCGTCTGGGCGTACCCCCGCGGGGAGGCGGTCTCGAAGCGCGGCGGCAAGGAGAGCCTCTACGCGGTCGACTACGCGGCGCGCGTCGCTCTCGAGCTCGGGGCCGACGTCGTCAAGGTGAACTACCCGGTCCCGTCCGAGAAGGACGCCGAGAGCCCTCCGCCCTACAACGCGCTCCGACTTACCCCCGACGCGGCGTTCCGCAAGGTCGTCGAGAGCGCGGGCCGCAGCCTTGTCCTCGTCTCGGGCGGCGAGAAGGTCGGCGACGCCGAGCTTTTGCGCAAGGTCCGCTCGTCGATGGACGCGGGAGCGACCGGGATCATCTTCGGCCGCAACCTGTGGCAACGTCCGAAGGCCGAAGCGCTCCGCCTGACTCGGGAGCTCCATGCGATCTTCCGGGAATACGCCGAGCGGTTCGCCTAGGCCCCCGATCCGCCGGCTCGTGGTCGTCCTCGGCGACGACGACCCGAAGGCGTGCACCGGGCGCCGGATGTTGCGTCGTGGCCTCGCGCTGCCCTCCTCCCGTCGCGACGCAGGGGCGAGGCCGATCGTGCTCGACCCGTTCGCCGCCGAGCCGCTCTCCCGGAAGGACCGGGCGACCGCCGAATCGCACGGGATCCTCGTCGTCGACGGCTCATGGAACCGGCTCTCGGACCGGGGCCGTCTCGACCTTCCGACGTCCGGGGGGCTCCCCCGGGGCCCCCACCGTCGACTTCCCATGCTCGTTGCCGCGAACCCCCAGCACTACGGCCGACTGGGGGAGCTCAACAGCGTCGAAGCCCTCGGGGCGGCGCTCTACCTCGTCGGCCGACCGGACGAGGCGGCTACGCTCCTCTGCGAGTTCGCGGGAGGCGACGCGTTCCTCGAGATCAACCGGGGTCGGTTCGCCGCCTACGCGCGAGCCCCCTCGCCGGACGGGATCCGGCGAGCCGAACAGCGGCTCTTCCGCTAACGCCCCCGCTCCCCGAACTCCGGGGGCATCCCGGGTACCGGGAAGCTCCGATTGCTCCACCGGGGAGCGACCGCTCTCCGGCGTATGCTGGGCGGCAGGTCGACGTCCGAGCGAGTCCGAAGTGCGCCCGGGGCACCGCTAGGCGTCGAACGATCGGCCCTCGGTCGAAAGGTGCTCGACCTCGAGGTCGTGGATCGAGACGAGGGGGCGTTCCAGCGGTACCCGGGCGACGATGACGCCCCCGAACCGTTCGTAGATCCGCGTCGTCTGCAGCGTGAGGCATCGGTCCCCGTATAGGCTCCGGCCCGTGACGTCCGGGTCGTGGCCGCGCAGGAAGACGGTGAGGCCCGTCGCTCGAAGGAACGCGTTGAGGTCGGCGGCCCCCCACGGGATCGACCCGCCCCGCCGGCTGCGGGAGGCGTCACACTCGGCCCAGACGACCTCGGCGAGGACATCCTCGGAGACCGATTCGAACGAGGAATACCAGTCGGGGGCCCCGAGCACGCGCGGAAACCCCGCGTGGGCGAAGTACGCCCCGTTCGCGCTGGTCGCCGCGATCGGCCCGCGCTCCAGCAGGGCGAGGAGCCGGTCGTACCGGTCGACCTCGGGGCCCCAGAGCTCGTCGACCTCGTCCGGCAACGTCTGGGGGTACGCCGCGATCCGACGGACCGTCTCGTGATTCCCTTGGAGCAGGACGACCCGGCTCGGGGCGTGGGCCGCCCACTGCAGAAGGAAGAGCGCGTTCGCGACGGAGCCTCCCGGGCAATCCTCGGGCGACCGATCGACGTAGTCCCCGAGGCCGACCAGGAACCGGCCCTCTCCGCCCGCACCGAACCGGTTCACGACCTCGACGGTCGACCGCCAGTCTCCGTGGGTGTCGCCAAAGACGACCGCCTCGCGAACCGCCCCGCCGGAGAGGCGGGCGAGCGGCGGATGGACCGGCACCGTCCTCTCGAGGGTGTCGAGGAGTCGGTCGGCCTCCGACGCGGAGAGCCCGAGGATCTCGGGCGGCGAAAGGACCTCGGCCGCCTTCGCCATCTCACCCCGTCCGACGCCGGCCTAGGGCCGGCAGAATGCGGGGGGCCGGAATCCCCGGTCGTCGGTCCCGTGGACCGGCCGACCCTTTGAACCGGCGCATGCCCTAGGCAACAGGGTCCTAAGCCCTGCCTCGTAGGCCCCGCCGTCCTCCGACGGTTTGGCCGAGCTGGAGCACCCCCGCACAGGAAGTTCGAAACCCCGGAGTGAGTAGCCCCGGCAGGAGTCTCGGCCGGCGGAGTTAGGAGCGTCCGCGGCGTTCGAACCTGCGTCGCGAGATCCAGAGTCTCGCATGATTGGCCACTACACCACGGGGCTACACGGAAGCCAGCGTCGGGCCGTTGATAAACGTTGCCGCGCGGAGGCTCGCGGCCGTGCCCGAGACGGGAGTGGAAGCGTCGTCGGGGGGAACCTTGGAGCGCAACGCCCTCGGAAAGTCTCCCGTCGAACGTGTCCCGGAGGATCTCGACGCGCATCCGTGCGAAGCGGACCCGAGCGGTCGATGGAATCGGGGGACTGAACCGATAAGAAGCCCGTGAGTATTCCAGCCCCAGGGAGGCGCGTCGAAGACGATCATATGAATCGACCCCTAAGAGAAGAGGCGCAGAATGGGCCACGAAGGCCTCTGCAGGGACGCCGGTGTCGGAGCCGTCGGGAGGTTGTCGGAGCGGCCGAACGCTTCCGAGGAGACTCTCGAACCGTCGTCTCCCGGGTCCGCCCCCGGGGAACGTTTCCCGGAATCCGAGGGGAGGCGGGCGGGACGACCCCCCCGAAGACGGCGCGCGATCTCGTCCTTCCCTCGCACGTCGTACGCCGAGCCCAATGACCCAGAGGCTCCACCGAGTGGAAGCATGAGTCCGACAAAACCCGAACCCCGAAGCGCTCCCCGCTCCCGGCCCGCTCGCCCACGAAAGCACGTGATTCACGCCGCCTCCTCGAACCCCACCGCCAAAGTCCCGAACGTTGGGGACTCACGTCGCCCCGGGGAGGAACCCTCGCGCATGAGGGTGCTCGTCGTGGACGACGACAAGGACTTCCGGTCGGAACTCGCAACGCTTCTCGGAGACAAGGGCCACCTGGTCCACAACGTCGCGTCCGGGGTCCAGGCCCTTCGGGCTCTGGAGCGAGCGGAGTTCGATGTCATGTTCACTGACCTCGGGATGGGCCGGATGAGCGGCATCCAACTCCTGACGAGCGTCCGGGCTCGATGGCCCCGGCTCGTGGTGGTCATGCTGACCACGAGAGCGACCGTGGAGACGGCGGTCCGGTCCATGCAGCTCGGCGCGTTCGACTACCTCCGCAAACCGGTCCGGCCCGATCAGGTCCAGCGCGTCCTCGAGCTGGTCGGCCAGCAGCTCGAGCTGACGCGGACGGGAGTGAACCCGCTCGACCCCGTGAAGTATGCCAATCGCCTCGCCGCGGAGGGCGGGTACGAGGTTCTCCTCATCGCTCCGGCTCCGGTCGACGACACGGCCCCGAGGGTCAGCCTTTTCCCGCTGGACCCGGAGAACCCGTTCCGTATTCGCGACGCGGTCGAAGGATTCGTCGAACCCAAGGACCGGGCCGCGGTCGTCCTCGCGGCGGTCGAGGAACTCCTCGCTCGTCACCGGGAGGAGGAGATCGCGAGGCTCCTCGAGGGGATCCGGGCGATCCTGGAAGGAAAGGGGCCGCTCGCCGTGGCCTACGACCCGAACAAGATCACCGCCACCGGAGCCCTCACGATCCGTGCGTCGGTCGTCTCGGCCGATGCGCACGCCACGCTCGAGTCGTTGGCGAGCCCGATCCGACGCCTCGTCCTTCGCCGCTTAGCGGAAGGCCCGTGCGACTTTACGCAGGCGCTGGCGGCGGCTCACATCGATGACACGTCGAAGATCGCGTACCACCTCCGCAAGCTCACCGAGAGCGGACTCGTCGACCACCTCGCGAGGCAGCGCTATCGTCTCACCCCGCGGGGGAAGGGCGCCATCGCGATCCTGAGCTCGATCAACGACCTCGATTCGGCGAGGGGGAGCGGGAACCGAGTGTTTCCCTCAAAGTCGAGACGGAACGATCGGACGTGATCCCGGGCCTCGGAAGCCGGTACGGCGCTCATCGAACCGGGCAGGGGGGGGACCGGCCTCCCTCCCCGAGCCGAACACTTTGGCGTACTTCCGGGCTCCCTCGAAGCCGGGCGGTGGGACGCGATTCGGTGGGCGGGGGATTCGGAGAGGACGACCCCGGCTCCGTGGACCGGGGCCCATTGCGCCTTTTTCCTCACCGGCGCAACCGGTCGCTTCCGAGGGAGTCCCGATACCGGCCTATCCGTCTCCGGGAGACCCGGCGCCCGCCCGAAGGACCCCGCTCCGAGCGATGCGCAACGGAGGCGGCTAACGACGAGAGTGATCGGTCGTGAACTTCTCCCGCGAGCGTCGGACTTGGGACGCTCGGGTCGACCCGCTCAAACGGATTCCATGCGCTCAGAACCTATCCGGAAACCTCCGGCTCTCGCTCATCCTCCTTCAGGAACTGGTCGATGCAGTCCGGGCAGACGAAGAGCGTACCGGCGAGTTCCGGTCCCGCCAGCGCCACCCATTCCGGGTCCTCGAACATCCCGACCGGGTAGGGTCCCTCTCCCGGGAAGATGTAGCAGGTTCGAGATCGGCAGTTCTCCCCTCCGCATGCGACGGGTAGGACCACCGCTGGAATGTCCATCGGGGATGGTCGGCCGATTCCGCCTCCTCCGATCGGACCTTGCCCCAGCGCTTCGACACCGGACCCTCGCCGAGTCCGGGAGTTCCCGGCCGCTTATAGAGCGCCCGCTGAGCCGAAACTCCGTGCGATGGCTCGATGGATGATCCAGACGCAGGCCAGCGAGAGGAAGGCCAGATGGTTCTCCACCTTCTTCTCCCATCGAATCAGCAGCCGCCGACACCGGTTGAACCATCCCAACGTTCGTTCCACGACCCATCGTCGGGCTCGCCGTTTGCGATTCCGATTCATGCGCCGGGGCTCCTCACCGACCGGGCGGGTGTGCGGTGTGAACTGGTAGGCCATGACGATCTCTCGACAGAAGGGGAAGTCGTACCCGTTGTCGAGGCACAGGTGCTGGGAGGTGACCGGGGGCAAGAGCACCCGGGCGTCGAGCGTGAGTTCGAGTAGCTTGGAGTCGTGGTGATTGGCGGGGAGGTTTCCGGATAGGTTCTTAGCCCGAATTGAGGAAAGCCCTATACCCTGACTCTCCCCGGTGACCGGCTGGTCACCTATGCGGCAAGATGGGGGCGCGGCGGATTCGACGTGGATTACCGTTCCGTACCGTAGACGTCCCGGAGCCCCCATCTCGGGCATACCGCCCGGACCCGCGCGGGGAATCCCACCAACTTCCGCCCCTAGCGGGGAGCCGATAACGTCGTTCTCGGAGACCCCATGGAGTGGTCCGGTGCCGGCCGACGTCGCGGGACTGCGAGAAGCGTTCGCCGTCGTCATACTCCCCACCTTGAACGAAGTAGAAGGACTCGCTCGGACCCTGAGCGACCTTGCGATGTATCGGTTCGATGAACCCGGCCATCAGATTCGCATACTCATCGTCGACGGGGGCTCGACCGACGGCACCCTCGATGTCGCCCGCCAGGCGGGCGTCCCGGTGCTGACGCAAGTAAGCCGCGGGAAGGGAGGGGCGATGCTCGAAGCCGTCACCCAGGTCCGCCGTCTCGGGGTCCCGTACGTCGTCGCGCTCGACGCGGATGCCACTTACCCACCGGACCGGATCCTCCCGGCACTCGACCTGCTCCAAGGAGGAGCCGACCTCGTCATCGGGGTGCGCCACCCGGTTTGGGGAGCGCCTCACGATCTCAAGGACCTCATCCATCGGGTGGGAAACGTTGGACTGAGCTTCACCGCGAGTTTCCTGACCCGACGATCGATACTGGACCTTTGCAGCGGATTCTGGGGCGTGTCGACCGAGCGTTTCGCGCAGTTGGGCCTCAGCGACTCGAGCTTCGCCATCGAGGCGGAACTCGTCCTCAAATCGATTCGCCGGGGACACCGAGTGCACCAGATTCCCGTCAACTATCGTGAGCGGGTCGGCACGGCGAAGCTGCGCACGCTTCGGGACGGCAGCCGTATCCTCCGGACGATCCTCCGGCACGCCCGGACGACGGACCGCGGTCCGACGGGGAAGGAGCACCCAGCCCCCGCGCCCCAGGGAAGCGCCGTGCCGACATTCGTCCGGCCGCTCGGAAGCCACGACGGGACTTTCGACTCGGTTCCGCCGGGTGGCGTGAACGCCGACCGGATCGTTCCGTACCTGTGGCGGACCCTCCGGTCCGTCGAGGCGTCCGTTCCGATCGGACCGCTCGTCGGGAACGCCGACTACGGGATTCCACCGTTCGGTGCGGGCCGTACTCCCCTGCCTCCGCCGCCCCCGATCGATTACCGGGCGGCGATGGGTCCGGTGGACGACCGGTACGCTCTCTCCGCCTCGGACTGGTCCCGTTCGGGAGGCAGGATGCCGTCGCCGATAGCGGACCGTGCACGATTCCCCTCCCTCCTCGTACTCACCTCTCGGCTAAACGTCGGGCCGGAACGCCAGTTACAGACACTGTTGGCCGCGAACGGGCTCATGATGGTCCTGGAGCCGCCCCGGTCGCTCGTCGACGGAGGCTAGTCGTCGGGTCTTGGGCGTTCGCCTCTTCCACGCGGCGGAACGCGAGCCCGGGGACGCCCGCTCGGGGCCGATGCGTCCTCGCGAGCGTCTACGGCGTGGCGCCGTCGGGGCTCGGGCTCACGCGCGCTGTGGAGCCGCTTCCGCCCGAGGGCCCCGTGGCGACCCGGTCCGTCGTTCGGCCGACCCCTCGATCGGAGCCGGCGTGGGCACGGCCGCTGCCCAGCGCAACGAAGGCCGGGGCCAGGAGTCCCAGGACGATCGCAGCCAGGGCCGCGTAGGCCAGGACGCTGCTCGCGAACATGAGTCCGATAAACGGAGCAATGAAGATCAGGAGCAAGAGAGCGTAGAGCGCCGTGCCGACGTGGAGCGACGGCTCCCGGAAGCGGCGACCCGTGAACGCGAGGCCGACGACGATCCCCAGTTGGCCCAACCAGACCAGCCAGAAGGCGAGGATGCCCACGTAGCTCGCGAGGGGCGCCACCGCTTGGAGACAGACGAGAGCGTGGCTCGGGGCCGCCCGTACGCAGTCGAACAGTGACGTAGACGACGTCAGTGCGATGCCTACCGGAAGGATCAGTAGCAACCATCCGATCGTGCCGACCAGACAGAGGACCGACGCGATCCAGAACCATCGTTCGAACTTGCGGAAGGCGGCGAACCCGTACCGAAACGCGATCAGCGACAGTGCGAAGAGGAGCGTTCCCGCGACGGCGAGGAGACCGGTGGCCTTGATCAGCGTCGGTCCGAGAGTCAACAGGCCGGGGGGGCTGTACGCGTCCAGGAAGAGGAGCGAGACGGGCACCACGAGACCCGTAGCGGCCGCTGCCAGACCGAGTCCGGCCCCGGTCATAATCCAGCGCAGCCCGCGCGGGTCCAAGGGACCGGCCCAGACCACGTTCGCGGAGGCCAACCTCATCGGGACTCCGCGCTCGAGAGGAGACGAGGACGATCGGCCCGCGACCGCGGCCAACCCCCCCGTGGCTCCCCTGCCCGTGATGCTGCGGCGACGGGGCTCCGAGGCACGGACGTGCGCTCAGTTGAACCGGATCGCCGGTCGGGAGCCTCGGAAGAACGCGTACCACAGTAGGACGGCCACGAGAATCAGCACGAGAAGCGCGAACGGCCCGATCACGAAGAGCAGGAGAACGGCCACTATGAGCAAGAGAATCGCACCGCCGAGGGATATCGTATGCACCATGCGGGCTTCATCAGGGACCGGGGGATAAGGGAGTCGTTAAACGGATTCAAGGTCCCGGCACCCAACCCGCGGGTTCGACGGAAACCGGGTCCTGGCACCGACTGCTTCGAAAGCCTTCCTTCGACCACGTCCGACGGAACAATCGCATGTCCGGTCGAGCCGCGAACCGAGCGGATTCAAGAACCTCGCGGTCGACACTGGGCTCGGAAAAGGTTGGGGGCGACGGTCGGCGCTCGGCCGGCCGTCGCCCGGGTCGATCGCTCAGATATGGATGTACCCGAGGAAGACGAGAACGACCACGACGATGACCGCGAGGACAATCCACCCGAACATGGTCGGGTCCTAGGCCGTCGGCGCGGCCGCCTCTGGTGCGGGCGCGGCGACGGTCTTCAACAGCCCGGGCGTCGTTGAAACGACCTGCGGGACGATGCGGCCGAGACCCTCGACCACCTTTGGGATGTCCTTGCTTTCGGTCTCCGTGGGCGCGACGACCTCGTGGTCGACGGTCTCGAGTCTTGGAGGGATCGTGGTCTCCACCTTCGTGGGCGTCTCGATGATCTTCTCGGGGACGGTTGTCGGTTGCTCTTCGGCTGTGCTCTGCATGTTGGTCACTTCCTTACCCTCTGTGAACTCAGACCTCCAGTGGGGGGTTAAGCGCCCCCTTAGTTCGAGTTGAGCGGGGACGGAGATCTCCGTGAGTTTCGCAGCCGGAACCCGGCGGTAAACCGTCCCCCTCGATTCGGGGACGCGCGGCGCGCGTTGTGGTTTCCTCGGGTCGGCTGAGGGTGGTCTCGGTCGGCGCGGCTTCGAGACCGCGTCGACGCGCTTGTCCCGGGTCGACGTGGGTCGTGCCGGGGCGGCCGCCTCCGTTCGGGGGACGGGCGCTTCGGGAGGAAGACGCCGGGGACCGAGGACGACACGATCGGATCGTCGACCGACCCGCGTCGGCCACTCCGGCCGCGCTGGCCCGGAGGTTCTCGGAGGATCGGGGCTCAACGAGCCCGACCGAGGATGCTCCCGAATCGACCTGTGCTCGGTCGGCGCG
>JAJZGO010000038.1 GCA_021798415.1 Thermoplasmata archaeon | reverse complement strand
CGCGGCTGACTCACGGTACCTTAGGATCGAGGTCCCCGAGGAACGTCCCGAGAACCGCGTCGTGGACTTCCGGGAGGTCCTTCACTCCTACACCCGGGAAGAGGCGATGCTCGAGGCGCAGCGGTGCCTGCAGTGCGCGCTGCCGTTCTGCGTCGAGGCGTGCCCGATCACCCAGGACTGCCGGGGGTACATCGGCCTCGTCGCGAACGGCCAGTTCGACGAGGCGGCCCACCTCACGCTTCGCGAGAACCCGCTCGCATCGACCCTCTGCAAGGTCTGCTACCACTACTGCGAGGACGCGTGCGTCATGAAGGGCCGGGGGGTCCCGATCGCGATCCGGCACCTCAAACGGGCGGCGCTCGAGTTCGGCAACTCGAACCTCGAGTACGTGCCGAGCGCGCCGCGCCACCAGCGTGTCGCGGTCGTCGGAGCGGGCCCGGCGGGCCTGATGGCCGCGTGGGAGCTCGGACTGCGCGGCTACTCGGTCACGGTCTTCGAGCGGCAGCGCGCGGTCGGCGGACAGGCCGGGGCGATCCCGCACTACCGCATGCCGAACCACGAACTCCTCATCGACCTCCAGCGGTTCCGCAACTTCGACCTCACCTTCGTGGAAGGGAAGAGCGCCGGCGCGGAGTTGACCCCCGAGAGCCTTCTCGCCGAGGGGTATGCGGCGGTCTTCCTCGCGATCGGGGCGTCGAAGGCAGGGACGCCCGGGATTCCCGGCGAGACTCTCCCGGGCGTGCTCCACGCGCTCGACTTCCTGTACGACGTCAACCAGGGACGCCCCGTGATCCTCGGCAAGAAGGTGGTCGTGGTCGGCGGCGGCGACGTCGCGGTCGACGCCGTCCGCTCCTCGTTGCGCCTCTCCCCCGGCGCCGAGATCACGATGGCGTACCGGCGAACCCGACAGGAGTCCCCCGCCGGCGAGGAGGAGATCCGCGAGACCGAGCCCGAGGGGATCCGGTTCCTCTGGCTGCTCTCCCCGTCGAAGGTGCTCGGCACCACCCACGTCGAGGGGATCGAGTTCCAGAAGATGGAGGTCACCGCGCCCGACGCATCGGGACGCCGGGCCGTCCGTCCGATCCCCGGGGCGACCGAGGTGATCGAGTGCGATACGGTCATCCTCGCCGTCGGCGAGAAGGCCGACCTGACGGGCCTTTCGCCCACGCTCGGACTCAAGATCGGCACGAAGGGCTGGCCCGAAGGGGGCCATCCCGACTACATGACGGACCTCCCCGGCGTCTTTGCCGCGGGGGGGCGATCGGTCGTTCACGCGATGGCAGCCGGCACCAAGGCCGCGGCCGCGATCGACGCGTACCTCTGCCAGAGGGCGGGCCATTCGCCGGGCGCCCGCCCCGACCCTTTTGGAGAGGGCCACCCGCCTCCTCCGCACCCCGAGGGGTATTCGGGGCCCGTCTGGAAGCCGTAGCGCCCCGTCCGCAGAGCTCTGCGTCCGGAACTTCCCGCGGGCTCCCCCGAGGCTCGAGGAGCGTTCGGGGGCCGTCGGTCCCCGTACCGTCGGCGCCCGGGTCCGGCCGACGCTACCCCGGCGGGCTCGCTTCCGGCCGTTCGGCCCGCTCGGTCGGCGTCTGCTCGAAACTTTCCGAGAGGGCGCGCTGGTAGCGCTTCCGAGCGGACCGTCCCTGGGTTTCGATGGCGAAGAGGAGGCCGTGGAGCGGCACCATTCGGCGGTAGAAGTCGATCCGACGTTCGAACGTTCGGTCGGCCGACCCCTTCCTTCGGAGGCAGAGCGCGGCGAATGCCTCGGGAACGAGCGAAGCGAGAGCGGTGAGGTCGAACGCCGGGTCGCCCACGCAGACGTCCTCCCAGTCGATCACCCCCGTGGGCCGGGCGAGCTCCTCCGACCAGAGGAGGTGGTCCGCGGAAAGGTCCCTGTGGGTCGCCACGGGTCGAAACCGTGCGGCCCGCAGGTCGGCGTAGTAGGCGTCGAAGCTGTCCATCAGCCGGGCGTGGACGCGCGCGGGCGTCGTTCGCTCCGCGGAACGGGCATACCGCCGCTCGAGATCGTGGACCGACCGGGCCCACGACCTCGCACCGTTCGGCCATACGTCGAGGCGTTTCAGCGAGGGCGTCGACAGCCCCGAGAGCTCGTCGAGGAGGCGCAAAAGGAATCGCCCCAGCGTCGCGCGGTCTCGCGTCGGGAGCGGGCCGAGGTCCGAGAGGGGCCGCCCCGGCAGTTTGCGATAGACCATCATCGGCCAGTGTCGCGCCCGCGTTCCGAGAGCCATGGGCAAGGGGACCGGCGCGGAGAGGCGTGGGGCCAGGAACCGAAGGACCCGGGCCTCGCGCTCGAGTGCGGCGCCGTGTCGGCCCGCTCGGGGGAACCGGAAGACCCATCGGTCGTTCGCGACCAGGACCCGGTTCGTCCAGCCCTCCTCCCGCCACCGCATCCGTTCGAGGGGCTCGCGGGGCATCGCTGCCCGGGCGGCTCGTTCGAGTTCGACGCGGGACGGCGTGCGCACGCTCAGGGTGCTCCTACCTGCTCGGCACGGATCCGGACGCTAAGGAATGGCGGCCGGTGCGTCGACCCGGGTTGACGGAGCGGGTATGCGTTCGTCGGAGCGTGTCCCACACATGACGCACGCGCCCGGGACTCCTGAGTTCGGATCCGAATTCTTCGCCCACCGTCTCGACCGGGGCTTTCGCTGGGGGGTCTTGGTCTCGATAATCGGTCCCATCGCCTGGCTCTCTTTCACGCTGCTCTACGTGGCATTCTGGGCCCAGGGATTCAGCCTGTTCCAGAGCATCGTGTTGATCATCGTTTCGCTCCTCATCCTCGCCGGAGTGATGGGGACCGCCTGGACCGCCTGGGGTATGCGACGTCACGCACCGTAGAAGCCCTCCGGCCCTGCGACCTGCCCCCGGGGGAGCAGGGACCGTGGGCGACTACGGGACCGCCGACATCGTGCGAGCCTCGCCTGCCGCGACTCGTAGAGAAGAGGGCCCCGGTCGCGGGGTCGTCGGGCTCAGGCGGGTCGGGCCGATCCGGTGAGCAGGTCGGTACGGGTCACGATCCCGACGAGCTTACCGTTGCGCACGACGGGGAGTCGGTTGAACCCTCGCTCGATCATGAGCCGGATCGATTCGTCGATCCGCGCGGTCGGGGGAACGGTCACTGGGGAGCGGCTCATCGCGTCGCCGACCGTCGTTGCCTTGAGGGTCGCGAGGCACTTTGCCGGCAGGTCGGACCGACCGGCCCGACCCGCGTCGAGGACCAGGTCGAACACTCCTCCCGGCAGCGAGAGTCCGTGCCGGTCGTGCAGGACCCGGACGATGTCCTTCTGGCTGAGCACGCCAACGACACGACGCTGGCCGTCGACCACCGGAACGCCCGACACCCGGCGCCGGCTCATCGCGGACGCCGCGGCTTCGAGGGAATCGGTGACACGGGCGACGGCGACCTTCCGGGTCATGACGTCGCTCAGACGGAAGGTGTAGAATCCGAGATCGCGTTCGGGAAGGGCCTCACGCCGTCGGCGCGTCGCCTTCGGTCGCTGAGGGGCGGAGGCGCTTTGGGCTCGGCGGGACCGCGGCATGTTTCTCCTGCTTGGGAGCCCCGAAGACCCCGGACCGGGGCCTAGGTCCCCACGGGTGTCAGGGTCCGGCGCGTCCTTTAGGTTTTGGTCAAGACACCCCTCGGCCCGGCGGCCGATTCGGGTCGGGGGCGCTACGGACGGCCGTGCATGGCGTCCCGCGCGGAGCCGAGCGCACCCCGCAGCTCTCGCCACGCCGCCGTCGCATCGTGGGCCGGCGGCAGGGCCTCGCCAGCGCGCTCCCGTAGCCGCCGGTCCACGTACTCCTTCGCCCAGCGGCAGACCTCGCAGTGCTGACACTCGTCCGCGATCGGCGTGCGACCGAGGCTCACCAGGGAGTCGTCCGCCTGCGGCCCGCTCTGCAGGGCGGCGTCATGCCACCCCCGCGGTTCAGCGTTCCCCATCGCCGGCGACAACGTTCCAAAGGAGAAAAAGGGGTGGCCCCCGGACCCCGAATCTCCGAGCGGCTCCGGTCCGCTCGCGTGCGGCTGCGGGCGGTCGAGCCGGTACCGTCGGTCCGCTCGCTCGGCCAAGGGGCTCTAATCCCGGCAGGTATTGGCCCGGGACGAGGATGGTACAGCCCGTGTCTCCCTCCCAGCCCCCAGCGCTTCCCCAACCCGACTCCGCACCGACCGGCGTATCCGGCCCCACCGGCCGGCGGTTTTGCCGGCTCTCCCTCGAAGCAACGCCCGGGAACGGAACGTGGCCCGTGCCGCCGGACGGCCTCTGCCTTTCGTCGTTCCTCTTGCTCTCGCCCGCGGGTCGGTCGAAGGAGGTCTTGGTCGGCAAGCTCGACCCCCGGGCCCCCTGGGCCGAGATCGGCGCGCTCGACCCGAGACGAGTGACGCTGAACGCCTCGGGCTGGATGCTCCCGTCGTGCCACCTTCTTTACTTCGAGTCCCCCGAGACCGCCGCTCGTCGCGTCGCCTCCGAGCAGCTCGGTATCGACCGCGTGGAGCTCGAAGCCCCCCGCATCTTCTCCGAGGCGTACCGACCGGCCCGACATCCGGAACGAGGAGAGCACTGGGACATCGAGTTTCTCTACCGGGGCGTAGCGCCGGCCCATTGGCGACCGCGCCACTCGGCCTGGGTCGAACTCAAGTTCCTCGACCCGTCGGCGACGGCCCGGGCCGAGTTCACTCGGTCCCACGACCAGGTCCTCGAGCTCGCGGGATTCGCTATCGGGTAGGCCGCTCGGACTCCGGCCCCCGGGTCCGGGTGGCCGACCGTCCTCTACGGGGCCACCGTCGGCACGACCGCGCGCGACCCACGAGGGTCGAACGTCACCGCGGACCCGAGAAGATACGTGCTTCCGACGAGCCCGTCGTAGATGATCTCCTGGAACATGACCTCGCCCGCCCCGCGCGCCGACGTCGGCGCTCCGGAGAACCGGACGGGGCCGTCAATACGGGCGAAGTGCCGGGTGAACGCGTGGTGGGTCTCGTCGACTCCCTCGATGGTGCGCACCCCCGGGTCACCGGGACGCACCCCCAACTCGAGCATGTACCTCGAGTGGAGGGTCAACGCTCCGGACCCGGTGTCGACCTCGACGGTCGCTCGGGAACCGCTCGGAAGGTCGAGGTCCACGAAGAGATCGACGGCAGGGCCGGTGCGGTCGACGCGCAGGGGGATCGAGGTGCCGCGGCGGAGACGATCGGCCATCGATCGGTCGTCCTCGAGAACGAGCGAGCGGTTCGGACCGTCGAGCGTGAACGCCCGGCCGTCGAGGAGTCCCGGCGAAACGATCCCCTCCACCTCCGCGAACCCCGCGGGTCGCGACGCGCGCGGAGGCAGGAGGTCGAGGATCCCGACCGGGACGTCCGACGCCCGGTGGGAGCCGAGCTCGAGAGACCCGAGACGGGAGAGCGGCACCACGACCTCCTGGCCGGACATCCGACGCCCGGTGAAGGTCTCGCCGGTGGGCCGACACCCCGCGGCGGCGGCGAGCGCGCTCGAGAGGACGGAGACCCCGATGCCGGTGTCGAAGAGGAGCCGGACGTCGGCCGACCCGCCGACCCGCGCGGGAACGGAGAGGAGGTGGCCGCCGACGATATCGAACGGGACGACGTCCGCCACGGTGCGTCCACCCGGGCCACCGATTTGAACGTTTCAGACCGCGGAGGGTCGGAGGCCCGGCGGGGCGGTCAGTCCATGAACGGCCGTCGCCAGTCGTCCGGCAGCACGGCGGTCTCCTTGATGTTGCGCGGCGTGAGCCAGCGCAAGAGGTTCAGCATCGACCCCGCCTTGTCGTTCGTCCCCGACCGCCGAGCCCCCCCGAACGGTTGGCGAGCGACGATCGCGCCGGTCGGCTTGTCGTTGATGTAGAAGTTGCCGGCGCTCCAGCGAAGCCTTGCCTCGGCCGTCGCCACCGCGTGCGCGTCCTTCGCGAAGATCGACCCCGTGAGCGCGTAGGGCGACGTGCGGTCGCACAGGGCGAGGGTCGGCTCGAACTCCGCGTCCGGATAGACGTACACCGTCAGCACCGGCCCGAAGATCTCCTCGGACATGAGCTTCCCGCCGGCGTCGCTCGTGCGGACGACCGTCGGGCGGACGAACCAACCGCGCGAGGGGTCGACGCCGCCGTCGACAACGAACTCGTACTCCTTCGGGCGCTGGCGCGCGTAGTCGAGGTAGCGCGCGATGTTCTGGAACGCCGCCTCGTCGATGACCGCGCCCAAGAGGTTCTCGAGGTCGTCGACCGGTCCGACGGGCACCTTCGGGACCTCCTCCTTCAGGATCCGCTCGACCTCGGGCCAGCGGCTCTCGGGGACGTACGCCCGCGAGCAGGCGGAGCACTTCTGGCCCTGGTACTCGAACGCCCCGCGGATGAGGTTCATCGCGGTGCCCCGGACGTCGGCGCTGGGATGCATGAAGATGAAGTCCTTCCCGCCGGTCTCGCCGACGACACGGGGGAAGTTCCGGTACGTCTCGATGTTGGCCCCGATGCGCTTCCAGATGCGTACGAGCGTGTCGTAGCTGCCGGTGAAGTGGACGCCGGCGAGCGCCGGGTGGTCGAGGAGCGTGTTCGCGTGTTGGCTCGCGAACGGGACGAAGTTGATGACGCCCGGTGGCAGGCCCGCGTCCACGAGGATCCGGTAGATCTCGTAGTTCGCCAGGATCACCGAGCGCGCCGGCTTCCAGACGACGACGTTGCCGACCATCGCGGGGGCGGTCGGAAGGTTGCCCGCGATCGAGTAGAAATTGAACGGGGGGATCGCGAGGACGAACCCCTCGAGCGGGCGCCAGTCGAACCGGTTGGTCTCGCCCGGGTACTGGTTCGGCTGCATCTCGAGGATCTGCCGAGCGTAGTAGGCGTTGAAGTTCCAGAAGTCGACGAGCTCCGCGAGGTCGATCTCGGCCTCGTAGGGGTTCTTCGACTGGTTGAGCATGATCGAGGCGATGTGGCGCGTCCGGCGGGGCCCGGCGAGCAGCGTCGCGGCCTTCTGGAAGACCGCGAGCCGGTGGTACCCGTCGAGGCGCGCCCAATCGGCCTGCGCCGAGATCGCGCTCTCGGCGGCGTCCCGTAGCTCCTCGGGACCGGCGAGGTGGGCGCGGGCGAGGACCACGCTCGTGTCGTGGGGGGAGACCACATCGACCACCTGGCCCGTGCGACGCTCGCGGCCTCCGATGACGAGCGGGACCTCGACCGTCGACCCCCGCTGGCGCTTCAGCTCCTCCTCGAGCCGTCCGCGGTCGACCGACTTCGGCGCATACGACCGGATCGTGTTGACGTCGTTGACCGGGCGCTCGACGTTGTAGTTCATCGCGGACGGGAACCCCCGGACGGTGCTAACGGTTTCGTGAACTCTCCTTGAGTGGTCCTTAATGACCGCTTCCGGCCCTCGATTCCCTCGGAGGAGCGCGATGGAGTCTTCCCGGATCGCTCGTCACCCCGTCCTCGACGTCCCGAGCGCCCCCGCGTCCGTGGAGTTCTCCTTCGACGGCCGGCCGCTCACGGCCCGCCCGTTCGAGACCCTGGCGGCCGCATTGATCGCGAACGGGGTCGAGGTCTTCGGGCACCATGCCCGCGACGGGGCTCCCCAAGGGATCTTCTGCGCCAACGGCCAGTGCGCCCAGTGCCTGGTCGTCGAGGACGGGCGCCCGGTCAAAGCGTGCGTCACTCGGGTGCGGCCGGGGGCCCGAGTCCGCTCCCTCGACGGCGTTCCCGAACTTGAGCCCGACGACGCGCCGCTCTGCGCGGCCCCGTTCCTTCGGACCGTCGACACCGACGTGCTCGTCGTCGGGGGCGGGCCCGCCGGCCTCACGGCCGCCGCGGAGCTCGCCGCGCACGGCCTCCACGTCACCCTCTGCGACGACAAGTCGGAGCTCGGGGGTAAGCTCACGCTGCAGACGCACAACTTCTTCGGCTCGGTGGCGGACTGCTACGCGGGGCAGCGGGGAAACGACATCGGCCACCGCCTCGAGGCCGAGGTACGCGCGCAGCCGAACATCGACGTCTGGACCGACTCGCCCGCGGTCGGCGTGTTCGACGGCGGCGTGGTCGGCGTCGTTCGTCAGGGACGGTTCGTCGAGGTCCGGCCGAAGCGTCTGCTCGTGGCGGCGGGAGCGCGGGAGAAGGCGCTCGCGTTTCCGGGCGCCGACCTCCCCGGGGTCTTCGGCGGGGGCGCTTTCCAGACCCTCGTGAACCGGGACTTCGTCCGACCGTCGAAGCGGCTGCTCGTGGTCGGCGGTGGAAATGTCGGACTGATCGTCGCCTACCAAGCGCTCCAGGCCGGGATCGACGTCGTCGCACTGGTCGAGGCGATGCCCGAATGTGGGGGATACAAGGTCCACCGGGACAAGATCGCCCGGCTCGGGGTGCCGGTCTACACCTCGCACACGGTCGTTCGGGCCGAGGGGAAGGACCGGGTCGAGCGCGTGGTCGCCGCCCGGGTCGGAGCGGGCTTCGCCCCGATCCCCGGAACCGAGATCGCCTTCGCGGTCGACACCGTCCTCATCGCCGTGGGGCTCTCGCCCGTGGACGAACTCTACGACGAAGCCCGGCGGCTCGGCTTGCCGGTCTACTCGGCGGGGGACGCGCACGAGATCGCCGAGGCGTCCGCGGCGATGTTCTCCGGTCGGATCGTGGCCCGGAAGATCCTCGGCGACCTCGGGATCCCGGCCGAGGTACCGCCCGGATGGCTCGAGCGGAGCCGCGAGCTCTCCTCCCGCCCGGGTCCCGTGCTCGGCCCGTATCCGGTCCCGAAGGACGTCCGGGTCTACCCCGTGATCCGCTGCGCGCAGGAGATCCCTTGCAATCCGTGCACGGAGGTCTGCCCGAAGGAGAGCATCACGATCCCCGAAGGGACCCTCCTGGGTCGGCCGAAGCTCGTCGGGGAGTGCGTCGGCTGCCTGAAATGCCTCGCCGTCTGCCCGGGCCTCGCGATCACGCTCGTCGACCGGCGCATCGACCCCTCCGGCCGGTCGGCGAAGGTCACGGTCCCCTGGGAGATGCCGGACGGCCTGGTCGAGGCGGGAAGGACCGTCGCGACCACCGGAGCCGAGGGAGAGCCGGTCGGAACGGCCCGGGTGATTCGCGTCCTATCGGGCAAGGCGCTCAACCGTCGAAAGATGGTCGTCCTCGAGGTCCTGGCCGGCGAGGCCGACCGCGTCGCCGGGATCCGCGTTCGCGAGACCGAGCTTCCGGAACGGCCGACCGATGCCCGACCGGCCCGCGATGCGGAGGTCGTCCTGTGCCGATGCGAACGGGTCACGAAGGCGATGGTCGCCGACTACGTTCGGGCGACCGGCACGCGGGACATGAACGCGCTCAAGGCCGCGTTGCGTACGGGCATGGGACCGTGCGGCGGGAAGACGTGCGGGGAGCTCGTCCTGCGCGTCTTCCGCGAACTCGGCATCGAGGGGCCCTCGGTGACGACGGCGACGCGACGTCCGTTCCTCCAGGAGGTCCCGATCCGGGCGTTCCTGACGGAGGCCCCTCATGACGATGCCGGCGAGCGCAAGCCCCTCAACTCGTTGGGGGGTTAGCGAGCCCCTCATATGTTTCCCCTCCCTTCGGGAGCCGCTACCTCCGATGTATCAGCCGAGCAAGTACCGCCTCTACCCGTTCCCCGACCAGAAACGGGAACTCGCACGACAGTTCGAGGAGCTGCGGTTCCTGTGGAACTACGCGCTCGAACGACGTCGCGAGGCGTGGTGCAAGGAGAAGCGGTCGGTCTCCTACGTCGACCAGTGCCGCGACCTCGCGCGGTGGAGGGCGTACGACACGGAGGGCATCGGGCGCGTCTACGGCCACGTCGCGCAGGAGACGCTCGCCCGCCTGGACGACTCGTTCCAGCACTTCTTCCGACGCGTGAAGGACGGTGGCACGCCCGGATTCCCCCGCTTCAAGCGCGAGGTCAGGTCGCTCTGCTACCCGGACTCGAACGGGTCGGGGGCCATCGTCCCGGGGCGGAACGGCACCCACCGCCTCCACCTATCGAGGGTGGGAGAGATCCCCATCGAGGTCCACCGCACTCCGCCCGAGGGCCGGGTCAAGACCTGCTCCGTGAAGCGGGAGGGCGACCGCTGGTTCGCCGTCCTCACCTACGAGGTGTCCGCCCCTGCACCGCCTCCGGCGACGCCGCCCGTCTCCCCGGTCGGAGTGGACCTCGGGCTCTCGCATCTCGCCACCCTGTCCACGGGAGAGGTGGTGGAGCCGCCGAAGTTCCTGCTACGGGCCGAAGACCGCCTCGCGCGCGCCCAGCGGGTCGTCGCCCGTCGGAAGAAGGGCTCGCATCGCCGCGAGAAGGCGAAGCTCCGGGTGGCGCGATGCCATGCGAAGGTGCGGGACCAGCGAAGGGACTTCGCCCACCAGCTCACGACCGGGTGGGTGCGAGACCACGACCTGATCGCCGTCGAGGACATGGACCTGCGCGGCCACATGGAGGGGTCTTTCCCGAAGGCGACCGCCGACGCGGGCTGGGGGATGCTCCGTCAGATGTCCGCCTACAAACAGGGCCGCCGCTCCGGTCGCTACGTCGAGGTCCCCACGAAGGGGACGACCCAGACCTGCTCGGGGTGCGGTCGGCTCCACGACCCGCCGCTCACGCTCGAGGACCGCACGTACGAGTGTCCGTGCGGACTTCGGCTCGACCGAGACCTGAACGCCGCGAGGAACATCCTCGCCCGCGCTCTTCGCGCAATACCCGGGGGCACCGGGGAATCGACGCCTGTGGAGACGGGACCTCCACCGCACCGCAAGGGGCGGCGAGTCCGGTCGAAGAAGCAGGAACCGCCACGG
This sequence comes from Thermoplasmata archaeon, assembly GCA_021798415.1. Taxonomy (GTDB): domain Archaea; phylum Thermoplasmatota; class Thermoplasmata; order Lutacidiplasmatales; family UBA184; genus Lutacidiplasma. Next base: position 2,287 of record JAJZGO010000038.1, on the reverse strand, counting down.
GATTCGGAGGTAGCACGATGAGTCCCGGAGGAAGCCACCGAACTTGTTCGGTGGAGGATGTCACACCTCCTGAGTTCGACGCCATCGTGATCGGCGCGGGGTCGGTGGGCAACCCCACGGCGTATTTCCTCGCCCGCGAGGGGCTACGCGTCCTCGTCCTCGACGAGCTCCCTTCGTCCGGCCAAGGTCAAAACAAGGCCGCCATCGGCGGGGTTCGCGCGACCCACTCCGACCCGGCCAAGATACGGCTCGGGCAGGAGAGCCTCGAGGTCTTCTCAACGTGGGGCGCGACGAACGGGACCGACATCGGGTGGAAGAAGGGAGGATACCTCTTTCCCGCGTTCGACGACGCCGTGGAAGGAGAGCTCGAAAAGCTCCTCCCGATCCAGAGGCGGTTCGGGCTGGACATCGACTGGTGCGACGCGGAGACCGTCGGCCGCCTCGTCCCCGGAATCGCCCGCGCCGGCCTTTGCGGGGGGACGTACTCCCCCGACGACGGGCAGGTGAGCCCGCTCCGGGCGTCGGAAGCGTTCACGAACGCGGCGGTCCGTCACGGCGCCGTCTACCGGTATCGTGAGACGGTGACGTCGCTGCGGATGGACGACCGTACCGTGACCGGCGTGGGGACCGACCGGGACGAATACCGTGCTACGGTCGTGATCGACGCGGCCGGGGCCCAAGGTACCCGGATCGCCCGCATGGCCGGCGTCGACGTTCCGGTTCTTCCCGAGAGCCACGAAGCCGGTATCTCGGCGCCGGTCCGACCCTTTCTCGACCCGCTCGTGGTCGACCTACGGCCCGGCCCCGAGGGAAGGACCTCGAACTTCTACTTCGGTCAGGACGCCGACGGCCAGGTCATCTTCTGCTACACTCCGAAGGAGCCGTTCCCCGGGGAGAACCGGACCTCGACGTTCGAGTTCATGCCGACCGTGGCCGCCCGGCTCGTGGAGCTCGTGCCCCGACTGAAGAATCTCACGATCCGCCGGGTCTGGCGGGGCCTCTACCCGATGACCCCGGACGGACGCCCGATCGTCGGTCCGGCGCCGGGCGTGAAAGGGCTCCTTCTTGGGATCGGGATGTGCGGCCAGGGCTTCATGCTGGGGCCGGGTGTGGGGCGCAATCTCGCGTCGCTCGTCCTGCACGGCCGACCGTCGATCGACCCGGAGGTCTTCGCGCTCCTGAGTCCCTCGCGCGACCTTCGCACCGACCGGAAGGAGTCGCTGAAGTGAGCCGGGGGGAGACCCCGGGCCCCTCCCGACCCGGCCGATAGGGCCCGACCTACCGGCTCCGTCCGGCCCGCCTGCGAGCCGGTGGCCCTACCGGTCGTCCGGAGCGAGTGGAGGAACGTACGGGTGCTGAGAGAAGGGGATCGGGGGCTGGCGGCGTCGTCGACGACGAGTGAGGAGAAGGATGAGAAGAGTGCTCGCGATGGCCGCCCCGATGCCGACGAGCCCCGCGAAGAGGTAGGTGGCGCCCGAAAGCGGGGAACCCGAGCCGGACTTCGAACCGGCGGCTTGGGACGAGTTCACGAACAGCGTGGTCGCGTTGGCCCGGCTCTGTCCGGTGCTGTCCGTGACCGTCACGCCGGGCTGGTATGTGCCCACGGTCGTGGGGGTGCAGTTGAGGCTCGAGAGGTTCTTGGTCGCGCAGCCAGGGGGGAGCGGCGCCCAGACGAAGCTGTACCACGGCGTCCCGTACGCAAGGAGCGCGGTCAGGACCGTGGTGTTGCCGAGCGTGAGGGCCGACGGACTCGCCACGACCTCGACGCGAAGGGGAGGCACGGAGGGGATGGGCACCGCGGGCTCGACATCGGCGCCCGCGCGGGGGATCGACACCCGTAGCCCGCCGGCGAGCAGCGCCACAAGGATCGTCAACGTCACCCCAAGGGCAGCAGTGGCGAGCAGGGCCCGCCGGGGTGTCGCCCGCGATCGGAGGCGAGGTGGGGGGCAAACCCGAGCCATCAACCGGGGGACCTCACTCGAAAGAACGCTGCCTCACCGTATATGAATCTGACGCGGGCAATGCTCCCTCCCCCGGGGCGAGGGACACGCCTAGGGTCCGGACGGGCCCGGTCCCGGCGCGCGGACTTCCCGGGCCTGGCTTCCCGTCCTTCTCACGGACGTCCGGCGACGATCGTGGTGGTCGTGGAGCTCGTGCTCGCGCCCTTCGCTGCCCCGTCCGACGGCCGGCCGGTGGGGTCGACCCAAGGCCCCGACCTCGAACCTCCGGCCCGCGGTCCGCTCCGCGGGCCGATCGTTTCGGGGCCTCTCAGTATATCTAATTCCGA
>JAJZGO010000167.1 GCA_021798415.1 Thermoplasmata archaeon | reverse complement strand
CGCGGCGGCGTCGGTCGCGTGCGGGGCGACGTCGATCGCGTGCACGACGAACCCCCGACGCGCGAAGTAGGCGCTGTCGCGCCCGCCGCCGCATCCGAGCTCGACCATCGAGCGCCCGGCCCCCGTCCCGTCGAGCCGCGCGAGCGCCCACCGCGCGAACGGGCTCGGGCGGCGGCCGAAGTAGTCGGGGTCGCGTCGGTACACCCCGTCCCAGAACGCGCGCTGCGCCCTCGCCCGTGCGGGAACCCGATCGGCCCCGCGCCGAGAGACGGCGGACACGCCCCCGTCGGGACCCCCGGCCCGCGCCATCCCCCTCGCCGAACTCCCCGGCGGATAAGACGGCCGCCGTCGACGGGCCGGCGTCGGGCCGCTCCGGCGAGCCCGCACGGGTGCGGGGCGGAGGGGTGACGGGCCCGCGCCGCCGGATTTAAGTAGAGGGACCCCGCGTTCTCACAGATACTCTCGGTGATGCACAGCTACATCGACCTCTACTTCACGCCGGACAGCCTTCCGCCGCTCGAGATCTCGAAGCGGCTGCGCAAGGCGGCGGACCTCGCGTTCATCATCGGTCCGCACGACCTCGCCTTCGAGTGGCAGACCGAGGCGGAGTTCCACGAGCGGATCGGCCGTGTCCACCGCGCGCTCAAGGGGACGGGGGTCTTCTATCGCGTGGAGACCGTCTCGGACGACCCGAGGTACATCGAGCCGGTCCCCTGGCCGCCCCCGATCTCCCGCGGCGACCCGGTCCACCCGGCGTACTAGCCGACCGGGCGGACGGGGGCCCGGGGCCTACCCCCCCACCCCCCCATTTCCAGTCGAGGACCGCCCTACCAGCCTTCGCTCCGCGGATCGACCGCGTCCCGCTCGAGGCGGGCCCGTACCTCGAACGGCAGCTCCCGCTTCGTGCCCCGGGCGTAGTCGTAGGTGACGATGACGGTCCGGCCGCGGGCCGCGACGATCCCCCGACCCACGATCGTAAAGCGGTAGAGAAGGGAGAAGCTCGTTCGGCCGAGCGGCGTTGCGGGGGCGACCTCTCCGTCGAGCTCGGCACCGTACGGCACGGGAGCGAGGTAGCGGCACGTCGCCTCGGCGAGGATGATGTCGAGCTTCGTCGGGTCGTTCGTTCCGACGATCGGGAGGTAGTAGTCGCAGCGAAGGGTCTCCATGTAGGGAAAGTACGCGGCGTGGTTGAGGTGGTTGAGCACGTCGAGGTCGTGGTACGGCACGTAGAACCGGCGTCGGACCGGCCAGGACGTTGTGGGCGGCACGCGGTCGGGGACCATCGGGTCCCCTCGCACCTCCACGGTCCATATATGGGCTCGAGGGGGTAGCGGGCCAGAGGGGAGCGCGGTGGCGGGCGGACGAACGGGTTCCAGTGGAAACGGGGGGGTGGGGGCGTCGGGACCGGCCGCCGCCCCCCCCGCTGCGGGCGAGATGGCCCGGGCGGTCGCGCGGATCCGCGGGATCGTCCGGACGCACTCCGAGCGGTTCGAGCACGCGATCCCGCTCATCGCGAGCGAGAACCTCCTGTCGCCGTACGCGAAGGAGCTCCTGATCAGCGACTTCCACTCCCGCTACGCGGAAGGCCTTCCGGGCGAGCGGTACTACGAGGGCAACGAACAGGTCGACGAGGTGGAGAACCTCTGCCTCGACCTCGCGCGCCGCCTCTTCCGCTGCTCGTTCGCGGACGTCCGCCCGACGTCGGGCACCGTGGCGAACCTCGCGGTGCTGAAGGCGCTCACCGAGCCGGGCGACCTCGTCGGCACGAGCCGGCTCGCCGACGGCGCCCACATCTCGAGCGCCGGGTTCGGCGCGTTCGGGCTGCGGGGGGTCAAGCCCGTGTACTACGCGTGGGACCCCGAGCGGATGACGATCGACGTCCCGCGCACGCGGGAGATCCTGCGCGCCGTGCGGCCGAAGCTCTGCCTCTTCGGCCTCTCGCTCTTCTTGTTCCCGATGCCGCTCGACGAGCTTCGGCCGACGCTCGAGGAGATCGGGGCGCGCGCGTGGTACGACGCGGCCCACGTCCTCGGCCTAATCGCCGGCGGGGAGTTCCAGGACCCGTTGCGCGAGGGCGCGATGGTGATGAGCGCCTCGACGCACAAGACGCTCCCCGGACCGCAGCACGGGATCCTCCTCGGGAACGTCCCCGACGAGGAGGTCGTGCGGAAGCTCCAGAGCGGGGCGTTCCCGGGCGTGACGAGCAACCACCACCTGAACGCGATGGCCGCGCTCGCGGTCAGCCTCGCCGAGCACCTCGAGTTCGGTCGGGAGTACGCCCGTCGCACGGTCGCGAACGCCCGGGCGCTCGCCCAGGCGCTCCACGACCGCGGGTTCGACGTCCTCGCGGCCCACCTCGGGTTCACGCGGTCGCACACGATCGCCGTGCGCGTCGAGAAGGAGGGCGGAGGCGAGTCGGTCGCCCGGCGCCTCGCGGACGCCGGGATCATCGCGAACAAGAACCTTCTGCCCGGCGACAAGAGCCCGAAGCACCCGGGCGGCGTGCGCCTCGGCACCCCCGAGCTCACGCGCGTCGGGATGGGCGAGCGCGAGATGGTCCGCGTCGCCGAGCTGTTCGACGACCTCCTCCACCGCGGGCGCTCGACCGAGGAGGTCCGCGGGCACGCGGCCGAGCTGAAGCAGGGGTTCACCACGCTGCGCTACTGCTTCGGCGCCGGCGAGGCGGCCTACCGGTACTACGACCTCGTCGGACGCGACCCCGCCTAGCCTAGGACGCCCGCTCGTCCGGCGGGTCTTGGGGCCCGGCGTCGTCCCCCCAGACCTCGGCGTCCCGTCGTGCGAGCGCTCGCGCGGCCGCATCGGGGTCGACCGTAACGCGCGGCTCCGGCGCGCCGTCGTCGTGCGGGGGAGCGAGGCAGAACTCCGCACGGCCGTCCGGTCCCGGGCGCGCGCGCAGGCTCCCGTCGGCGACGAGCGAGGCCAGCCAGTCGGCGAGCTCGGGCGGGGTCGGTCCGTCGGCCCAGTGCGCCGCGATC
>JAJZGO010000037.1 GCA_021798415.1 Thermoplasmata archaeon | reverse complement strand
ACCAAGGTAATCCCTCGCCGCGGAACTATTTAAGGTGGTATTTAAATCATCGGGTGGCCGTCCGCGCGCCCGCCGGCCCGGAGGGGCGAAGAGGCGGCGACCGCCGTCGAGCGCGTGCGGCTACGACGGCCGGGACCGGGAGCCGTCGGGCCCGGCTCCGACCCAATCCTCCTCGACCGGCAGCTCGAAGAATTGGCGCAGGACCCGGCGGGTGAACCCCCAGAGGACGTGGCCGTCGAAGACGGTCGCTCGGACGGTGGCCGGTCCGAGCCCGGTCTCCCGGGGGACCTCTCGCGTAGAGGCCAGCGCCGACCGAGGAAGCCAGAAGACCTGGGCGACCTCGTCCGGACTCCGGGGGGTCGGGCGACGCGCGCCGGAACCGAGGCGCGCCGCGAAGACCCCAACCTCGAGTCCGAACCGGTGGGCGTACAACGTGCCCACGAACCGTGGGGGGCCCGCGAGGTCGTCCGGTCCCAGACCGACCTCCTCTTCGAGCTCGCGGAGGGCGGTCGTCGCGAGCGAACGGTCGCTCTCCTCGACCCCTCCGCCGGGGAACGCCACGTGTCCCGACGCGGGGTCCCGGGGGTTCGACGCGCGCTCGATCAGCAGCGTCTCGACCTCATCGCGGTCGTCCCGGAGCACGATCGTGACCGCCGCACCGGCGATCGTGGCCGGGGGCCGGGCGGCGGGATACCGGTCGAGCAGGGCGTCCAGCTCCCGAGGGGCGGCCCCGGCCTCGAGGCGCAGCGGGTCGGCCACGTTCACGCCTGCCAGTCGTAGGCGACCTTCTGCCGCACGGTGGTCTGGTCCGACGGATGCTCCCCGCCGCTGCCCATCAGCCGCTCGAGCGCGAGGACCCGCGCCCGAAGCTCCCGGAGCTCGCGGTCCAGGGCCTCCAGCCGGGCCTCGAGGGACGTCGCCGGGTCCTCGACCATCGACGAGCGAATACTCCGGCCGACAGATAAACCGGGCGGCCGGCCGCCCGAGAGCTAACCGGGCGCGGGCGGGGACTCCACCTGACGCACGAACGCGGCGATCGCCTCCGCCGTCTCTTTCGGGCGCTCGACCGGGACCATGTGGCCGGTCTCGGCGAGGATCCGGATCTTCGCGCCGGCGATCGACTGGCGCAGGATGCGACCATGGGAGGCATCGACCACGTTGTCGTCCATCGCCTGGACGATCAGCGTCGGCATCCGGAGGGAGGCGATCCTCGGACGCTCGTCGAACGTCTCCATGGAGCGGGCCCAGCGGACCGCCGGCCCGAAGTCCTGGCGCTTCACCTGCGCGCGCAGCTGGTCGGCGAAGTCGAGGTGCGCCTCGATCCAGTCGGGGTAGTAGAGGTCCTTGAGCAGGCGAAGCGCGAACGGGTCGCGGCCCTCCTTCGTGTACGTTTCGGTCCAGCGCTGGGAGACCGAGCGGGTGTGGGCATCCGTGTAGGCGGCCCCGCTCACCATCGTGAGGCTGCGCAGCCGCTCGGGCCGGTCGAGCGCGATGCGGAGCGCGAGGAGAGCACCGCCGCTCAATCCGACCAGGTGCGCGGCGTCGATCTTGCGGTCCTCGAGGAGCCGACGGACATCCTCGGCAAGCTCGGAGAAGGTGAAGCTCGAACCCGGCGGCGCGGACGAGCGTCCGTGCCCGCGCAGGTCCGGGGCGACCACGCGGAACTCCGGGACGAGGAACGGCAGGACGCCGTTCCATACCGTGTGGTTCGAGCCGATCCCGTGCAACAGAACGACCGTGGGACCGTGACCTTCGTCGCGAGCGAAGAGGTCGACCGGCGGGGCAGCTTCCTCGGCCATCGTCCGGACGACGCGCGCGGGTATTTACCTTGGGTCCGGCACATCTCACGGTCGGCGCGTCCGTCGCCCGGCTCTCGGACCGAGCCCGGCGGAGGAACGCCCGGACATCGTGCGGAGGGTCGACCGGGCGACGGCCCGGCGCTCGGGTGGGCCGGCGGCCCGGTGCCCGCGACCCGCCCCCTCCGGGGGCGGTGGGGGCGACGGAAGACACACCTTAATACCGGCCGCCGGCTCCGCTACCCCTGATGGCGCGGGGAGTGATGCTGATGAGCGGCGGGATCGATTCTCCCGTCGCGCTCCACTACCTTCTTCGGCAGGGCCACGACCTGCTCGCCGTCCACATGGACAACCGACCGTTCACCGACGACACGCCCCTTGAGAAAGTCGTCGATCACCTCACCGTCCTGCGGGAGCGCTACCACCAGCCGATCCCGCTCTACGTAGTTCCGCACGGCTCCACGCAGGTGACCCTGATGCGGAACACCGAGCGGCACGTGGGATGCGTGCTGTGTCGACGGTTCATGTGGCGGTCGGCCGAGCGGATCGCCGAGCGGGAGAACGGAACGTTCCTCGCGACCGGAGAGGCGCTTGGCCAGGTCGCGTCCCAGACCCTCTCGAACATGCGCCAGGCGACCGCGTCCGTGCGCCTGCCGATCGTCCGTCCGCTCATCGGGTTCGACAAGCACGAGATCGAACGCGTGGCGAAGGAGATCGGCACCTACGGGATCTCGACGCGCCCGGGGGTCTGTTGCCAGGCGGTCCCCGACCGCCCGGCGACGCGTTCGAACCTCCTCCAGATTCTCCGCGAAGAGGAGAAGGTCGACGTCGATGGGATCATCGACGATTGCGTGCGTCGGGCGGTCCAGCTCTGAGCCCGGCCAAGGGCGGAGCCCTCTCCGGACGATGGGTTCCCGGTCGGGGAAGCCTCCCGCTCTCCGATCGCAGCGGAGCGGTCCGACGCCGGGGCCGCGCCGAGACAGATGATTTCTGCAGCCAACGAAGGGTCTATCAACAGGGTCACGTTCCCTCTCGGCGGAGAGCGCAACAACATGGGATATCAACCGTACGCCGGCGCCCCGGCGCCCGCCGGTATGGAACCACCCGAAGCACAGTCGGTCCGCTCGATGCTGCACATCGTGCGGATTCTCGCGGTCATCTTCGGGATCCTCCTGTTCATCGGGGGGATCGCGTACGTGGCCGTGGTCTACGCCGCGTACGCCGCGTGTACGTCTACGGTCGGGCTCTACTGCGGGGGGGCTCTCGGCGGCCTTCTCGTCTTCCCGTTCTTCGTCGTGATCTGGGGCGTGGTCGACGTCGTCATCTACCTCAAGATGAAGGAGATCGAGGGGCTCGTCAACCAGCACCAGTACGAGGCCGCCAAGTCGAAGACCCTGGTCTGGATGATCATCGGGTTCATCATCGGCGGGATCATCCTCGGCATCCTCCTGCTCGTCGCCTATCTGAAGTTCGACCCGCTGATCAGCTGGCAACGGAATCAGATGTCGGGCGGGGCCGCCTACGCGGGCGCCCCGGTCGCCCCTCCGGCAGCGGTGATGGGTGCCGCGCCGGGGACGGCGGGCCAGAAGTTCTGCTCTTCGTGCGGGTCGCCGAACGCGCCGGGCGCAATGTTCTGTGCGAAGTGCGGCGCCCCGATGGCCCGCTGAGAGCTCGGACGGTCTGGGCCCGAACCCCTTCCGGATCTCTCCGGCTCGCCGTCGGGGCACCGTCCGGCTCGTTCCCCCTCCCACGGTGTAGGGCGGGGCGGGTCGATCTGCCCCGGACCCTTGCCGGTCGCTCCCGGTCTTGCGGATGACGGGGTAAGAACCCACAAGAGCCCGTGGTGTGTCGAGCCCAAGGGATCGACCCGTGTACCGCACGCTCCACCTCTGCTCGAACCGCGGTGGCTTCGAGGCGGTGCCCGACCCTCCCCGCCCTCTCGACCTCCCCGAAGCGCGGCGCAGGCTCACGGCTGCCGACGTCGAGTTCGTGGACGCGCGGGTGATGTTGATCGCGACCCTCGAGGTCGAGGTGACGATCGGCCAGAGCGGACGCCTCCTGTTCAAGACCCCGGACCTCGCGCTCGCCGAACGCTCGTTCGCCCGCCTTCGCGGGCTCCTCGACCTCCCCGCATCCCCCGAGGACGCCCGACTTCCCTCGGAAGGCGTTCCGGACCCGGGACGGAGGTAGCAGCGTTAAACCCGCCCCGGTTCTAGGTCGCACCGGAGCACCATGCGCGAGACCTGGGTGGTCGGGGCGGCCTCGAATCGCTTCGGGAAGATGAGCGAGACCGGCCGCGAGGCCGCCACCCGGGTCTCCCTGCAGGCGATCCGCCAGGCCGGGCTCGGGCCGAAGGACATCGGCTACACGTTCGTCGCGAACGCGTTCGGGATCTCGGAGCACCAGGCGCATGTGGGGCCGCTCATCAACAACGGTCTCGGGATCCCCGACGTCCCGTCCGTCACGCTCGAATCGGCCTGTTCCTCGTCGAGCGCCGCGCTCCACGAGGCGTTCGTCCAGGTCGCCGGCGGGTTCATCGACGCCGCGCTCGTCGTCGGCGCCGAGAAGCTCTCGCATATGGACACGCTGTCGGCCACGAGCTACTTCGCGATCGCCGCCGACTACGCGTTCGAAACGAAGAACGGTGCGACGTTCCCCGGGCTGTATGCGACCCTCGCGAGCGCGTACCGACAGGCGTTCCCGACCAAGGACGAGATGTTCGGCGCGATCGCGGTGAAGAATCACGCGAACGCGGCCCGGAACCCCCACGCCCACTTCCAGAAGGAGATCTCGATGGCGACGTACCTCGCCTCGCCGATGATCGCGACCCCCCTGCGACTCTACGACTGCTGCCCGTTCTCCGACGGCGCCGCGGCGGTCGTCGTGGCCGCGAAGGAGGTGATGAAGTCGCCCGTGACCGAACCGCTGGTCGTTCGGGCGAGCGCCCGCTCGGGCTCGGTCACCGACATGCAGGACCGACCCGACCTGCTCGGCCTTCCGGCGACCCGGACCGCGGCCGCGAAGGCGTTCCGCCAGGCCAAGATGGAGCCGAAGGACATCGACTTCCTCGAGGTCCACGATTGCTTCACGATCGCCGAGGTGCTCGCGCTGGAGGACCTCGGGTTCTTCCCGAAGGGTTCGGCCGCGTCGGCCGCCCAGGAAGGGACGACCACCCGGGACGGCTCGCTCCCGGTGAACTCGTCGGGCGGACTCAAGGCGAAGGGCCACCCGGTGAGCGCGACCGGAGCGAGCCAGGTCGTGGAGATCTTCGAGCAGGTCAACGGGCTCGCGAAGGGCCGCGAGGTCCCGAAGACCGAGACCGCGCTCGCCCACAACGTCGGTGCGACGGGCGGTTCGTGCTCCGTCCACATCTTCGCGCGCCGCTAGACCGGGTGGGGGTCCATCATGTCCGAACCGCTACCGTCCGCGCCGCACACGATCGACGAGTTCGTCCGCGCCTACGAGGATTCGGGGAAGTTGAGGGGATTCCGCTGCCCGGGGTGCGGACTCGTCACCGCGACGTGGGGGCTCGCGTGCTCCCGGTGCGGTGCGGCCGACCTGGTCGAGACCGAGCTCGCACCGACGGGGAAGGTCGCCGCGTACACCGTTCTCAGCGTGCCGGGCGACGAGTTCCTCAACGACGCGCCGTACGCCTACGTCGTCGTCGAGCTCGACGGCGGGGGCCGCGTCACCGGGTGGATGCCGACCGTGCGGCGCGAGGCGGACCTCGCGATCGGCGAGCGCGTCCGCTTCGTTCCGAGTTATAAGCCGGGCGTGCAATTCGCCAAGGACCCCGGGCCGACCGCGACGGGGTAAGAACGGATGGCCAGCTCGCCGACCCCGGACACGAAGCCGGCGTGGGTTCGGCGCTACCCGACCGGAGTGCCACCGCAGATCGAGATCCCGGACCGCATGCTCACCGAGCTCGTCGCCGAGAGCGTCGAGAAGTGGGGCGACCGGACGGCCCTCGTCTACTACGGAGCCACGTGGACCTACCGGCGCTTCTGGCAGGAGAGCGAAGGATTCGCGGCGGCGCTCGCCCGGGACGGGATCGGCCCGGGGGACCGCGTCGCGATCTACCTGCCGAACTGCCCGGCGTACCCCATCGCGCTCTTCGGGATCCTGCGGCTCGGGGCGATCGCGGTCCAGGTGAGCCCCCTCTACATCGGACAGGACCTCGTGCGGCTCCTCCGCGATTCCGAGCCGAAGGCGATCGTGACGCTCGAGATCCTCTACCCGAACCTCGCGAAGGTGCGCGCGGAGCACGCGGTGCCGATCGCGTACGTCGGCCGATTGCGTGACCTCTACCCCTGGTACGCCCGCCCGTTCGTCAACCGCGTGCTCCGCCGGCAGAGAATGCCGACCGACTTCCCGGAGGGTCCCTCGATCCGCCCGCTGCGAGCGGCCCTCCGGACTCCGAACGCCCCTCCGCTCTACCGGGCCGCCCCCTCGACCACCGTGGCCGTCCTTCAGTACACGGGAGGCACGACCGGCCGCCCGAAAGCGGCGATGCTGAGCCACCGCAACCTCGTCGCCAACGTAACGCAAGCGAACACGTGGAACACGACCCGGGTCTCGGGGTCCGAGACCCTCGTCGCCGCGATACCGTTCTTCCACATCTACGGCCTCACGGTCGGGATGCTGATGGGCCTCGCCGACGGGGCGACCGTCGTGATCCAGACCCGGCCCGAGATCCGGGAGCTCCTCCGGCTGATCGACCGGTACCGCCCGACGCAGTTCCCCGGCGTCCCCGCGCTCTACCAGGCGTTCAACCAGCAGCCGGACGTCTCCGACTTCCAGATCCACTCGATCAAGTTCTGCCTCAGCGGGTCGGCCCCGCTCCCCCTCGAGGTCGCGCGCCGGTTCGAGTCGCTGACCGGAGCGAGCCTGGTCGAGGGGTACGGCCTCTCCGAGACGTCGCCGGCGACGCACGTGAACCCGGTCGCCGGCGAGCGTCGGGCCGGGTCGGTCGGACTGCCGCTCCCGAACACGGAGGAGCGGATCGTCGACCCGGAGGACCCGCACCGGGTGCTGGGGACCGACGAGGTCGGCGAGCTCAGCGTCCGGGGGCCGCAGGTGATGCTGGGGTACTACCACCAGCCCGAAGAGACCGCCGCGGTGCTCGACGACGGGTGGTTCCTCACCGGCGACATCGCCCGGATCGACGCGGACGGCTACGCCTACATCGTCGACCGCAAGAAGGACATGATCAACGTCTCGGGCCTCAAGGTCTACCCGCGCGAGGTCGAGGAGGTCCTCTTCCAGCATCCGGCGGTGGCGGACGCGGCCGTGATCGGGGTCCCCGACGCGGAGCACGGGGAGGTCGTCAAGGCGTTCGTCGTGCGGAAGCCCGGCGCGGCGGTCACCGCGGAGGAACTGACCGCGTTCGTCCGCGAGCGGATCGCGCACTATAAGGCGCCGAGGACGGTCGAGTTCCGGGACAGTCTTCCGCGCAGCGGCGTGCAGAAGGTCCTGCGTCGGGTGCTGCGCGAACCGGCCCCGACCCCGTCGGGTCCCTCCTAGGCGGAGCGACCGGAGGCCCGCCCGCCGGCGCGCCGAACCGCTCCGTGGTCCGCTTCCCCGGGCGGTCCGCTCCTCCCAGCTCGCGCACCCGGCCGTCGCCGCCACGCGACCCGGACGACGGCGGGCGGACGGGAGGGGGTCCGGGGGGCCTAGAGCCCCCGGCCGAGGACGTCGCGCGAGACGACAAGGCGCTGGATCTCGTTGGTCCCCTCGAAGATCTCGCTGATCCGGGCGTCGCGGTATGCCCGTTCGATCGGCGTCCCGCGGATGTAGCCGAGCCCGCCGTGGATCTGGAGCGCCTCGTCGATCACCTCGCTCGCCCACTCCGACGCGAGGCACTTCACGGTCGCCGCCTCGCGGGTCTTGTCGTAGCGCTCGAGCCGGCTCCACGACTTCGGGTCGGGGCCCATCCGGTCCTGGCGCGCCGCGGCGTGGTAGACGAGGTAGCGGAGCGCCGAGATCCGCATCGCCATGTCGGCGATCTTGAACTGGATCGCCTCGTACTCGCTGATGGGAAGGCCGAACTGGGTGCGATTCTTCGAGAACTCGACCGCCTGCTGGGTGGCGGCCAGCATGCCGCCGAGCGACGCCGCACCGAGGGAGACCCGGCCGACGTCGAGCGCAGTCATCGCGACGTGGAACCCCTTGCCGACCTCGCCGAGGACGCGGTCCGGGCCGACCTCGACGTGGTCGAGGATCAGCTCCGCCGTCGACGTGCCGTGGAGGCCCATCTTCTTCTCGCACCGTCCGACCTTGAAGCCGGGGAGGTCCGTGTCGACGAGGAACGCCGTCACGCCGCCGTTCGGGCCGAGCGAGACGTTGTTCGCGGCCATCAGGACGATCGTGTCGGCCTCGCGCCCGTTCGAGACGTAGATCTTGTTGCCGGTGATCGAGAAGCCGTCGCCGTGCTTCTCCGCGACGGTGTGGACCGCGCCCGAGTCGCTGCCCGATCCGGGCTCGGTCAGGCTGAAGGCGAGCAGCTTCTCTCCCTTCGCCGCGGGGACGAGCCATCGCTTCTTCTGCTCCTCGGTCCCGTACGAGAGGAGCGGCGTCGTGCCGAGGGACGTGTGCGCCCCGACGATCGTGCCGTGGGAGGCGTCGACCTTTCCGAGCTCTTCGAGGAAGAGGCAGTAGCCGACCTTCCCGAGGCCGAGCCCGCCGTACTCCTCGGGGATCGGGACGCCGAAATATCCCTCCTCCTGCATCCGGCGCACGGTCGCCGTCGGGAACTCCTCCTTTTCGTCCATCTCGGCGACGATGGGAGCGACCTCCTTCGCGAGGAACGCGCGCACCGCGTCGCGGAAGGCCTCCTGGTCGGCGGTGAACGAGAACTCGATCGCCACGGTCACTCCCCCTTGAACTTGGGCGGGCGGCGCTCGGCGAACGCGACGATCCCCTCCGCGAGGTCCTCGCTCGGGAGGACGTCGGTCTCGAAGAGCCGCGCCTCCCCTTCGATCCCTTCGGCGAGCGGGAGCTGGATCCCCTCGGAGATCGAGCGCTTGGCCGCCTGGACCGCCTTGGGGGCGCGCTCGGCGATCGTGTGGGCGAGGTCGCGGGCGGCCCGCAGTTCCTGGCCCGCGGGGACGGTCTTGTTGACGAGTCCGATCTTGAGCGCTTCCGCCGCCGAGATCATCGCCCCGGTGAAGATGAGTTCCTTCGCCTTCGACACCCCGACGAGCCGCGGAAGCCGCTGGGTGCCGCCGTACGCCGGCATGAGCCCGTAGTTGACCTCGGGAGCTCCCAGCTTGGCCGACTCGCCCGCGACCCGGAGGTCGCACGCGAGCGCGAGCTCGAGGCCCCCGCCGAGCGCGAGGCCGTTGATCGCGGCGATCACCGGGACCCGGAGGCCCGCGATGGTCCCGAAGAGTTCGTGGCCGCGGCGGACGACCGCCGGGGCGTTCGCGAGGTCCATCGTGGCCATCTCCTTGAGGTCGGCCCCGGCGCTGAAGTACTGGCCGTCGCCCGTCAGGATCACGGCCCGCACCCGGGGGTCCGCCGCGACCGCCTCGACCGAGCGACGGAGGTCGGCGAGGAGCGCGGTGCTCAGCGCGTTCACCGGCGGGTTCTTCATGACGAGGATCTCAACGCCTCCCTCTTCGCTCCGGCGCCCGACCTTCTCTCCCTCGGCCATCGTCGTCTCCCGTCGGGGAGAGGCGGACACCCCCTCTTAATGCGTCCCCCGCCCCGCCCTTTCGCGGGGGCCGAACCGCCTCGGCCTCCGCCTCGTCGGGTCCCCTGGCCGCACTCCCCGGGTTCGCGAAAATCCCCCCGCCAGGCCGCGGCGCTCGGACGTAAGTAGCCGGCCTTTCTCGCGCGCGCATGGTTTCGCGCCAGCTCCTGTCGCTCTCGCTCTACTCGCTGCTGGCCAGCAACCGCGGGGGCCTCTTCCTCGTCTTCCTGCCGCTCTACCTCGTCGAGGTGAAAGGGGCGACGCTCCCGATCGCGCTGACGATCCTCACCCTCGGCTGGCTGCCCGCGAGCCTGATCGGCCCGTGGGTCGGTCGCCTGTCCGACCGGGTGGGCCGCCGGCGACCGTTCCTCCTGATCGGCGAGGCGGCCGCGCTGCCGGTCTTCCTCGCGATCACGTTCGCTCCGGGGTACCTCTTCGCCGGCGGGCTCTTCGTCGCGGCCGTCCTCCTCCTCGCGATCGGCGGGCCGGCCTACACCGCGTACGTCGCGGACCTCACGCGGACCCAGGAACGCGGAGAAGGGTACGGGCTCCTCAACGCCACGTCGAACGCGGGCGCGGTCGCGGGGTTCCTGCTCGCCGGCGTCGTCACGCTCGCGTTCGGTCTCGAGGCGCTCTTCCCGTTCGTCGTCGCCATCATGGTCGGGACGCTCCTCGTGGTGGTCTTCCTCGTCCCGGACGTACGCCTCGAGCGCCCCCGCGCACGGAGCCGCCCGCTGAGCGAGCTCAAGCCGGTCGTGTCGTTCTCGCTCGTGGTCTCGGTCCGCTCGATCGGGAGCGGAGCGGTGGCGACGTTCTACGGTTTCCTCGCCGCGGGCCTGGGGGCGAACAGTTTCGAGGTGAGCCTGGTCGCGGTCGGAGGTCTGCTGACCGCCGCCGTCGTTTCGCTGCCCCTCGGGCGGCTGGTCGACCGTCTGGGCGAGATCCGTGGGATCTGGTACGGGACGGTGCTGAGCCTCGCCTCGTACGGGATCTTCCTGGCCGCGACGACGTGGGAAGAGGTCGTTCCCGCGCAGGCGGTTCGCAGCGCGGGGATCTCGTGGCTCAATCCGGGGATGAACGCCTGGGTCGCCCGGATGGCTCCGGCGGACCGCCGGGCGGAGTACCTGGGCGTCTTCGCCCTCATCAACTCCTCCCTCTGGAGCCTCGGTCCGCTCGCCGGCGCGGTCGCGATCGAGTTCGGCGGGTATCCCGGGCTCCTCGCGATGGCGATCGGGGCGACCCTGGTCTCGTTGGTCGCCCTCCAGCTCGTGTACGGCGGGCCGACCGTTCGGGGTCGCCTCCACCGCCCGCCCGCGAGCGCGACCGGCCCGCCGTAGCCCCTCGGGCAAGGCGCCGATTCTTATAGGGCACGGCTGTCGCCCGGTCGTGCAGCGGCCGACGACGTTCGCCGACGCCCGGGCATCCTTCGAGGACGCCGAGTTCGTCATCGTGGGGGTCCCGTTCGACCGGACGACATCGTTCCGGCCGGGCGCCCGCTTCGGCCCGGACTCGATCCGGATGCACTCGTGGAACTTCGAGTCCTACGACCTCGAGACCGGCATCGACCTTTCCGACGCCCCGATCCACGACCTCGGCAACACCGAGGAGTTCGGCAGCGCGGCGGACATGGTCGGGGCGCTGCGGGAGGAGATCCGGCCGATCTACGCGGCGAAGAAGGTCCCGATCGTCCTCGGCGGAGACCATGCCTGCTCCCCACCGGTCGTCGAGGCGTATCCGGACGACGCGCCGAGCCTGGGGGTCCTCTACCTGGACGCGCACATGGACTTCCGAGCAAGCTACCTCGGCGACGCGCGCAGCCACGCCTGCTCGGCCCGCCGGATCCTCGAGAAGGTCGGCGCACGCAACATCGTCGTCCTCGGGGTCCGGTCGGTGTCGCACGAGGAGGTCGACGACAACCGGTCGATCGGTATGTCCTTCGTGACCGCCCACGAGATCGCGAAGGAGGGGATCTCGGCGTCCGTCCAGCGGGCGCTGAACATGTTGAAGACGGAGCGGATCTACCTCTCGCTCGATATCGACGCGATCGACCCCGCGTACGCCGGGGGGACCGGCACCCCCGAGCCGTTCGGCCTCACCCCGCGCGACGTGAAGTACGTCATCGACCAGGCGGCACCCCGGCTCGCGGGTCTCGACATCATGGAAGTGAGCCCGCACTACGACAACGGCAACACGAGCGCGCTCGCGGCCCGCCTCGCGCGCGAGGCGATCGCCCGCAGCCTCCAGGCCCGGAAGGGCCGCTAGGGTCCGATGGACGACCCCCCCGCCACCGAGCCGCCGCTCTCCCGCGGCGCGGAAGCCACGATCCGTCGGGTCGACTGGTGGGGGTTCCCGGCCCTCCTCAAGGAGCGCGACCTCAAGTCCTACCGTCCGAAGGCGCTCGACGAGCGGTTGAGGCGCGAGCGGACCCGGACCGAGGCGCGCCTGCTCGTCGATGCGCGTCGACTCGGCGTGCGGACCCCGATCGTCTACGACATCGACCTCCCTCGCCACCGATTGATCCTCGAGGAGCTGCCGGGACCGACGCTCCGCCAGCTCCTCGAGGACCCCGCGGTCCCGGCATCCTCCCTGGTCACGGCGGTCCGCGGGTTCGGCCTCGCGCTGGGACGACTGCACGCCGGGTCGATCGCCCACGGCGACCTCACGAGCTCGAACGTGCTGTTCCCGAACGGTCCGCTCCAGCCGCCCGCTTTCCTCGACCTCTCGATGGGCTCGCGCAACCCGGGCGTGGAGGAGCTCGGGATCGACCTCCATCTGGTCGAGGAGGACCTCCGCGCGCTGCACTCGAACGCGGACCAGCTCGTCCGGTCGTTCCACGAGGGGTACGCCGAAGGAAACCCCGGCGGTGAGTCGGCCGTCCGAGCGCGGGCGAAGGCGATCCGGGGCCGCGTCCGCTACGCCTAGCCGGGGAATCCCCCGGCCGAGGCCGTCGGTCCTAGCGCGCGGCGGGCGCCCCCGCGTCGCGCGCTTCTACACGGCGCGGTGGACCCGCTCGAGCCCCGCGACCAGCGCCGCCGGCAGTTCGTCGAGGACGTCCGTCGCGAGCAGCCCGAACCCCCGGCGCGCCGCCGCGCGCTGGCCCGCCTCGCCGGTCCAGTACGTGCCGAGGCGGGCGGCGTGCAGCGGGGAGAGTCCCTGGGCGAGCAGGCTCGCGACCACTCCGGCGAGCACGTCGCCCGCCCCCGCGACGGTCATCGCCGCGTGGTGGTGCGCGTTCTCGAACGAGCTCTCCCCGTCCGAGCCCAGGTCCGAAGGTCCCTTGACGAGCAACATGAGCCGGCGCTCCGCGGCGATGCGGGCGACGTCGGCGCTCGTCCGCTCCCGTGGGCCACCGGCGACGCCGCCGAAGACCCGCTCGAACTCGCCCGTGTTGGGCGTCGCGACGAGGCCGGCCGACGCCGGGCGCTCGGCGATCTCCTCGGCCGTGGGAAGCGCGGCGAGCGCGTCGGCGTCCACGACGAGCGGGACCGTTCCGACGAGCTCCCGCAGTAACGTGCGGAGCGCCTCGATCGTCTCGGGGTGCGCGCCCGCCCCCATGCCGACCGCGAGCGCCCGGGGCGGAGCCGCGCGCACGAACTCGAGGATCTCGGGGACGTCGCTCGGGCAAAAGCGGCCGGAGCCGACCGCCCGGACGACGAGGTTCGGGCTG